>CAMQJB010000050.1 GCA_947002045.1 uncultured Collinsella sp.
TATATTTAATTTCTCTGTTGGGCGCGGTCCTAGCCTTCGGGGGGGGGGGGGGGGCGGGTTTTTTTTCCGACTCGCGCCGGCCACCGCTTTTTGCAAATGGGCCTATTTGCTGACTTTGGTTTTACTGCCGGCTAAAGCATGCCGGCAGATGCGAGGACGAGTATGACCACGATTGCTGCCAAGGCAACAATCACCATCGTGAGTGCCATCGTGCGTTGACGTTTGACGGCAAGGCGCGCGCGACGCATGGATTCGGCGCTGCGGACTGTCTCGGTGGATGGGGCTGGTCGAGACGCGGGCTGCGCCTGTGCAACCGTGCGGGTGGGGACGGTGGCGTCCGTCCGCACGGTAGCGCTGCCGCGATCCGCTACGGGCCGGCGCTTTCGCGGGGCACCCGTACGGGCGAAAGGCTCAAGGCGCGCCGCGAGTTCGTTTGCCGAAGGGCGTGCGTCTTGCGAGACTGCCAAACAAGCCATAATCGCGTTGACCAAGCCCTGCTCGCGGGGAGTTGCGGGCGTAAGGGGTTGCGGCTGCACGGTGCGCTTGAGGCGCGCGTGATCTCCAGAGCGTCTGAGCTCCGCCTCAAAGGGGGCGCGTCCGCAATAAAGCTCGTAGAGGATGCTTCCCAGCGCATAGATGTCGACGGCGGGATTGTCGCGCGCACCGGGGTCGGCCTTAAACCGCTCCAGCATTTCGGGTGCCGCGTATGCCGGCGTGGCACCGCGAAAAGCGTTGACGTCGACGGTAAAGGAAAAATCGGGCTTAACGAGCTTGGCACTGCCCATATCGATCAGGCAGATGTCAAAATAGCCGCTCGACACCTGCTCCTCGAGCGGGATGCGATCGTGACGCAGCATGATGTTGCGCATGGAGAGGTCGCGGTGGACAAAGGGCGTGTCGAGCGATTGCGTGGACAAGATGATCTTGAGCACGCTCAGACCCAGCGCGGCGACGATATCACCGGGGCAGGTTTCAGCGCCATCACTCAGAGCCCGCCGTGCATCAAGAAGCGAGACGCCGTCAACCCACTCCATAAGCAGCGCCGGGGTTCCGTCTGCCGTGTAGCCAAAACCGTAGACATCGGGAAAACCCCTTAGGTTGGATACGACGGAGAGCGTGCGGTACTCCTCTTCCAAAGTTTCTCGGTTGAGCTGTTCTTGCTCGGGCTGGGCATCGGGGCGCGGCATCTTAAGCGCGAGCTCAAAAGCGCGATCGCCGCTCTGGACGCGGCGGACATAGGCGTTGCCGCCAAAGCCGCCCTTTTGCGGCGGAACGAGAAGCGTGCAAAAGCGACGCCGTGCCGCAGCCTGCTCACGTTCGGAGAGCAGTGCTGGCGTATGAAACTTGACGAGTCGAACTTCTTCGTAGGATCCGGTCATGGCGCGCTTTCGTCCTTTCTTCCATTAGCAGGATATGCGCTGGCCGCTGCCTTCTGTTGCGCAACATCGACAAATCTGCCGCTCGCCAATGTTGCGCAACAGAATCGCGCAAGTCGGCGGTAGAAATAGGTCAATTAAAGTCGGCAATCAGGGGAACGATATGAGCTATTCATTCAGCGCATCATATGGGATCACGCGGGAACAGTGGAACCAGATGACTACGCGAGAGCAGGATGAGTTTGTTTGGGCCCAGCGTAGCAAAAGCCTGGCAGACTTGGAGCGGGAACGCGTTGAGGCGGCCATTCAGTCATATAAGAGCTCTCTGGCTGGAATAAAAGCCAAAGCGCTTTCTAAGATTGAAGACACGATGGTTCGGTTTCGGCATACTTTGATCGGTTGATCGATGCTCGTGTTGAGGCTTTTTCCCAAGAGGCATTGGATAATATGCCCAGTGGAATGCAAGCGGTAAACATGCGTTATGCCGAAACAGTTCGCGCTAAGATCCCGGCTTTGCTCGGGGAGATTAGCGCCCTGCTGCCTTCAACGGTTTCGGAAGCGCATAGAGAGCAGTTCGTTCAGCAGTCGCAAGCTCAACTCAAGGCTGTCCAGACTGCCGAGCGCCTTCGCGCCCAGCATGTCGCGGAAATTACGAATTATGTTGTTGGTCCCGGCGGCGGAGTGGACCTGAAGAAGGCACTCCGTTACCTTACCGAATCAACAACTAAACAAGAGGAAGGGTCGCTCGAAGAAGCGGCTCGCGCGTTTGAGACTTGGGCGGGACGTGTTACGCCGCTTATGCAGGACGAAGCGCTCGATATCCCCCTTCGAAACCGTATCTCTGCAAAGTTTGAGAGTGTTCGCGCCGCTTTTGATGCACTTGGGCCTGATTCGCGCGTCGATGATCGCCTGGCGGCGATGAAGATGATGAATGATTTTGAATACGTAGTAAAAAACGCTACGTATGAATCGAGCGAACGGCACCGAGTCTATGAAGAGTATCGTGCGCGCATCGAACGTGCCAACAACCGTTACGGAAAGAGTCTGCCGCTTAAGCAATTGCACGAGATCGAAGATGTCTATGCTGCAAACGATGAAGCGGAGGCTGCCCTTGTCAATGCTATGAAAGACGACTATATCGAGCGTTCTATCAACGAGGTCATGGCTGCTCGCGGTATTAACGTTACTCGCTATGCCGTTATGGAGGGTTCGGGAAAGCCCTGGCGATTGATGTTTGACACCAAGCAGAACAAGGCCATCGCCCTTTTGCGCAGCACGAAAAGAGATCGACTCATCATCCGCGTTGTCGCAGCCAACCCTGAGGAGTTTTCTGAGGATCCTGATAATCCGACCATCATCAAGGACATGAAGCCGCAGGATCAAGCGACTGTCGAGAAGGTCTATAGGGACCAGATTGAGTTCTGTGACTTCTACAAACAGTTCGAAGAGGATCTTAAGGCCTACGGCGTAACCGTTCCGGCCGAGGGTGCAGGATTGACCACGCAGGCCGCGAATCCCGCTGCCGCCGTCGAGATTCATCCGCACGATTACGTGCCGCCTGTGCCTTCCGCAGATGCGGAGCGCCGCCTGCGTAACCGTCGCCAAGCAAGCCAGCTCAAGCAAAGAGAGATGAGGTAAATCATGACATGGGAATGCCCAGAATGCGGTTTTGATAATGATGACGAGCGCGATATGTGCGAGGAATGCGGTGCTCCGCGTCCCGCCGGCGTAGCACCTGCGCCGTCGACGCCTGCCGCTCCGGTGCAAGATCTCGCTGCACCAAGCGGTGAACGTCCAGCGCCCGCCGTCTATCCTGCGACTTCTTCGATGGGTGGTACACCACAGGTTCAACAGTCTGCATCCCAGCAGGTGTATCAGTCTGTTCCCGTGCCCGCGGCGCAGCCGGCACCCGCGCCTATGCCTCAGCCGGCGCCCGTGCCACAACCGATGTCCACCCCACAACCGATGCCTGCGCCCGCGCAGCAGCCCGCGGCTATGTCGATACCGCAGCCTACCCCCATGCCCGTTCCGCAACCCGCTCCGGTTGCCGCGCCACAGCCGACGCCCGCGCCAATGCCTCAGCCCGCGCCGCAGCCCATGGCGAATGCTGCAGCTACTCCTGCGGTTCCTGCGCTTACGCTTGCCGATCCAGCTATGGGTGAGCAGCTGCGTCTCACGGGCATGACCGTGCTTGGGCGTAACGCGTTTCCCAGCATGGCATCGAACTTTGCAATATCTCGCCAGCATGCCAGCGTTCGCTTTGAACAGGGTACCTGGTTGGTTGCCGACGAGGGTTCCAATAATGGAACGGCCATTATGCGCGGTGGCCAGATTCTTAATTTGGCCCCCGGCGTGTCCCAGCAGATCCATACTGGTGACGTGCTGCTGATCCCGGCGGCATCTGGTGAGTTTGCCCAGCTACGTTTGATGGTCACCGTGGAGGAGCCTCCTGCGGTGCAGCCCACGCAGGCTCAGACGGCGGTTGCGCCGCGGCCTGCGGCCGTCGCGCCCGCTGCGGCACCCGCCACGCCAGCCGCTAGCCCGTCTGCCGGCGTTGAGGGCTGGTTTGTCGAGTGTCCCGAGTGTGGTCGTCTACACCTTGTTGCCGATGAGCGCGCAAAGGTCGGGGATGGCTGTGAAGAGTGTGGCTGTTCGCTCGCGCGCACGTCTGCCGTATATCGTACGCTCGACCCCGGCGAGGATTACTCGGATGTTCGTTAGCCAGATGCTTGCGCCTGTCGTTTCTCTGGGGCCAGGCGAGCGCATCGCAATCTGGACTAGCGGCTGTTCTAAGCACTGCGCCGGATGTATCTCGCCCGAACTTAGGATGCAGCTGCCCGAGCAGGATGTCGACGTTGATGAGCTTGCGCAGATGTTGCTCGATACGGCGCGCGAACATGGCGTGCATCGACTGACAGTTTCGGGTGGAGATCCGCTCGAGCAGGCACCAGAGCTCGTGAAGCTGCTGACAACGATCCGCTGTGCCTACGACGACATTCTCGTTTACACCGGATTCACGTTTGAAGAGTTGCCGCAAGTGATCGGTGCGGATACGTGGGAGACGCTTAAGTCCCTCATCGATGTGCTGATCGACGGTCCGTACGTAGACGAGCTCAACGTGCCCGATTGTGCGCTGCGCGGCTCGACTAATCAGCGCGTGATCTATCTGAGCGACCGCCCGCACGATGACTACGACCAGTATCTTCAGCAGCCTCGTCAGCTTCAGAACTTTGTTCAGGACGGCACTGTTAACACCGTCGGCATTGCTAACCGCTACCACCACGAATTTCCTGTCAAGGAGGTATAACACATGGCAACTGATTTCGAGCGCCAATCCTGGCAGCGCGAGATGCTCAACTTTAAAGGGGTGAAGAGCCTCTTTATCCTTGAGGGCAACGTGAACGACAAGTATCCCGATGTGGTTGACGGCGGCCTTCAGTTCTCGGAGCTCGCCGAGGTTGTGCGCGGCCTTTTCGAAGACGCCAATGGCTCAGTTGAGTACAACGTGGCATATTTCGATCCCATCCAGCTGTTTTCGAGCAGCATGGGCAACGTCGATTGCAAGCGCCTGGTGTCGCTGGCGCACGACGAGGCTTCCAAGAGCGACGACCGCATGATGGAGGCGAACGCCTGTATCGCCGATGGCCGCCAAGCATATGCCACCGAGCAGTCGAGCCTGCCATCATACGGCGAGGTTATCCGCTCAATGTTGCGCCTTAAATACAACGACAATCCCGATGGCGGCACCGAGGCTAAGCCGCTTTGCGTGATCGTCAACATGGCGTCGCGTCTGCTTGCCTCCTCGACCGGTCTTATGCCCGACGAGACGCAGTTTTTCCTTAATCTGTACCTTGGCGCTAGCAAGGCGCGCCTTATTAACCGCACGGCTGTCAACACGCTCATTCTGGTAACGGATAACGTGCGCAACCTGCCCGTGTGGTTTATCGAGGAGAACCCCTTCTTGCGCACCATCACGCTGCCGCATCCCGACCGCGACATGCGCGAGGCCTACATCCAAAGCAAGTTTGGCTTTGGTGAGGCGCTGTCCGATTCCGATGACCGTGCGGTGCGCCGCTTTATCGATACCACGGACGGCATGAGCGTTAAGGAGCTCGAGGGCCTGCAGCGTATGTACCAGCGCGACATGCAAAACCCCGAGGCTTCCATCGAGGCCATCCTTCCCAAGCTCGTCGACGTCTACAAGTACGGTTTTCGCGAGAACAAATGGCAGCAGATGTTCGAGAAGCTCGAAGAGGATCCCGAGGCAAAGATCAAGCGCCGTGTAAAGGGTCAGGACGAGGCCGTTGAGAAGGCCGTCACTGTGCTCAAGCGCTCCGTTATGGGCCTTTCGGGTGCTACCCATTCGTCTGGCTCTAAACCCAAGGGCGTCCTGTTTTTGAGCGGTCCCACCGGTACCGGTAAGACCGAGATCGTTAAGGCCATTACGGAGCTCCTCTTTGGCGACGAGCGCAGCATGCTGCGTTTTGATATGTCAGAGTACGGTGCCGAGAACTCCGACCAAAAGCTCTTTGGTGCTCCTCCGGGATACGTGGGCTATGCCGAGGGCGGTCAGCTGACCAATGCGGTCAAGGCCAATCCGTTCTCGGTAGTTCTTTTCGACGAGATCGAGAAGGCCGCGCCCAGCATTATGGACAAGTTCCTGCAGATCCTCGAAGATGGCCGCCTGACCGATGGCCAGGGCAATACCGTGTACTTCTCTGAGACGGTCATCTTCTTTACGAGCAACATCGGCTTTTCCAAGATTGAGATCGATGCGCAGGGCAACGAAGTTCGTAATACCATCGCGCCCAACACGCCCTATGACGAGATTTGTGAGCGCGTACGCACCGAGATGGATCGCGAGTTTAAGCCCGAGTTCTTGGGCCGTATCGGCGACAACGTGGTCATCTTCAACTTTATCGACGACGCCGTGGCGCTTCAGATCCTCAATTCCAAGATCGATGCCGTCAACCGCAACGTGCATAAGGCACAGCCCGATATTACGGTTGAGGCGACCGATGCCGCCCGCGAGCTGCTGCACTCCATTGCCATGACGGACGCCGTCAAAGCCAAGGGCGGCCGCGGCATTGGCAACCTGGTGGAGAGCGGCTACCTTAACGGGCTTTCCGATTTTCTGTTTGAACACCGCGCCGAGTGGCGCGGTCGCCCCGGTATGGTGGCACGCGCCGTGCCGCAGGGCGAGGGCGATGATGCGCATATCGCATTTGAGCTCGTGCCCGAATCGATGGGAGGCGATTGGCGATGACGAAGTTTATCGCTGCAGCAAAAACTCAAGCGGGAACCAATCACCCCGTCAACGAGGACCGTTTGCTTCTTGACGGCAACGTCCTTTGCTATGGTCTGGTGGGCGATTGCGAGCGCGAGATGGGCTGCATGGCAGTCTTTGACGGTGTGAGCGAAGGCGGGCACGGAGCGGCCGCCTCGACGCTCGCTGCTCAGGCGTTTGCACAGGCGACTCAGGTTTTTGAAGCCGATTCGATTGATGTCCTGCAGGATCGTTTGCGTATGGCGGGCGAGCGCGCTGAGAATGATGTTGAGTCCTATGCGGCCCGTTATGGCCTGCCCGTTGCCGCATCCACGGTTGCCGGGCTTATGGTGGCACATGATGGGTCTGCCGCAATCTTTAATGCTGGCGATTCGCGTGTGTATCGCTTGCGCGATGGCGTACTTGCGGTATTGAGCTACGACCATACGCCCGAATCCCGCCTGGGTGGCGTTGGTTTTGAGTACAGCGATGAGTCGGTCTCGCATTGCATTGAGCTGGCGGTCGGTCTTAATCAAGGCGGACGAAACTTAGAGATCAATACGACCACGTTGTTTCCGGGCGATCGCTATTTAATCTGCTCTGATGGCATAGATGGGGAGATTGACCTTGCGCGCCTGCAGCAGATGCTTGCGAGCGATTCGACCTGTGCGCAGCTGTGCGAGGAGCTGTATGCCGAGGCCCGAATGAACGGTTCGACGGATGACGCGACGCTGATCGTGATTGAGATAGGGGAATAAAGATGTCTGATGAGACGATAACGGTACACCGAGATGGTGGCACCGGCAACGATGAAACCGTGACGGTCCGCCGTGGGGACCTACCCGTAAACGGTGAAACGGTCACCGTGTATCACGGCAATCAGGCTTCTGTACCGGGTGAGACCGTGACGGTGCGCCGAGGCGCTGCTCCGGTGTCCGGCGAAACGGTGACCATTCGCCGCGGCGACGCCCCGTCGGCAGGCGAGACGGTAACGGTGGGTCGCTTGGTTCCTAGAGCAAACGGCGAGACGGTGACGGTAAGTCATCCGGTTTCTGCGACTGGTGGCGAGACCGTTACGGTTGCAAGCCCGATGGCTGCTCCCGCTGTCGGCGAGACGGTCACGGTTTCCCGGCCGGTGACGTCCGTGGCGGGCGAGACCGTAACGGTGCCGCGATCTGCCGCTTCTGGCGGTCAAACGATAACGGTCCCACGCGGTGCGGTGGCAAATCCCGATGGCGAAACGGTGACTGTTTCTCGTGGGGACGTTCGCGCCGCTTCCTCCGTGCCCGCATCTCCCTTCGTCCCAGAAGATGTGACGATTACCTCGCATGATGGCCAGCAGTTTATTGTTCACCTGGGCCAAGTTGTCGGTCATGGTGGTCAGTCCACGGTCTTTGCTGCCGAGCGGGTGGATGACGGCCTAGCATGTGTTGCCAAGGTGTTTCGGCCTCTTATAGAAAAAGACCGCACGGAATACGAGAAGACTGTGCGTGCCGTCATGAGCCTCAATGGTCGTCCCGTGTCAGAAACGCATTTGCTGCCTATTTTTGCCTATTTGCACCAGGGCTTGAGCGCGACTGAAGTAGGGGCCATAGCTCCTCAGCTTTGGGATATTGCCATCACTCCTAAGGCTACCTGCCTCAGTGATCGACCCCGCAGCAAGCATATGGTTAAAAGTCGCGTGATTCCGGAGCTGAGCCAAGCGATTAACCTACTACACACCGAGTTTGGCATCGTTCATCGTGATGTGAAACCGTCGAATGTCTACCTGTACGATAAGCAAATCGCACTTGGCGACTATGGGTCCGCTCGTTCTCTTTCCGGAATTGATAATCGTACGACTAAAACCGAAACGCGATCAAACGGGTATACGCCTGGTCACGGCAGAATGGTCGACCCTCGCAACGATTGGTATTCGTTTGGCTATACCATTTGGACTCTTTATGAGGGCAATGTCCACCCGCTCTATGAGCGTTTGAAGGACGACACGTTTTTCGAGTTTCAGGACGCGGGTCAACCTGCTGAGTTCACTCACCCTGATGACGCTACCTTGGGCAATCTACTGCAAGGCCTTACGTTTGAGCTTGCAAACAAGCGCTTCGGATACGAAGAAATTAAAGACTGGATCGCTGACCCCGACCACTTCTATCGTCAGCTGCCCATCTTCGATTTCAAGAGTGACCATGCGCCGTATGAATTTGTTGGCAGGCTTTATACCGATCCTGTGTCGCTCGCTCGCGGACTCGCGTCTCATTGGGACGAGGCAAAACAGCGCATGCAGCAGTGGCAGCTCGAGCGTCAGATGCGTAAATGGAACGAAAATGACCTTGAGACCAAGATTCATCAGATTACCGAGGCAAAAGCGAAGGGCGGGGAAAAACCGAATTACGATTTCAACCTCGCATGTGTGATTTACGAAATGTCGGGCGGCAAGATCATTTCGTGGCGCGGCGAAGATGTTTCGCTGGGCGCTGGCAAAAACGATCTTCCGGCGCGCATTGCCAACATGGCAAATGCAGAAATAGATCGCTATGCGGTGAAGTCGGGGCTTGACGGCACCGAGTCTATGGGTGTGCTCCCCTCGGGCTTTCTTTCCTACGTTCTTTCCCGCCAAGGCGAGCACGACGATTCGGTTGCAACTATTGCCGAGAATATCAAGGCAATTGAGGATCTTGCCGTTGCTTCCGACGGCCCGCATTTTGCTGCCTGCCTATTGAAGGGCTTCCTTACGTTCGACGAGTTGGAAACTCATGCTGCGGCCCAGCAAGAGATCAGGAGGCTCATCGGGAACCCCCGGGCATTTTTTGCCACTTGCTCAACGTCTCGTGCTGTCGATGAGTTCTTCCTGCTCTTTGCAGGAGATGTTTCCATGGACGCTATTATTAAGGCACGTGGTGACGCTCAGAGCAGAGGGTCAATTGACGTTGATGTCGTACTCGATTTCATGGACCGTGTTGCCGACAACAAGGCTCCCGTGCGAGCGTTCTACCGTAAATACGGCAATATGGCAGGCTGGATTTGGCTTTCCGAGCACACCGCCCTTTACGAGGCACTTCCGGGCTCTGCCGGAGAATCCGCAATCGTCAATCTTCGCGGCCTATCTCCTTCGGCGCAAGCATCGGTTGCTTCGCTCATGCAAGCGGGGTCCAATATCCGAATCGAAGGCAGCAAGCTTCGTGCCGACATGGAGGTGACACCTGTTCCCTATGTGAATGGCTGGCAGACGAGGGACGTTCTTCTTACTCGACCGCTTACGTTGAATGCTCTTTTCTGTGCCGAGGCGCGAGGAGAGACAGTGCCACGCGGATATGTGGCAGAACTGCTTGCAGGCGGTGCGGATGAACAGCTGCTCGATGGCATCGGAATCAGGCTTTTGGCTCATGCGAACCTGACGCCTTCCGCCAGTTATTCTCAATTTCTCGAGGACGAGAGAAACGACGCAGATGGCGCGCTCGAAGGTGCTATCCAACGGGATACTCAGGACTACAGCATGACCGAAGGCATCGCTGATACTGCCGCGCGTATTGAAGCTGTAAAGAAAGAGCAGAGCCGGGTGCTGCGCTGGACATGCGTTGTGGCAGTAATCTACTTCGTTGCCATCCTATGCGCACGTGGCTCTTTTGGACAGTTCATCGTTATGTGTGGCACCCTCGCCCCGCTCGCAGTACTGTTCTTGGTCGCGGCGTTTGTTGGAATCTTCGGCTTCTTGGCCTTGAACCTGCTCCGTTCCTTTTCCGCGGTTGACCGCGTTCAATCGCTCGACAGCGATTTGGCGGCCAACGCAGATCTTCTCGAAAGCCGTCTGGTTCAACTCGTCGATTTTGATGGCCGCACGGGCGCAACGGTGGAAAAGCTCTTGATGGTGGGCGTTGACGAAGATCTTCCGATGACACAGGGAACCGATTTTTCGTTTGGTTCTGAAGGCAAGGCCTTCTACGCCGATCCTGAAGTTATGGATAGGCTTGGCAGATTGGCAATTCGCCTTTTGCTTATCACGTCGGCCGTGATTAGTGCGTCTGGGTTTATGGGCACTGTGTTCATTGACGGTGATGTGATAGCCAAAATCGAGGTAGTCTCCGCTATCGCCGTTGATGCACTCATCTGCATTTACGTGCTGGGCGATGACGAACATCCTGGCAGCGCCGCGTCAATACTGTCATGGTCTTGGATCTGGTTGGGCCCGCTGGTCATCGCGTTTTTGCTTTGGGGCGTCGTATCGGTTCTTCAGGCGTTCGGAATGGTGGGCGCTATTATCGCCGTAGTATTTCTCATCGGATGTTTTATTAAGTAAAGGGAAATTCAACCATGCCAACTTTAAATTTTCGTAAGCTGATTCCGGGAGGCTATTCGGGGGCCGGCCCGAATGCCGGCAATTCGGCTGCGCCGCGGAGAAACGATGGCCTTCATGGCACCGAGCGACGTGCCATGGGCGCTTTTGACGACATGTTGGGTATTGAGAACGTGGCGTCCCAGCGCGGCTCTCAGACGAATGCACGTTCTCGTTCGAACATGGCGCAACGCGAAATCCGGAATGACGTGGTAATCAATGAGGGCTTGGGCTCGTATGACGGACGCCCGTGCTCCATCAGGATTTTCGAAAACCACCTCGAGATTGTCGCCAAGCGTGAGGGCTCGACGCTCGATAATCACCCCGCGCTCAAGATGCTCGTCCCCGGCATAGGCAACAGCAAGGCGGTGGCGGGTAGACTTTTCGCTCCGGGTAATTCCAATCCGCCGATCATCATTCCCTTTAATTCGCTGAGCGGTTTCCAGGAAGTGAGCGGGTTTATGCCCACGTTTGTCTTCAATCGGCGTAATCCTCAGACCAGAAAGATGGAGACGCACACCATCAAGACGATGACCAGGGAGTTTGGGTATGCACTTAACCGCTATGCCCAGACACACTTCCATTATTAATTAGGTAAAGGCAGAACACATGGCAGACGATAACCAGCAAGGGGGCATGTCGGCGCAGGAGAGACTTGCGCGCCTCTATAACTCTCGCGTTGATGACCAGCAGGGGGATGCGACGCCGGCTGCGGGACAGGTGGCGGGAACACGTGTTTCGGCAGGTGCATCGCAGGCACAAGCCTCTTCCGCCCAGGAGCGGCTCGATCGTTTGCGTGCGCGACGCGCTGGCGTGCCTCTTCCGGGCGATCCGGAGGCAGCTACTCCGGTAAACAACGAGGGCGCGAATCGCCCTCGCTTTAACATCAATCTTTCGCGCATCGTGGACGCGATTCCCACCATTGTTCGGTTTTTCCCACTGCGTATTTTTACGGTTTGGGGGCTCTGCTCGGTTTGGTACCGCATGTACTTGAACGTTGGCGGAGACGATGTGTTGCATACGGGGCTTCCGGCGCCGGGGTATAGCGCATTCAATCCATTCGCTTTGGCCGCCGTTGTATTCATCGGTCTTCTCGTAGTTGTGACGGAAATCATTGCCGGCCCGTTGAGCTTGATCATTAAGCAGTTAATCATCGGCGCCACGTATTTCTTCCGCGGTTCCGCCGCCACCCGCGAGGCCCGCGACCGTGCGCATGCGAACTTCAGCCTGCGCCGGCTCGTCACCGAGACGGTCCGCGGCTACCACAGCGGCTACTCGGTCTTCGGCTCCATGGCCCGCGCCGCCCGCGGCGCCCGCAACAGCGCCTCCACGCTCGATTACGGCGTCGGGGCCTTCACGGGGGAGGATCCCAACGCGCCCGTCTACGATGACGGCCTGGGCGACCGCCCCTCGCAGATGGAGCTTACTGACGACGCGGCGTCGAGGATCTGGGACCTGTACTACCCGGCCTACGGCGCCGAGGGCCCCATGTCTAACCTGCACGAGGCGCTCGCCTCGGGCGACCCGCAAGACTACGCGACCCTGATGAGCCTCGCCCTCAACGTGGCGGAGTGGTGCGAGCAAAACGGCACGCCCGACACGCACGGCTGGTTCGACGACCCCGCCTACCCGGGCGACTACGTCGATGCCGGCACGTTCTACCTCATGGCGTACTCGTTCTGGGAGCAGGCGGCCGAGGCGCGGCGCGTGGGGCCGATCGAGCCGCTCGCGGACGACATGAGCCGCTTCATCCTGCGCCACCTGAGCGACTGGTCGCGCGAGAACGCCCACGCCTACCGCTGGCGCGGCGACTGGCGCGACGCGGACTACTTCGACAAGGACCGCCTGTAGGCGGCGGAAAGGGAAATACGGATGGCAATTAATCAGAACGGGTCTGGCCGCGGGGGCGCCGGGTCCAACGGATCGGATATCAACGATATCGTGAACCGCTTGGGCGGTCCGCGCGTGGTGATCGTTCTTGCCGTGGTGGTAGTCATCGCGATTGTGGCGGTCACGTCCATCACAAGCGGCATCTCCGACACCAATCGGCAGACCGAGCAGCGTGCCGAGGCCAAACAGCAGCAAGAAGACGAGGCGGCGCGCGCTCAGCGTAAAAAGGAAAAAGAAGAGCGCCACCAGGAAGAAGCGAAAAAGGCCACAGTGCTCACGCTCGATGAAATTACGGACGAGGCGCTGCGCTCGGACTTGGCGCTCGATGCAGATGAGGACGGCAATATTTCGCAAGAGACTGCGGATGAAGCTAGATCAATCGACGTCGAGTCGTTTGATTCGCTTCCGCTGTTGGCCAACTTCCACAACATCACGACGTTTGGCATCGGCGACTACGACAGTGAAAGCTACGACATAAGCTCCATTAGCAATATCACTCATCTGTCCATTGGCGACTGCTCGGTGCCTCAGGTTGATCTCACACGTTTTCCTCAGCTACAGCGCGTTACCATAAACAGACTCGAGAGCCCCGTCGATACTTTGAATGCCAAAAACATGTCCTCGTTGACGAACGTCCAGATCGAAGGCCTTGACGGCAGTATCGGGACACTTGACCTGTCGGGTGATGTGAACCTCGAGGTTCTGAAGATCAGTAGCAGAGTCGAAACGCTCAATCTGTGCGGGGCAGGCAGGGAAGATGCCTTCCATTTCACTTTCACACCCAATTGTGTTGGCAAGATCTTGTACGACAGCGACACGAGCAGCAGCCTGGTCGAGTATTTGCAAAAAATGAGCAGTGACTACGGTTACACCATGGAGCAGCAGTAGTGATGCGCTCAAGTGAGGAGATGCGATATGGCGAATTTTAAGCCCGACATGTCTTGGCGGGATGACGAACGGGTTCAGCGTGTGACCGAGCAGCCTTCGGGCGGGGCTCATGAGCAGGCTGCCGAGACGCCGGATGTGCGGGTGAATATGCGTCCGAACGGGCAGGCAACCGAAAAGTCTGCTGGGCAGGTGCAGCAGATGCCGGGGCGTTCGACAAGTCGGATTCCTCGCCCTGCCGGCCAGCCGAATGGACAGGCAGCTGAACGTGCAAATGAGGCCGTCTCTCGTTTGGGCGGCGTTCGCGCCCTGGTGGTGCTTGCGGCGGTTGTGGTCATAGGCGCGGTTGCCGTTTTCTCCGTGATTGGTGGCGTCGGTGACGTGCAAGGCGGCGGGGAAGCCTCGTCGAGCGTCTCTAAAGAGCCGAGCTCAACTGACGCCTCTGGCTCCGAGACCAAGAAAGAAAAAGGTCTCGTCGATGTTGATGCGATCACGGATGATACCCTGCACGGGCTGCTTGCCGACTACGATAACGATGACGATGGCCAGCTGACCGCCAAGGAGACCCAGCGCATCACGGAGCTGGTCGTGAGTGACGAGGTGACGGACTTCACGCCCATTAGCAAGCTGGACAAGCTCGATACGCTCGGCATCAATACCCTAAGCGCCAAGAGTGCGGACTTTAGCGAGCTCGAGGCACTCGAGGTGCTCAAGTTTGGCGACATGACGACCCAGGACCTCGACCTGAGCGTCTGTCCCAAGCTTAATTCCTTTAAGATCGAGGGCCTTAAGGGTGCTGTCAGTTCCATCAACGCCTCGGGTCTTAAGAACCTGATGTTCTTTACCGTTGACCAGGGCCTTCAGGGCGACGTCGAGAAGATTGATCTTTCGAACGATGACATTCTTGGCGCACTCGAGATTACCTGTAACGTCGGCGAGCTCAACCTGTCGGGTTGCAGCCACTCGTTCCCCAAGCTCAACATTGCCGCTGATCACATCGACAAGATCGTGGTCGACAGCAACACCAACGCGGACCTCGTGGCTACCCTGCGTGACCTTTGCACCCAGAAGGGCTGGACGCTGGAGGAACGGTAGGGTCCCTTGGAGCGGCAGAGTGCTTTTGCTGCAAGGCCATAAACGAACAAAAAGAAGTGGGGGGGGGGGTTTTTTGTGCCCCCCCGCGTTTTTTATGGGGTTTTGGTGTGGGGGGGGGGCCGCGCGCCCCCGCAGCAACAACCCCCCCAGCGGGGGGGGGGCAACCC
>CAMQJB010000051.1 GCA_947002045.1 uncultured Collinsella sp.
CTAATAACCTTTTGAACGACTCTGCTTGCAGCCGGAGTGAAAAAGGTTATTAGTGGTCGGGCCCGCGACCGCCGGGACACGTACCCCCAATTAACTGTTCTTCATGACAATCGAATCCACGACATCAGCCACATTCTCGCAGCAGTCGGCGCAGTACTCCAGGAAAGCGTAGACGTCACGCCAGGCGATGACCTCGAGCGGGTCCTTGCCATTGACGTGCAGGTTGCGCATAGCGTTGATGTAGAGCTCATCGGCCTCGGACTCAATGGTGTTGATCTGGATGACCAGCTCGCGCAGGGTCTTGGACTTGCGGTAATTAGGCAGCTCGACCATAAGATCCTTCATGGCGCGGCAGGCGTCGGTCACCTTGTGGGCGATGACAATGGCATCGGGGTGGATGCTCTGGATGTTGGTGAAGTAGACGCGCTGCACGACGCCCTCGATACGGTCAAGCACAGTGTCGAGCGAGCAACTCATCAGGTCCAGATCCTCGCGCTCAAGCGGGGTGATAAAGGCAGTGAGCAGGGCATCCTCGAGCTCATGGTGCTTCTTGTCGGCCGCATGCTCAATCGCATGCATCTCCTCGAGCATGTCGTGGATATGCGCGGGATCAAAGTTCTCAAAAATCTTGATGAGCAACTCTGCGGCCTGGACAGCAAGGTCGGCGCAGGCGACGTAGTTGTCAAAGTAGAACGAATCGGGTTTCTTTGCCATGAGTGGGTCCTTTCGAGGCGAAGACGGGTGGGCGAGGTATTGCGGTCCGGATGGACGTTCGGTTTGACTAGATGAACATCATGAACAGCTTGGCCATGACAAAGCTGATAAGTCCGCAGGCGGGGAAGGTGAAGAACCAGGTGAACATCATGTCCTTGACGACACCGAAGTTGATCGCCGAGAGGCGCTTGACGGCACCGACACCCATAATGGCGCAGGTCTTGATGTGCGTGGAGGACACGGGGATGCCGGTGAGCGTGGCAAGCAGCAGGTTTGCGGCGCCCGCCAGGTCGGCGGAGAAGCCCTGGTACTTTTCGAGCTTGACCATGCTCTGGCCGACAGACTTGATGATGCGCTCACCGCCCACGCTGGTGCCGATGCCCATGGTGGCCGAGCACAGCAGCATGATCCAGATGGGGATGCCGGCGTCGCCGACGCTCGTCTGTCCGCTGGCAAAGGCGACACCTAAAAAGAGCACGCCGATGAACTTCTGTCCATCTTGCGCGCCGTGCATAAAGCTCATGGCCGCGGCACTTGCGATCTGAGCATATTTAAAGAAGACGTTGGCGCGTCGCCTGTTGGCGGCGGCGAAAAGAATCGAGACGAGCTTGCACAGGACCCAGCCCATGATAAAGCCCAGGCCGATGGAGAGCGCCAGGCCGTAGATGACCTTCATCCACTCGTGGACGTTGACGCTGCTAGCGCCACCGAGGGCGATAGCAGCGCCGGTCAGGCCGGCGATGAGGCTGTGGCTCTGCGAGGTGGGGATACCAAAACGCGATGCCGTGGCACCGTAGACGACGATGGAGAACAGCGCCGCGCAGAGGCACGCGAGCGCCATGGTGCTGTTTCCGCCAAAGTCGACGATATGCGAGATGGTGTTGGCGACGCTGGCGTTAAAGTGCGTCATGATGAGCACGCCGAGGAAGTTGAATGCGGCGCTCATGAGAATGGCGGCGCGGGCGGGCATGCAACGCGTAGTGACGCAGGTCGCGATGGCGTTGGGCGCGTCGGTCCATCCGTTGACGAAGATAGCGCCGAGCGCGAGGATCACGGTGACGGCAAGGACTGGGTTCGACACAATTTGGCCGAGGAAGGCTGAGAACGTTACGTCCATATATGGGCTTTCTCGAAGTTTGCAGGCACGTTACAAAAACATGATAAATCGTATCACCTCCTGCGGGTTTCTTTACCGAGTTCTGATAGGAGAAGTGAATTTTTTGGCACTAACATTGAATATTTGCCCTGTTGACCGCGGGTGTTCTTTTTGCTAGCACGCCATGAGGACACGTGCGCGCCCCAACATCCCAAAACCACAGCCTGTTCGCTTTACAATATGCAAACATGCGTTCGATAATAGGAGGCATGGAATATCGACAGACAGATGGTAAAACTCGACGCGTGCACAAGCAGTATGTGGACGTCGTGGCCCGCATCCTCGCGGGCGGACAAGTCGTGCCGGTTACCGTCTGCTGGGTCGACGGTCGCTGTTTTACGATCGACGAGATTGTCTCATCCACCGGTTTTGGCCTAACGGTTCACGGCATTCGTACGGCAACCTATAAGGTTCGTTTTGGTGGGCATACGACCGAACTGTATCTGGAAGAACAGGCGCGCGAGCGACCGGATGGCTCGCAGGCCCATCTGATGCGTTGGTGGGTGTGGGCATTCGACCGTACGCTCGAGAGCGGGCGCCGCAGGTAAGAGCGCGCGGCATTCGGGTACAATGGCAGGAATCTTGTCACCTACGGCGCTGTCGCGGCGCTTTTGAAAGGACGATATTATGAACGATATCCAGGGTTATCAGAACGGCCCCATTGAGACCGGCGCAAGCCGTGCCAAGGAGATGTCGCCGCGCGCGTACAACCTTGTCATGTCTGCCCTGATCTTTTTGGGCTTTTGCGCCATGGGCGCCGGTGCCTACTTTACGAGCACCATGTCGTTTGCGCGCATGATGATGAGCGGCGCCGCTTTGCCGCTGGTCTTTGGCTCATTTATTTTGACCATCGTCGGCATGGTCATGATGTCGGCTGCTGCCAGCAAACAGTCCGTGGGCCTGTCGCTCGTGGGCTACGTGGTCTTTGCGAGCACCTTTGGCCTGACGGCGTCGTTTGGCCTTGCCAACTACGACCTGCCTACCATTAACACCGCCTTTATCGCCACGGCCGCCATCACCTTTGTCTTTGGTGCGCTGGGCGTGACCTTCCCCAAGTTCTTCCAGCGTGTGTACGGCATTGGTTTTGGCATCCTACTTGCCACGATTCTGGTCGAGATCGTGCTGATGTTCATGGGCGTCTCGCAGTCCATCACCGACCTGATCGTGATCGTGGTGTTCGCCGGCTTTATTGGCTATGACACCTATGTGGCCACGACGGTGCCGCCCACGCTGCCCAACGCCGTGCTCATGGCATCCAACCTGTTCGTGGACATCATCAACGTGTTCCTGCGCATCCTGAACATCCTTGGTCGTCGCGATTAAAACGCGGCATTGCGACGCTTCCTGCCGGACACGGTAAAACGATGCGAAAGGCGGTCCTTCGGGGCCGTCTTTTTTGTGCGCGGCGGGGTATGATGGATGGGAAAAAGCCGATAGCGGCAGCGACAGGAAAGGTGGCCACGAATGGCAGATGTCGACAACAGGAACCGTAACCGCAGGTCTAACCGAGCGGGTCAGCCCAATCCCAAGCGCGAGGCGCGTGCCAAGGCCGCCGAGCGCCATGTGGTGGCTGTGTCCGAGGCCTGCGCCAAGGACATCGAGCGTTCGCTTGCCGGCGTGCGCGAGTTCGATGGTATGCCTGCCGGATTTGTCGCGGCGATGAAGGCCAAGGCCCAAGCGGCCGACGCTGCCGAGGAACAGGTTGCTGAGGAGTCTGAGGCCGCCGAGGTCGAGACCGCTGAGGTTGCGTCCGCCGAGACCGAGGTTACGGCCGAGCCTTCACCCGCAGAGGAGGCCACGGAGGCTGAGTCCGCGCCCGCGGAGGAGGCTGCTCCGGTCCTGCCCGAGGTCACCGTACTTGATGTCTCCGCCACGCAGGCAATCCTCGATAACGGCCGCGGCTATGCGCAGTTCTGCGACATGGCTGTGCTCGCTTTTGCCTCGTTCACCAATCCGGGTGGCGGCTACATCCAGGGCTATCTGGGGCAGGAGGCCACGCTGTGCGCCGATTCGTACCTGTACAACGTGCTCGACAAGCAGCGTAAGTGGTACGGCGAGAACCGTCGCCGCAACATCAACTGCGAGCTGTACCGCAACCGTGCGCTGGTGGTGCCCGCGGTGCGTTTCGACCGCAACCACGTGCACGCCTATGCCGACGTAATCGTCGCCGCTACACCCAACGCCAAGCGTGCTCGCCAGGAGTACCGCGTGAGCGACGATGCCTTGCTTGACGCTCTGCGCGACCGCATCCGCTTTGTGCTTGCCATCTGCGACGAGCTGGGTCGCGAGAAGCTCGTGCTGGGTGCTTGGGGCTGCGACAACAACGGCTTTGACGCCGAGGCCGTGGCCGAGCTCTTCCGCAAGGAGCTCGCGTCGGGCGACTTTAAGGTCAAGCAGGTCTTCTTTGCCGTGCCTTCTACGCGTTGGGACGAGGATTTTGCCAAGTTCGAGCACGTGCTGGCAAACTTCCCCGAGCGTAACGAGGAGTCCTATGCCCAGGTTGCCGCACGCGCTGCGGCTGCTCGCGCCGCCGAGCAGGCCCAGGCTGCCGCCGAGGACGATGAGGACGAGGACGATTGGCGCAAATACTTGTAAACGGTGCGCGTGATGCGACATGCCGAGCCGACGGGGCTGCTCCCGCCGGCTTTTTACTAGAGGAAGGGCTTACGATGAAAAACGTTCTGTGCTTTGGCGACAGCAATACCTATGGCTATGATTCGGCGGGCATGCGCGACGGCACCGCGGTGCGCTATGCGCACGATGTGCGCTGGTGCGGCGTGGCCCAGCGCGACCTGGGCGAGGGCTGGCACGTGATTGAGGAAGGCCTAAATGGCCGCACGACGGTGCGCGACGACATGTGCCATCTGGACACCAATCTCAACGGCATCCGCGCGTTGCCGATGCTGCTCGAGTCCCATAAGCCGCTGGACGCGATCGTGATTATGCTGGGCACCAACGACTGCAAGACGGTCTTTAGCGTGGGGGCTGCCGATATCGCTGACGGTGCCATGGCGCTGATTCGCACCGTCCGCGCGTTTCCCTGGACCGAAGCCGCGCCCTGCCCGCGTATTCTGCTGATGGCGCCTATCAAGATTAAACCGCAGATCGCCGATGTGTATATGACCGACTTTGACGAGCACTCCGTCGAGGCCTCGGAGCATTTTGCCGAATACTATGCGTATGTTGCCGAACAGTTTGGCTGCGACTTTTTGAATGCCGCCGATTTTGCCGAGCCGGGCGATATCGATTATCTGCACATGATGCCCGAAAGCCACGAGAGCCTCGGCCATGCCGTGGCAGCCAAGCTCAAAGAGATGATCGGAGAGTAGTACGGCCCTAAGCAGTACAAAAGTTCCCCTTGCGGTGGCTTGTTTCGTTGGTTTGTCTTGATCTGTAACAGCTGTAAGGCCGAAAACGGGCTAGATGTTACAGATTGAGATTATTTAGGTCGATATCGGTCGTTTGTCTCGATCTGTAACATCTAGGGTCGATTTTGCCGAGTTACTGTTACAGATCGAGATTATCTTCTTAGCGGAATTTGAATGTCTCGATTTGTAACAGGTGGGCCGAGAAATGGACTCTAACTGTTACGGATCGAGATGTTTGTGGGAACCACCGCAAAGGTGCCTGTCCCCTTTGCGGTGGTTTTGGGCTGCGAATCTTAATATTGCCACATGTGGTTGACGGGCCCGGAGCCTTTGCCCATGTCAAAGCCAGCGGCGAGAGCACCCGTTAGGTAGGCCTTGCCGGCGTTGACGGCATCGGCAAGATCCATGCCCTGGGCCAGCGCGCAGGCGATGGCGGACGAAAGCGTACAGCCAGTACCGTGCGTGTTGCCGGTCTCGATGCGCTTGTGGCGGAACCACGTGGTGAGCGGATCGCCCAGATGGTTGCCCTCGTCATCGAGCGGCGCGGGCTCTGCTAGCACATCGTTGGCCTCGTTGACAAAATGCCCGCCCTTAACGAGAGACGCGCAGCCAAAGCGACGGGTGAGAAGCATGGCGGCATTTTGCTGCGTGCGCTCGGAATCGACCTCATAATCGAGCAGCGCCATGGCCTCGGGAATGTTGGGCGTGATAACGGTCGCCAGCGGGAACAGGCGGCGGGTGAGTGCCTCAGCGGCATCCTCGGCAATGAGGCGAGCACCCGAGGTGGCGACCATGACGGGGTCGACGACGATATTTTGTGCGTCCCACGCGCTCAAGCGGTCGGCGATAACCTCGATAATCTCGGCAGAGGAGACCATGCCGATCTTGACGGCGCTGGGTCGTATATCGTCAAAAACGGCATCGATCTGCGCTGCGACAATATCCGGGGAGATGTTCTGCACGGCGGTAACGCCCAGTGTGTTTTGCGCTGTGATGGCTGTGATGGCCGTCTCGGCATACAGGCGGTGCGCCGTGATGGTCTTGATGTCGGCCTGAATGCCGGCGCCACCGCTGGAATCGGATCCTGCGATGGATAGAACGGCGGGTACCTTACTGCGATCCATGTTCGCTCCCTTGTTCGGTCGGATTCAAATGGGTCTTTAAGTCTGCATTATAAAGTTGCCCGGGCCGGCTGTATTCCGAACCCGGGCGGGCGATGCAATCTTTACGCAAATGTAAGCAAATGTTCACGCGTCAACAATTGTCGAACACCTTGTTACCGATTGTGGCTTCGGTGACGCGTTAGTCCTCAATACCGAGGTCGATCGTCGTGCCTTCGAACACCTTGTTGACGGTGCGGACGGCGCACATCTTGCCACACATGGTGCAAGTGCCCTCGGTGGCGGCGGGGGATTCCTCGTAGCGCTTCTTGCCGGTGACCGGGTCGAGCGCGCACTTCCACATGGCGTCCCAGTCGAGCTTACGGCGTGCCTGGCCCATCTTGTCATCCATGTCGCGGGCGTGCGGCACCTTCTTGGCGATGTCGGCGGCGTGTGCGGCGATCTTGGTGGCCATGAGGCCATCGAGCACGTCCTGGGCGTTGGGCAGGCACAGGTGCTCGGCCGGCGTCACGTAGCACAGGAAGTCGGCACCGGAGCTGGCGGAGATGGCGCCGCCGATGGCAGCGGTGATGTGGTCGTAGCCCACGCCGATATCGGTCACCAGCGGCCCGAGCACATAAAACGGGGCGTTGTGGCACAGGCGCTTCTGCAGTTTCATGTTGGCGGCGATCTCGTCGAGCGCCATGTGACCCGGGCCTTCGACCATAACCTGGACGCCGGCGGCCCAAGCGCGCTTGCACAGCTTGCCCAGCTCGATCATCTCGGCGGTCTCGGTTGCGTCGTTGGAGTCGTAGAGGCAGCCCGGGCGGCAGGAGTCGCCGAGCGAGATCGTCACGTCGTATTCGTGACAGACCTCGAGCACCTCGTCGTAGAACTCGTAGAAGGGGTTCTCGTTACCGGTGACTTCCATCCAGCCAAACAGCAGCGAGCCGCCGCGACTGACGATGTTCATGAGGCGGCCGGTCTCCTTAAAGGTTTTGATGACCGACTTGTTGATGCCGCAGTGGATGGTCATAAAGTCCACGCCGTCCTCGGCATGAGCGCGCACGACCTCGAGCAGATCGTCCTTGGTGAGCTTGACCAGCGGCTTTTCCATGTAGCCGATGGCGTCATACATGGGGACGGTGCCCACCATAAGCGGCGTCTCGTCGATGAGCTGCTGGCGGAACTGGCGCGTCTTGCCCGAGTTGGAGAGGTCCATGATGGCGTCGGCGCCAAAGTCCTCGGCGATCTTGACCTTCTTCCACTCCTCGGCGGCATCGGCCTTGTCGCCCGAGATGCCCAGGTTGACGTTGACCTTGGTGGACAGGCCCTCGCCGACACCAAAGGCGCGCATGCCCTTTTTGATATGCACGATGTTGGCGGGAATGGCGATGCGGCCGTCTGCCACGCGCTCGCGGATGTACTCGGGGTCGCGATGCTCGCGCTCGGCAACCTCCTTCATCTGCGGCGTGATCTGCCCGGCGCGGGCGAAGTCGATTTGCGTGACGAGCTTGGGCTCGGTCTGTGTGCTCATTGGCACGGCTCCCTTCGTTGGCATTACCCATATCAGGTTTGCGGGTCAGGGCGGGCGCGCCCAGTCTCAGCCTGCCGTCTTGTCCTGCAAGCTCCCCGTTTATGTGGTGGGCTCAAGTATAGCCTGAATGGGTACGATTGACGCGATGAGCATGCCCGTGGGGAGGCGAACATGGAAGACAAGCATCTATATCGGGAGACGCAGTGGGATGTGTCGGCCGAGGAGGGCCGTGCCCATCATGGGCTGGTCGCAATTGGTTTTGCGATCCTTGTCGTGATGGCGATCGCCTGTTGTATCTGGACGTTTGGCGGGCGTGGGGGAGCTGCCTGGGCGTTTGAGGCGGACGATAGCCTGCCGATCATGACAGTGAAGGTCACGGGCGGCAATACCGTTGCCGCGCCGGGCGATTATTGGTACCCGCGCGATGAGTTTGTGCAGTTGCAGCTGAGTGGTGGGTCCATTCCAGGTGAAGAAATCGAACGCGTGACGTTTGACGCGACGCTCAAAACGCTGACGGTGAAGCTCAAAGATCAAGGGGATGTGCCCACGACCATGGATATCGCCTTGACGGAATGGCGTCTGGAGCCTCCGACGGGTGTTGCGGTGTCCGAGGTCGAGCACGTCAAGATTGCCTATCAGGACGGTTCGACAAATGAAATTGCCAAAGCCGACGGCTTGGCGGAATAGACGCCGTGCCTAGGCAGCACATTCAAAAGTAGCGGTGGTTCTACTAGGTCTGTTCGTTCAGGAAGACCAAAGTGTTTTTATTTGAAAGCTCGGGAAGGTGACGATAGCCAACGTCGAACGCGGTGAGCCCGCTTACATCCTCGAGCTTGTTTTCTGCCATCCAGCGCACCATGGAGCCGCGTGCCTTTTTGCTGGCGGTCGATCGCTGGATGGGCTTGCCGTTGCGGACACCTTCGCCAAAGAGACAAGTGACGGTTGTGGCGTCGCCTGCGAGATGGGGTAGAACGGCCTTGGCGTACTCCACGCTGGCAAGGTTGACGACCGTGGTGTTGGAGCCGGTCGGCGCAATGGCGCATGCAAGTTTGTCGCCCCAAAACGCATAGAGGTCTCGGACATCGTCGACGGAGAGCTTCGCTCCCATTTCGAGCCGATAGGGCGACACGCCGTGGAAGGGGCGCACGCATCCATAGAGTCCCGAGAGGATCCAGAGATGGCTTTGCAGCCAGTCGAGCTGTGCGGCATCCATGACCTCGGGCGCCATGCTTTGGTATTGGATGCCGTGGTAGGACATGACGGCAGGGGAGAGGTGACGGGCGAGTGCGGGATTGTCGAGATCGCCGTTTTTCAGGATGGGCCCGAACTCATGCAGGGTGTTGAGACAAGGCCCCAGCAGTTTGTCACTCACGTTCCATAGCGCCTGCAGGCCGCCGCTACCTTCATTTCGTTCGATATCTAGCAGCGCGCGGTGGAGGCGAGCCGCCTCGTGCACAAAAGGTGGAATGCCCAGGACTTCAAAAGCATCTTGGGCCGCGCGCATCTGCTTGGCGGGCGAAATGATGACCTGCAGCATGGACGCTCCTCTGCCAAAGAAGGAAGTTGCGGTGGAATACGGCCTGTTTGGGCTATTGAAAGACCAAATCAATCCGTATTCCACCGCAAGTTACGGGTGGGGTGGATTAGGCGCGCTCGAGGAAAGCCTTGTAGCCGCGGTAGGCCTCGTAGATGTCGGCCTTGTTAGCGACCTCCCACAGGGCGTGCATGGACAGGACGGCAACGCCGGAGTCGATGACGTTCATGCCGTACTTGGCCATGATGTAGGCGATGGTGCCGCCGCCGCCCGCATTGACGCGGCCGAGCTCGCAGGTCTGGAAGTCCACGCCCGCCTCGTCCATGATGTCGCGGATGAGGGCCACGTACTCGGCGTCGGCGTCGTTGGAGCCGCCCTTGCCGCGGCTGCCCGTGTACTTGTTAAAGCACAGGCCGCGACCCATGAAGGCTGCGTTCTTGGTTTCGAACTTGCCGGCGTAGCCCGGGTCGAAGCCGGCGGACACGTCAGAGGAGAGCATACGACTATGGGCGAGTGCACGGCGAAGGGCCAGCGGGCTGTCCTTGCCGGCAAGCGTCATAATCTCGGCGACGGTGTTCTCGAAGAAGCGGCTCGTCATGCCGGTGGCGCCTACGGAGCCAATCTCCTCCTTGTCGACGATGAGCGTGATGCTCGTGCGCTCCACGTTGGCCACATTGATCTGGGCGAGCATGGAGGGGTAGGCGCAGACGCGGTCGTCGTGGCCATAGCCCAAAATCATGGAGCGGTCGAGGCCCATGTCGCGGGCGGGACCGGCGGGCACGACCTCGATCTCGGCGGAGAGGAAGTCCTCCTCCTCGACGTCGTACTGCTCCTTGAGGATGTCCAGGAACATCTGCTTGACGGGCTCCTTGGGGGCGTCCTTGTCGTCCTCGTCGAACTTGACAGGGCGGCCGCCCACGATCACGTCGAGGATCTCGGCGTCGACGGCGTCCTTGGCGGGCTTGGACATCTGCTCGCTCGAGAGGTGGATCAGCAGGTCGGAGATGGTAAAGACCGGGTCGTCCGCCTTGTCGCCGATGTTGATGTCGACGGTGGTGCCGTCCTTTTTGCAGATGACGCCCACGAGTGCGAGCGGGGAGGCCACCCAGTGGTAGCTCTTGACGCCGCCGTAGTAGTGCGTGTCGAGGTAGGCCATGTCGCCGGCCTCGAAGGCGGGGTTTTGCTTGAGGTCCAGGCGCGGCGAGTCCACGTGGGCGCCCAGGATGTTAAAGCCCTGCTCGAGCGGGGCGGTGCCCAGGTTGACGAGCATGAGGTCCTTGCCGTGATTGGCGGCGTACACCTTGTCGCCCGCCTTGAGCTCGCGGCCTTCGGCGATCACGGTCTCCAGGTCGATGTATCCCGCCTCCTCGGCCATCTTGATGCCGGCCTTGACGCACAGGCGCTCGGTCTTGTTCTCGCTCAAAAACTGCTTATAGCCGCGGCAAAGCTCCTCGAGCTCCTCGATTTGCTGTGGCGTGTACTTTTTCCATGCGCAGGGACGCTCCATGACGCAGGCTCCTTTCGGATCGATCGTGCTGGTTGATGTACCGTGAGCCATCGTATCACGCGCGGGCTCGCGGCGGCAGGGGAGCTTGATGTGCAGTGGCCGCGGGGCGGGGAGCGTGTAAACTGGAGTGAGCAAACCGTGCCCAGCCCAAAGCGAGGTATTCAATATGTCTGACAAGCGCCGCACCTTTGCCGTTATCGACGGCAACTCGCTCATGCATCGCGCCTTCCACGCCGTGCCGCCGACCATGAACGCGCCGGACGGTCGCCCCACCAACGCGATCTTTGGCTTTCTGAACATGTTTCTCAAGATGATCGACGCCTTTAACCCCGACGGTGTGGTCGTGGCGTTTGACAAGGGCAAGCCGCGCGTGCGCATGGAGATGCTGCCGCAGTATAAGGCGCAGCGTCCGCCCATGGATCCCGATCTGCACGCGCAGTTTCCGATGATCAAGGAGCTGCTCGGTGCGCTCAACGTGCCGATTCTGCAGTCCGAGGGCTGGGAAGGCGACGATATCCTGGGAACCATGGCGCGCCTGGGTGAGGAGGCAGGCTGCGACATGCTGCTGGTGACCGGCGACCGCGACATGTATCAGCTTGTGACCGAGCACGTCAACGTGGTCTCGACCCGCAAGGGCCTATCCGACGTAGCGATTATGACACCTGAGAGCGTGGATGATCTGTATCACGGCATCACGCCGGCGCTCGTGCCCGATTTTTACGGTCTGAAGGGCGATACGTCGGACAATATTCCCGGCGTACCGGGCATCGGCCCCAAAAAGGCGAGCGCGCTCATCGCACAGTACGGCAGCTTGGACGAGGTCATCGCGCATGCTGACGAGGTCAAGGGCAAGATGGGCGAGAACCTTCGTGCGCACATCGACGACGCGCTGCTGAGCCGCAAGGTTGCGACCATTCGCACCGATGCGCCTGTCGAGCTCGACTTTGACGCGACGTCCTTCCCGGCGTTTTCTGCTGATGAACTGTCCGCGGCACTGGGCGCACTCGGCATTACGGCCATGCAGAACCGTTTCTTGTCACTGATTGGTGGCGAGGGTGGGTCTGCGGCCGCTGTCAGCACGTTTGAGATTCCCCCCGTTATGCGTGCTGCCGCTGGCGATGCCGAGGCGCTCGCTGCTGCTGCCGACGAGATCGCTCGTGCGATCGAGGCAGGCGAGTGGATTGCCGCCGTGGTGGACGATGACAAGGAGGAGGGCGCGCTTTTTGGCCTGACGCGCACGCTGTGGCTGGCGACGTCCAAGGGGCTGCTTGCGCTTGAGGAGGGCGAAGGCGGTACCACTGCCGCGGTCGATGGCTTCAACTTCGCCCATGGCGTGATCGCCGGCGTGCTTGCGCGCCTGTTTATGGAGGGCCGCGTGGCGAGCCCGGATATGAAAGCACTGCTGCATGAGCTTTCGCCCATCGACTCTTCCGAGCCCGAGCTCATGGATCCGCTGGCAGTCGATTCCACGCGCATCTTCGATACCGTGGTTGCCGCCTACCTGTTGGATTCCGACCGCTCCGAGTTTGACGAGGCGTATCTGGCCGATACCTATCTGCAGATGGCGCTGCCTGCGGTGCGCGGTGCGGAGGGTGCTGGCGAGGATGCTCCTGCGCCCGCCGCTCGCACGGCGGCCTTGACGCTGGCACTGGTCGCACCACTGCGCGACCGCATGGCACGCGAGAACGCCGCCAACGTGTTCGATGGCATCGAGATGCCGCTCGTTCCGGTACTTGCCAAGATGGAGCGCGCGGGCATGCTCGTGGACCCCGACCGCCTGCACAGTCTGTCCGAGGGCTTGGCGATCCAGATTACCGAGGTCGAGCGCAGCATTCGCGACCTGGCGGGTGATGAGACGTTTAACATCGGTAGCCCTATGCAGCTCTCGCACGTGCTGTTTGACGTTATGGGGCTTCCGACCAAGGGCCTCAAAAAGACCAAGCGCGGCTACTATTCGACCAACGCCAAGGTGCTGAGCGATCTTGCCCGTGACCACGAAATCGTGCGCCTGATCTTGGATTGGCGTGAGAAGTCCAAAATCAAGTCCACCTATCTGGACACGCTGGGCCCGCTGCGCCGCGGTGACGGTCGCGTGCACACCACGTACAACCAGACCATCACGGCAACGGGTCGTCTGTCCTCGAGCGACCCGAACCTGCAGAACATCCCGACGCGCTCTGAGCTGGGCCGTACCGTCAAGACGGCGTTTTCGGCAGGCGAGGGAAGCGTCTTTTTGGCGGTGGACTACTCGCAGATCGAGCTGCGTCTGCTGGCACATCTCTCAGGTGACGAGCACCTGGTACGCGCCTTTAACGAGGGCGAGGACTTCCATGCCGAGACGGCGGCACGCGTGTTTGGCGTGCCGGTGTCCGAGGTAACGCCCGACTTGCGCAGTCGCGCCAAGGCCGTGAACTTTGGCATTGTGTATGGTCAGCAGGCCTACGGCCTGTCGCAGTCGCTGCATATCTCGATGGCCGAGGCGCGCGACATGATCGACCGCTACTACGAGGCCTACCCGGGCGTGCGCACGTTCCTCGACAACGTGGTGGCGCGTGCCAAGCAGACAGGTTACGCCGAGACCATGTACGGCCGCCGTCGCCACATTCCGGAGCTCAAGGCCAAAAATCCGCAACTCCGCGGCTTTGGCGAGCGCACGGCCATGAACCACCCCATGCAGGGCACCGCCGCCGACATCATCAAGATCGCGATGGCCCGCGTAAGCCGCCGTCTGGAAGAAGAGGGCTTTGCCGCCCACATGATCCTGCAGGTACACGACGAACTGGACTTTGAGTGCCCGGTCGACGAAGTCGAGCACCTGACCGCCATGGTCCAAGACGTCATGGAGCACGTAGTAGACCTCCGCGTACCCCTAATCGCCGAAGCCAGCACCGGCATAACCTGGGCTGACGCCAAATAAAGACGCACCAACAACCCCAAAGTAACCAAAACCAGAAGGGGGCTCCTTGCCAACAAGGAGCCCCCTTTATCCAAATATATTCAGCTAAGTATCTAGACACTCAAGACGCCATCTTGGCGGCAGGTAAGTAAACCTAGGGCCTGGGGGGGGGGGGGGGGGGGGGGGGGGGGGGGGGGGGGGGGGGGGGGGGGGGGGG
>CAMQJB010000052.1 GCA_947002045.1 uncultured Collinsella sp.
TCGTTAGCTCAGTTGGTAGAGCAGGGGACTCTTAATCCCAAGGTCCAGGGTTCGAACCCCTGACGGCCCACCAAAGCATGTAAGACGGTCAACGAAAGTTGGCCGTCTTTTTTGTTGACCTCACATGGGGTCGAACCCGTCGGGGCGCGAAGCTGAGGAAATGCGTAAGCATTTACCAGCGCAGCGCGCAAGGCGCAAAGCGCCGCAGCGGCCGCCTGCGCAGCAGGCTGACCCCCTGACGGCCCACCAAAGCATATAAAAGCGACTGGCTTCGGCTGGTCGCTTTTTTTTGACCTTTCATTGGGTCGAACCCGAAAGGGCGCGGAGCCGCGAAGTCTGCACCGTGATTCCCTTAGGGAAAACACGGCAAAAGCCCCGTAAGCGTGTTCTCCTTAAGGGAATCATGCTTACGGGGCTCGATGCATGTTGAGAAATTGTGATCAAACTCAAAGTGAGAATCGACTTAGTCCGCTCGATAGTGCGAACCCAGGCTGTCGGTGCGCTTGCGTATGGCTTTGACCATCTCCGTTGCCAGCTGAATCTGCGATTGCAGGCGGGCGAGGGCTGCGATCTCGCTGTCATTGGCATGTGGCTTGCTCAGCGCCATGGCCTTGTCTTGCAGGCTTTCAAGCTCTTGCATCGCCTTGGATAGACCCGCTTCGGTCCTGTTGATCATGCAGTAGGCGCTCATTGTGTGCTTGAGGCAGCGGGTTAGGCGCTCGGCGACTGCTGTAGCGATGCCATGCTCGGGGAGGGCGACATCCACCGGTGCGTCAGCCTCGGGAGCGTCCAGTGCTGCTCGAGCCGCTGATGCGCCCGCAATGCGCCCGAATACGATGCCATTGGCGCTCGACAGCCCTCCGATGCGGTCGGCGCCGTGCATGCCGCCTGTTGCCTCGCCACAGGCGTAGAGGCCCTCAACGCCCGTGTACGCGGTCCTGTCGATCTTGATGCCGCCGTTGGCCGCGTGGGCATACATCGCCACACGCATCTCGTCGCTCGGAGCGATACCATGCTCGTCTTGTAGCCAAGTGGCAAATGTCTGCACGAACTCGGGGACATTCTCTCGCGGGAAGTCGTAGTGGAGCGCCAGACCTTCGGCACCCGCTTGATCGACAGCAAGATCGATGGCGCGGGAAGCTAAGCGCGAAGTGAAGGGGCCATATCCTGAGCGTTGCTCAAGCAGATCGTCTAACTTTTCGTTGGCAATGTCGACCGGTTGGTCAAACGTGACGTAGCGCCAGGTCTTTTCGTTAAAGACCAGGTTGCGCTTAGGTTCAATGAAACCGGGCATCATCTGCATGAACTCTATATTAGTAAGCGATGCACCGTGCGCCAGCGCGATGGCCTGCGAGGAGCTGAGTACATCGGCCGAAGTGAGGCTGCGTTCGAACAGACCGCCCGTGCCGCCCGCAGCGATGACGGTGGCCTTTGCTGTAAAGGTCACGATGCGCTCGTCTGTTTGGTTGTAGAGCACGGCGCCGGTAATCTTTTCGGTTGTGCTTTCAACAAGGTCTATAAGCTCGTGTCGGGGGAGCAGACGAATGCCAAGAGACTTGATCTGGGCCGCACACGCGTCTTCAAGAGGCTTTCGGGTCAGGCCGCGCCAATTGCGCGTCTTATGGTCAAAACAGGGGATAAATTGCTTTTGTTGGGCGCTCTCGGCGCTTTGCGGGCGCTGGAGTTCTACGCCCAGATCCTGTTCGAGCCAGTCAATCGCTTGGGGGATACCGTGGACAAACGTCTGGACGAGCGTGGGGTCGGCAACGCCGCCGCCGACGGCCTGGATGGTGTCGATAAGGTCCTGTTCGTCGTCTTCGTCGACGGGCCCAATAAGCCCGAGGCCCCAGGTGCCCGGGAAGAAGCTCGATCCGCTCATGGTCTTGCCGGCGCTTGCGATGGCAACAGTCGCACCCGCGCTTGCTGCTTCTATGGCGGCGCAAAGGCCAGCGATGCCCGATCCGATTACCAGTACATCAGTTGATTCCATGGGATTCCTTTCTCGTTCGCGCATTGTCGCACGGGAGATTGGCAAAGGTATCGCAAAGATGGGATAAATCGGCAAAGGGCGAATATGGCACGTGGACGTTAGGGGCGCTTGGCGGCTCCTTCTCCTCACACTTCATGTTCCATCAGAACTGATATATCGGCTCTCGAACGCTTTGTGGCGACAAAAAAGGGCCACTACCCGGGTGGGTAGCGGCCCTAAAGCTCAACTACATGAGCATCGCGCGGGCGCGATTAGGCCTTGAGGGCCTCCTCGACGGCGACAGCGCAGGCAACGGTGGCACCGACCATGGGGTTGTTGCCCATGCCGATGAGACCCATCATGTCGACGTGCGCAGGCACGGAGGAAGAACCGGCGAACTGGGCGTCGGAGTGCATACGGCCCATGGTGTCGGTCATGCCGTAAGAGGCAGGGCCGGCGCCCATGTTGTCCGGGTGCAGGGTACGGCCAGTGCCGCCACCAGAAGCGACGGAGAAGTACTTCTTGCCAGCCTCGAGGCGCTCCTTCTTGTAGGTGCCAGCGACGGGGTGCTGGAAGCGCGTGGGGTTGGTGGAGTTACCGGTGATCGAGATGTCGACGTTCTCGTGCCACATGATGGCAACGCCCTCGCGGACGTCGTCGGCGCCGTAGCAGTTGACGGCGGCGCGGGGACCATCGGAGTAGGGGATGGTCTCGACGACCTTGAGCTCGCCCGTGAAGTAGTCGAACTGGGTCTTCACGTAGGTGAAGCCGTTGATGCGGGCGATGATCTGAGCGGCGTCCTTGCCCAGACCGTTGAGGATAACGCGCAGCGGCTTCTTGCGAGCCTTGTTGGCGTTCAGAGCCAGGCCGATAGCGCCCTCAGCGGCAGCGAAGGACTCGTGGCCAGCCAGGAAGGCGAAGCACTCGGTGTCGTCGGAGAGCAGCATGGCGCCCAGGTTGCCGTGGCCCAGACCGACCTTGCGGTCCTCGGCGACGGAGCCGGGAACGGTGAAGGCCTGGATGCCCTCGCCGATGATGGCAGCAGCCTCAGAAGCGGACTTGGCGCCACGCTTGACAGCGAGAGCGCAGCCGAGGGTGTAGGCCCACTCGGCGTTCTGGAAGGCGATGGACTGGGTGTTGTTGACGATCTCACGCGGGTTGAAGCCCTTGTCGGTGCAGATCTGCAGAGCTTCCTCGAGGGAGGCGATGCCGTTGTCGGCGAGGCACTTGTTGATCTTGTCAGCGCGGCGCTCGTAACCTTCGAACGTAACAGTCATAGTTATTTCCCTCCCTTTCTACTCGTGAACCGGGAACACGCTGGCGACGGAGTGAGTCTCCTCGTCGGTGCGCGGGTCGATGTACTTGGCAGCGTTCTCCCACTGACCATAGTGGCCCATAGCGCCAGCGATGGCCTCCTCGGGGGTCTTGCCGGCCTTGACGGCGTCGGTGAACTTGCCGAGGTTCAGGAACTCGAACGCGATGATCTCGTTCTTGTCGTTGAGAGCCATGCGGGTGACGTAGCCCTGAGCGAGCTCGAGGTAACGAGCGCCCTTGGCCTTGGTGCCGAACATGGTGCCGACCTGGGAGCGAAGGCCCTTGCCGAGGTCGTCGAGGGAGGCGCCCACGGGCAGGCCGCCCTCGGAGAACGCGGTCTGGCTGCGGCCGTAAACGATCTGCAGGAAGATCTCGCGCATAGCAACGTTGATGGCGTCGCAGACGAGGTCGGTGTTGAGGGCCTCGAGGATGGTCTTACCGGGAAGGATCTCGGAAGCCATGGCGGCAGAGTGGGTCATGCCCGAGCAGCCGATGGTCTCAACGAGGGCCTCCTCGATGATGCCGTCCTTGACATTCAGCGTGAGCTTGCAGGCGCCCTGCTGAGGTGCGCACCAACCCACACCGTGCGTAAGACCGGAGATGTCGGAAATCTCCTTAGCCTGGACCCACTTGCCCTCCTCGGGGATGGGTGCGGGGCCGTGGTATGCACCCTTGGCAACGGGGCACATGTTCTCCACTTCCTGTGAGTACTGCATGCCTCTCCTCTCTATCGTGTTGGCGTCCCGTCTGGGGGTCGTGGCTGGCGATTGCCGGGCGACCCTTCGAAAGGGACATGACATGCAGCCCCTATAATACCGCGAAATGCACGGAATATTCGGTGAACGGCTCAGTTTTCGTAGCGAGAAGCGCGGAACTTTCAATTGAAACGATTTAACTAAACTGTTTATGGTTGTGCGGTCCGTTGAAGGGGCTCGGTTGTGGTCAAGCTTTTGGCAAGGCTGCGTTGCCTGACCTGTGGCTATGTTGCCGTTTGCCGTCGGTTTGCCGCCTTTTACCGTCGACGGGTGCCATTTTACGTGTTTGTTTTGATAGCGCGTTTCAATCGTGGTGTATTGGAAGGCGCAAGTTGATCCTGCTAAAGGGGGTGCCGTGCAGCGCGTTTGGAGAACGGTCACCGGCTTTTACCATGTTTCGGCCCGTGGCACCGGAAAACAGATCATCTTTGAGACCGATGAAGACCGGGGTGATTTTTTGGAGCTGATGCGCGACTGCTGCCGCGATGCCGGCGTGACAGTCGTGGCGTGGTGTCTCATGAATGACTACGTGGATCTGGTGCTTTTGGATTACGAGGACGAAATGAGCGCAGCCATGCAGCGGCTACTGTTGACGTATGCTCGTCGGTTCAATAAGCGCACTGGGCGCGCGGGCTGCCTGTTTCGCGAACGTTTTGAGCGCCGCTCGCTCGATACCGACTGGCAGGTGATGGAGGCTATTCGCTCCGTACATGCCGATCCGCAGGAGGCGGGTATTGCTCTGATCGAGCGCTATCCATGGAGCAGCTTTGCCGAGTATCTACGGGCCTATGACAACGATATGACGAGGGGATTTTCCGACCCTTCTTGCGTGTTTGATCTTTTTGGTTCTGCCAAGGCCTTTATCGCCTATTCGTTTTCGACGCCCGACAGCCGCGAGCCGGCGATGCCCGATCTGGAAGAGACGGAGTGGGAGCGGCACGCCTTTGCCGAAAAGTTGGCGAAGGGGCTCGGGGTTCCGCTCCACGGGGTTAAAGCCGCACCGTCGGCGCGGCGCAACATCGTTATTCTTGGCTTGCACGATGCCGGTTTTACGGTGCGTCAGATTGAGCGATATACGGGGATTGGCAAAAGTACCGTTTCTCGCATTGTGCGCGCTTATGCGCAGGTGGACGCGCAGGCCGAGGGCTCGAAATAAGGCCAGAAAAGAAAATGGCCGAATCGCGAAAGTTAAGCGATTCGGCCAACTGAATTCTTCAGATTTGAGACAACTATTACTGATTATTTTGTCCCGTGAGCATGCCGTCGAGGGTGCGCCAGGCGAGCTCGGCGCACTTGACGCGGGCGGGCATGTGCGAGATGTCCTGGAGCTGGGCGGCCTCGTCCAAGTCTTCCAGGTCTTCCTCGGAAAGCTGCTCGCCGCGAATCATGGCGAGGAAAAGCTCTGCCAGACGACGCGCCTCCTCGACCGTCTCGCCGATGATGAGGTCGGCCATGATGTCGGCGCTGGCCTGGCTGATGGCGCAGCCGTGGCCAGTAAAGGATGCCTCCTCGATCACGTTGTTCTCGACACGCAGCTGCAGGGTGAGCTCGTCGCCGCAGCTTGGGTTAATGCCTTCGTGCTCGTGCGTGGGGGCATCCATCTCGTACTTGTAGTCGGGGTGCGAGTTGTGCTCCATAAACGTGGTGGAGGTGTACAGATTACCCATTGAACGTGCTCCAAACGTGATGAAGGCCGGCGATGAACTTGTCGATATCGGCCTTGTCGTTGTAGAAGGCCACGCTGGCGCGGCAGCAGGCGAGGTTCTCGACGCCCAGCCAGGTGAGCAGCGGCTGCGCGCAGTGGTGACCGGCGCGGATGCACACGCCGTCCATGTCCATAATGCTCGCGACGTCGTGCGGGTGGATACCCTTGACGTTAAAGCTGACGACGCCGTGGTGGTTGTCCCAATAGATGGAGCCGATGATCTGGACAAAGTCGAGCTGCATGAGCTCGCCCATCAGGTAGTGGACGAGTGCCTTCTCGCGGGCCTGGATGTTTTCGTAGCCCACCGTGTTGACCAGGTAATCAAGCGCCGCACCCGTGGCGAAGATGCCGGCGGCGTCCTGCGTGCCGGCCTCGAACTTCTCGGGGACGGGCGCCCAGACGGCATCCTGCTCGGTGACCGAGTCGATCATCTCACCGCCGGTAAGCATGGGCGGCATGGCGTCGAGCAGGTCCATCTTGCCCCACAGCACGCCGATGCCCATGGGGCCCATGGCCTTGTGCGCGCTAAAGGCAAAGAAGTCGGCTCCCAGGTCGGCCACATCGACCGGCATGTGCGGCAGCGACTGCGCGCCGTCGACGACCAGATAGCCGCCGTACTTGTGCACGAGCTTGCCGAGGTTCTTGACCGGGTTCTCGACGCCCAGAACGTTAGAGACCTGACCCACGGCCAGAATCTTGGTTTTGGGACCAACTTTGGCAAGCACTTCCTCGGTGGTGAGTTGGCCGGTCTTGGTGGGATAGAGGTAGACGAGCTTGGCGCCGGTCTCGCGGCAGACCTGCTGCCACGGGATCAGGTTGGAGTGGTGCTCCATGATGGTGATAACGACCTCGTCGCCGGGCTCCAGCACCGTGGGCGCAAAGCTCTTGGCGACCAGATTGAGCGACTCGCTCGTGTTGCGGGTGAAGACGATCTCGTTGGCCTGGGGGGCGCCGATGACGTCGGCGATTTGCTGACGCACCTTCGCGATGGCCTCGGTGGCCTCGACGGACAGCGAGTACAGGCCGCGCAGGGGGTTTGCGTTCATGCGCTGGTAGAAGTCGCGCTCGGCGTCGAGCACGCAGGCGGGGCGCTGCGCGGTGGCAGCGCTGTCGAGGAAGGCAATCTCGGGGTGTTGCTGGAACAGCGGGAACTGCGCCTTGTAGGGGTTGGTCTCGATGTCGACGGTAGGCCAGCCGCGCGAGACCTCATCGCTGGCGTCGAGCTCCATAGGCTCCGGTGCGGTACAGGTATCGCATTTAACGTGCTCGGTGTCGATCATGCGAGCTCCTCTTCAAAGTTATCGATCAAGTTGTTGCCTAGACGGACGACGGCGGCGCGGGTGCGCTCATCGGTGGCGGAAAGCGCGGCGTCCTCCAGCTTGGCGCGGATGAACAGATCCTCGGCGGCGTTTTGGTCAAGGCCGCGGCAGGCGAGGTAGAACAGCTGCTCGTCGCGGACGTGGCCGATGGTGGCGCCGTGGTTGCCGGCGACGTCGTCCTCGTCGCACAGGATGACGGGGACGGTCTTGTTGTCGACGCCCTTGTTGGCCAGCAGCACGGTTTCGCGCTCGGTGCCGGTTGCACCCTTGCAGCCGTGCACGAGGTCGATGGTGCCGCGGTAGACCTTCTTGGACGTGCCGGTCAGCACGCCGTTGGCGTCGATCTCGCACTCGGTCTTGCGACCGCGGTGGCGCAGCTCGTAGTTAAAGTCGCGCACCTGCTCGCGGGCGCCCAGGTAATCGGTATCGATGGTCACCTTGGCGGTATCGCCCAACAGGTCGCCGGCAAGGCCTGTGGCGCTGGCGCCGGCACCCAGGACAGTGTGCTGCACGTTGACGCGCGCGCCCTCGTCCAGGAACAGGCCGGTGTCGTCGAGCGCGATCCAGCTATCGTCGAGCGTCTGCGTGCAGGTCACGTTGACGGTGGCGTACTCGTGGGCACACACGCGCAGCACGGAGCCCACGACGCCCTCGCCGGCAACGGGGGAGTCCAGGGCGATCTGCAGGTCGAGCGTTGCCTGCGGGCGGGCGACGACGTCGATGGCGGCGATGACCGCGGCGGCATCGACGCCGCTCACACGCACGGTAACCGTGGCGTGCTGGTATGCGGGGACATCGATGACGATGCGCTTGGTGGCGTGGTCGGCCAGGTAGGCGTAGGCAGCCTCGCCCATGCCAGTCTCGAAGGCTTCAGCGGGGGAGAGCTCCTCTTCGAGCTTGATGGCACCGGCCTGGTAGACAGAGGTGGCGGGCACGTCGAGCTCGGTCTCGGGCGTGATGCGGGCGCGATCGGCGGCATCACCGGGGGCGGAGGCGCGGCGCTCGGGGAAGCGCTCGGCCATGGCCTCCATGGCAGTATCGAAGGCGTCGGCCGCGCCGGAGAACTGCTCGTCCAGCCCCTCGATCTCAACGGCCTCGGCGGGAGCGGCGGCAAGCTCGTCCGAAAGCTCAAGCTTGGTCTGGTTCATACGCAGCCAACCCCAAGTGGCGGCAGGCATCGCATTAACCTGCTCGAGCGTGGTAGCAGCGGTGTTGGTTTCCTGTTTCATTATCCGATCGCTCCTTCCATCTCGAGCTTGATCAGGTTGTTCATCTCAACGGCGTACTCAAGCGGTAGCTCCTTGGAGACCGGGTTGGCAAAGCCGTTGACGATCATGGTGCGGGCCTCTTCCTCCGAGATGCCGCGGCTCATCAGGTAGAACACCTTGTCGTCGCCGATGCGGCCGATGGTGGCCTCGTGGCCGATATCGACGTTCTTGGCGCGGATGTCCATGGCGGGGATGGTGTCGGAGCGGCTCTGGTCGTCGAGCATGAGCGACTGGCAGCTCACGGTTGCCTTGGAGCCCTCGGCCTTAGGCGTGGCCACAATGGAGCTGCGGAAGGTCTGGATGCCGCCGCTCTTGGAGATGCCCTTGGTCTCGACGGTTGCCGATGTCTCGGGCGCGTTGAGCACGACCTTGCATCCGGTGTCGAGGTTTTGGCCGGCACCGGCAAAGGTGATGCCGGTAAAGCTCGAGCGAGCGCGGCGGCCGTTGAGCACGCTCATGGGGTAGAGATAACCCACGTGGCTGCCGAAGGAGCCGCTGATCCACTCGATGTTTCCGTCCTCGTCCACGCGCGCACGCTTGGTGTTGAGGTTGTACATGTTTTTGGACCAGTTCTCGATGGTCGAGTAGCGCAGGTGCGCGCGCTTGCCCACAAAGAGCTCCACAGCGCCGGCGTGGAGGTTGGCCACGTTGTACTTGGGCGCGGAGCAACCCTCGATAAAGTGCAGGTCGGCATCGTCCTCGACGATGATGAGCGTGTGCTCAAACTGGCCGGCGCCCTTGGCGTTGAGGCGGAAGTAGCTCTGCAGCGGAAAATCGAGCTTGGTGCCCTTGGGCACGTAGACAAACGAGCCGCCCGACCACACGGCACCGTGCAGGGCTGCAAACTTGTGGTCGGTGGGCGGGATGAGCGTCATAAACTTCTCGTGGATGAGCGGCTCCCACTGCGGATCGTGCAGGGCCTCCTCGATGCCGGAGTAGACGATGCCCATCTTGGACGCCGTGTCCTGCATATTGTGGTAGACGAGCTCGGAGTCGTACTGTGCGCCGACGCCCGCCAGGTAGCTGCGTTCGGCCTCGGGAATGCCCAGGCGCTCAAAGGTGTTCTTGATGTCGTCGGGCACCGACTCCCAGTCGTGCTTTTGGTCGGTGTTGGGCTTGACGTAGGTGACGATGTTGTCCATGTCCAGGCCCTCGATGGAGGGGCCCCACGTCGGGTCGGGGAAGCGGTTGAAGATCTCGAGGGACTTGAGGCGCAGGTCGAGCATCCACTGCGGCTCGTCCTTTTTGGCGCTGATCTCGCGCACGATGTCGGGCGTGATGCCGGCGTCGAGGCGCTCGAATCCCTCCTCGCCATAGGTGAAGTCGTAGAGGCTGCGGTCGATGTCCGCGACCTCGGTGCGGTTCTTGGTCATTGCGTCGCCCCTTTACGCCTGCTGCTCGGCAGCGGCGGCCTCGGCCTGGGCGCGCTGCTCGGCGGCCTCGCGCTCGAAGGTCTCAAAACCGTTCTTGTCGATCCAAGGGATCAGCGAGGCGTCGTCCTCGCGCACGATATGGCCCTTGACCATAACGTGGACGCGGTCGACATCCAGGTGCTCCAGGATGCGCGTGTTGTGCGTGATGATGAGCATGGAGCCGTCGCAGCTCTTGCGGTAGGCGTCCATGCCATGGCTGACGGTGGACAGGGCGTCGACGTCCAGGCCCGAGTCGGTTTCGTCCAGGATGGCGAGCTTAGGCTGCAGCAGCAGAAGTTGGAGCATCTCGACCTTCTTTTTCTCGCCGCCCGAGAAGCCCACGCCCAGCTCGCGGTTGAGGTAGGCGGTGTCCATGTTGAGCTCTGCCGCGAGCTCCTTGACGCGCCGGCGGAACTCCTTGCCCTTCATCTCCAGGCCGGGGCGGCCGGCGATGCTGGCACGCAAAAAGCTCGACAGCGGCACGCCCGGGATCTCGACCGGGGCCTGGAAGCTCAGGAACAGGCCGGCGCGCGAGCGCTTGTCGGTGGTGAGCTCGGTGATGTCCTGGCCGTCAAAGACGATGCGGCCGTCGTTGACGGTATAGACAGGGTCGCCCATGACCAGGTGGCCGAGGGTGGACTTGCCGGCGCCGTTGGGTCCCATCAGCACGTGGGTCTCGCCGGCGGCGACGTTGAGGTTGACGTTGTGGAGGATGGTCTTTTCGTCCACGGAGGCGGTCAGACCTTCGATGGAAAGCAGCGGATTTGCGCTCATGCTGTCCCTCTCTGTATATGGTGTACTCATAGGTGTACTAAACCCTAGGAATCTTCTCGGAATAAAGTTACTATGGGTTCGGCGTTAGTCAAGGGAAAACCCGACTAATCCACTCGACTTTTTAGATGTGGGACATAATAATCAGGTTTGTTTGCCCCGCGTGCATAAGATTTGGGACAAATAGGCCTGGTATTTTGTCCCGGCAACGATGAGAGGGTAGGTATGCTCATTTCTTCTAAGGGCCGCTATGCCCTCCGGCTGATGATCTATATCGCAGCGCTTGGCGACGTCGAGGGCAAAATCGCCCTGCGCGAGGTCGCCGACCGCGAGCACATCTCGCAAAAGTATTTGGAGCAGCTGGTTCGTCCGCTTATGAAGGCGGGCCTGCTTAAGAGCGTGCGCGGCAAGGGCGGCGGCTACATGATGGCCAAGGACCCCTCCGAGGTGCGTGCCGGCGACATCCTGCGTGCCGTCGAGGGCAGCACGGCTCCGGTGGCGTGCGATGGCATCGACAACAGCTGCACCCGCAGCGATCTTTGCTCGACCGTCAAGTTCTGGCGCGGTCTGGACGACGTAATCGAAAAGTACGTCGACGGTGTGACGTTGGCCGATCTGGCAGCCGTCCCCGAGATCAACTTTGACATTAAGCTGTAGGGGTGCAAATGGCATCTCTCGACAAAGTGTACAAGCAAATCGAAGTTTTTGCTCGGGAATGTGACGCCGAGAAGGTCGTGCTGTTTGGTTCTCGTGCTCGAGGCGACAATTTGCCCAAGAGCGATATTGACATCGCCGTAGCAGGTTGCCGGGATTTCGGCCGTTTCTCATATTTGATCGAGGAGTGTCTTGATACTCTTTTGGATGTAGATGTCGTCAATCTCGACGAGTCCTTATCGCAGCAATTGCTCGATGAAATTGCCAGGGATGGTGTGATTCTGTATGAAAAAATATGAGAACTTTGCCAGCGCCTTGGCGAATCTTGAGGATGCGCCCAATCAGGATCTCAACAATGATTTTGTTCAGAGTGGATTGATTAATAAGTTCAATCTTCAATTTGAACTGAGCTGGAAGCTCCTTAAGCGTCTGCTCGAGTATGAGGGCGCCACGCTTGCCGCGTCGGGGTCTCCTCGTGCCATCTTGAAGGAGTCCTACCGATTCTACGACTTTATTGATGAGGCGGCCTGGCTAGATATGCTCAGAGATCGCAATACGAACGTCCATATCTATGACAACAAGCTCGCTCAAGATTTGATTCGGCGCATCTTGAACGTCTATATCCCTGCTTTCTGCCAGTTGAGGGACGGGTTGATGGAGCGTTACGGCGAGCTTCTGTTGGCGCCCGACGACCAGTTTGTTTAATTCCTTAAGATTTCGTAATTCCTTAAGATTTCGCGGAGGGTTGTTGCCGTTTACCGAGGGGTTGTTGTGTAACAACGGGCGAGCTGCAATACTTATTTTTATCTTTGCAAACTGAACTTTAACTACACCAATGCAGGGAGGATTTTATGCAGCCCAAGCATTCCGCGATTGTCGCGGGCCTGACGCTGGCGCTTTCGTTTGGCGCCGTTACCGCACCCGCGCCCGCCGCCGCCGAGGAGCCCACGCCGGGTGTTGCCTCGGATGCCACCGATATCGATAAGGGCCTTTACACCCAGCAGTCCTTCTCGGGCGTGCTGAGGTCGGTTCAGGGTGTTTCGTTTGTCAACGTGACCGCCGAGATGAAGTACTTCACCAAATATGAGAGCCACGGCAACTATAACCAGGGCTTTTCGTATGGCGACGGCTACAACGCGCTTGGTTATTACCAGTTCGACCGTCGTTGGTCGCTCGTTCCGTTTATGAAGCAGGTCTACAACTACGATTCTGTTAAGTACGGCATGCTTAAGGCTGCGATCGATCGCGGCAGCGAGATTTCCAACGTGAACAACCCCATGTATGCGAACGGCCAGCTCACCGAGCTGGGCCGTATTGCGCAGGAGGCCTTCCAGGGTGCTTATAACGCCGACCCTGCTGAGTTTTCGGCTCTACAGGATGCGTATGCGTATAACTCGTACTATGCGGTGACCGAGGCGTGGCTCAAGAGCGCCCTTGGTATTGACATTTCCGGCCGTGCCGACTGCGTCAAGGGTATGGTGTGGAGTATCACCAATATGTGCGGCACCGGTGGCTGCCAGGACTTTTTCCGCTGGGCAAACCTTTCTAACAGTATGACCGACCGCGAGTTTGTGACGGCGCTTTCCAACAGCGTGGTCAATAATGTGGCGACCAAGTATGCAAGCCAGCCCCAGTACCACGAGGGCTGGAAGAACCGCTACCGCAATGAGCTCAAGGATTGCCTCGTCTATATCGCCGAGGACGAGGCTTCCGCGGCAACGCCCGTGCAGCCCGAGCCCACGCCGGCACCTTCGCCGACGCCTGATTCGAATGACGACTCGAGCGACGATGCCAACGATGGCAGGATGGATGCGCCCTCGACCGATGCTGGCGGCGATGGCTCTGCTGGTGGCGTTGCCAACGACGGCTCTACCTCGAGCGGCTCCGATTCTAACGGCTCTGCTGCGGGCGATTCGTCTTCAAGCTCTGCCGGCAATACGGACGGCGCCGCCTCCGGTTCGACCGACGCTGGTTCCTCTGACTCTTCCACTGGCTCCAGCGATTCTTCCGCCGATACTGGTTCTAGCAATGACTCTAACTCTAACGCCGCTACTGATTCCGGTGCTTCCAAGGACGACTCGAATAAGGCGCCGGACGCGCCCGCTACTTCGACGGACAAGAAGCCCTCTTTCGTTGTGCAGCTTGGCTGCACGTTTGGTTCCTCGCTGATGGCTGGCGTAAGCAGCTCGTCTCCTGACAAGAACAATTCTGATCAGGCTTCTACGACGCAGACCGCGGTCGCGAGGGATGAATCCAAGGAGAAGGACGAGAGCAAGGGCAAGACCGACGACGGAAAGCAGCAGGGCGAGGACGGCGGTAAGGACAACGCCGATAACCAGAACCAGGAGCAAAATGGCTCCAAAACGGTGACCGCCACGACCACGATCACGACGACCAAGTCCTCGGGCGGTAACATGCCCAAGACGGGCGACCTTATCGTTATGGCGAGCCTTGCCAGTGCAAGTTTGGCTACGCTTGGTGCCACGTCTATTGTGAGTGGCAAGCATAAGCTCGATCAGCAGAATAAGACTGCTGGTGAGGACGGTTCTGAGGAGTAGCCCCTCGGTTGTCAGATAGCTAAAGAGTTGGGACGGGGCCCGGTGCGAATGCATCGGGCCCCGTTTTGTTACGGGCTTTAGCCTGTGCGGGGCGCGCAGCGCGCCGCATCAGAAACCA
>CAMQJB010000053.1 GCA_947002045.1 uncultured Collinsella sp.
CCCCGCCGCGCCGGCTGGGGGGGGATCGTCTGGTTGCGCGGGGCCTGGGCGCCCCTCCGTGGGGGGGTGTCCCCTTAAACCCCCCACCCCACACCCCCCCCCCCCCCCCCCCACTACTCATTTAAGTACGTCCCCAATGAGTACCCAATGAGTGTGTGGGCGATCGGATTTTCCCGCTCGCCGATTTGTGTCTTGAAAAATGTATATAACGACTATAACGTAGTGTGAAACATATTGGAAACAATACCGAGGAGGCTGCGTTGAAGAAAAGCAATCTGGGCTATGTGCTGGTGCTGATCGCCGCGCTTATGTGGGGCAGCATCGGAATCTTTGTAAACGGCATCTCGGCCATGGGCGTTTCGTCCCAGAGCATGGCTGCCTTTCGCTTGTTGGTCGGAGCGCTTATCTTGGCGCCGGTCCTGATGTTTATGGGCTGCCGTCCAGGTGAGGGGTCTACCGTGGCTCAGGGTCCGCTGGCACTGTTCAAGGCAAGCCCTAAAGAGCTTGTTCCCTGCGCGCTTGTCGGTATTGTCGGCCTGGCCGCCGCCAACACCTGCTATTACGAGTGCATGGGCGAGGTGGGCATGTCCACGGCCTCGGTGCTGCTCTATACCTCGCCGGTGTTTGGCGTCGTGCTCGGCCGCGTGCTTTATCGCGAGGACGTGACCCCCAACAAGCTCGTCGCCATTGTCTTTAACATCGTTGGCTGCGTGCTTGCAGTGACCAATGGCGACCTTTCCGGTTTTCATTTTTCGGTTTGGGGCGTCACGTCGGGCGTGATTGCAGGCCTTTGCGGTGCGTCGCTCGCGGTGTTTAGCCGGATAGCAACCAAGACAGTCCACCCGCTGGCTGTCACGTTTTGGGGCTTTGTTTTTGGCGGTGCGGTTATGGCGGCTATCGCGGCTCCGTGGCCGGATGTCGCCGCGGCAATGTCGCCACAGCTGCTGCTGTTGTTCCTTGGCTTTGGACTCATTCCCACAGCCGTGGCCTATATCTTATATATGCAGGGTCTGTCCATGGGGCTCGAGACGTCGAAAGTTCCCGTCGTAATGTCTTTCGAGACGGTCGTCACCGTACTGGTGGGCATTGGCATCTACGCCGAGCCCGCCGGCGCGATCAAGGTCCTGGGCATCGTGCTGGTGCTCGCGTCCATCCTGATCATGAACACCGACTTCTCCAAGCTGCGCAACAGTGTGTTTGTCGGTCATGTTGTTGAGAGCATGACCTTTAAGCCCAACGCGTGGTGGACGGAGAAATCGCAGGACATGGATCTGTTTAAGGAGCGCACCGGCATCGCGCTGGAGCCCACCGTGCAGGAAAGCCCCTGGTACTTTGTGCGATAGAGGATTGCGCGCAGGGTCTGACCTCGGGTTATCCAGCCAGTGCCGACCTACCCAGCCCCAACGTTTCGATTACGTTAAACCCGTCAACGGTCGATTTTCACCCGCGAGCGGTCTTTATACTAATTAGCAATATAAGCAACGTATAAGACGTTATAATGACCATAACGAAAAGGAGGAGGCAAGATGAATCAGATCATTCTCGCATCTCATGGCGGTCTGGCCGCAGGCGCCAAAGACACGCTCGAGATGGTTCTCGGCGACGTGTCGAACGTCCACGTCGTGTCGCTTGCTCGTGACGACAAGGAGCCCATCACCGATAAGGTGGACGCCATGATCGCCACGTTCAACGCGGACGACACCGTCTATGTGCTGACCGATATGCTCGGCAGCTCGGTCAACAACAGCATGGTCGAGCTTTCCAAGAACGGCACGAAGTTCACGGTTGTCAGCGGTTTCAACATTCCGCTGGCACTGACGCTCGCTATGAGCCCCGTTCCCGTCAAGGGCGCCGAGCTCGCAGCCCTCATCAACGAGGCCCGCACCGGTCTGACCAACCCCAACGCACCGGTCGAGGCTGCCGCGGCTCCCGCCAAGAAGGCCAAGGCGTCCCGTCACAGCTCCGGTCCCGCCAAGATCGTCCTCGCACGTCTTGACTACCGTCTGCTGCACGGCCAGGTCGTCTTTACCTGGACCACCAAGGTTCAGGCCGAGCGCATCATCGTCGTCGACAACGCTGCCGCCAACGATGACATCAAGAAGGGCGCTCTTAAGCTGGCCAAGCCCCAGGGCGTGCGCCTGAACGTCTTCACCGTCGAGCGTGCCCTCGCCAAGATGGACAAGCTCAACACCCTCGGCGAGCGCGTCATGTTCGTCTTTGGCAACACTGCCGAGATGCTGCAGTTCTGCCAGGGCTACAAGCTCGACGCCATCAACCTGGGCGCCACCGCCAACCACGACGGTGCCGATCAGGTCGGCGGCAAGGACAGCTCCGTCTTCCTCGACGCCACCCAGAAGGCCGACGTCAACCAGCTGCTCGACATGGGCATCAAGCTCTACGTCCAGCAGACCCCTACGTATCAGAGCGTCGACATCGACGCCAAGCTGTAATCAACCAGGCTTTTGCCTGACTGAAAGGAGAAGGGTATGAATACGTTCATCAGTGCGGTGCTCGTCGGCCTCGTCGGCGTGTTCTGCATGTGGGACTCCCGCCTGCTCGGTCGTCTTAACTTCGAGCAGCCCCTCGTTGGCGCTACGCTCGTCGGTCTGCTGCTGGGCGATGTGCCCACCGGCCTTGCCGTCGGTGCCGCCGTCGAGCTCGTGTCCATGGGCCTGGTGCAGGTCGGCGCCGCCGTTCCGCCCGATATGGTCCTGGGCGGCATCGTGGCCGCTGCCTTTGCGTGCCTGACCGATGCTTCCGCCGAGACCGCCATGACGATCGCCATCCCGGTCGCCGTCCTGGGTCAGCTCCTCGGCATCGTGTTCCGTTCCATCATCGCCGCCCTCACCCATGTGGCAGATAGCGCGATCGATAACGGAAAGTTCAAGACCGCCTACCGTATGCACATCTGCGCCGGCTCCGGTCTGTACGCCGTCATGTACTTCCTGCCGATCTTCCTCGCCGTCTTTGTTGGCACCGACCTGGTTCAGGCCATCGTCAACATGGTTCCCGAGTGGCTGTCCACTGGTCTTAACGTTTCGACCAAGATCATGACCGCCTACGGCTTGGCCCTGCTGCTCACCATGATGATCAAGAAGGGTATGACTCCGTTCCTGTTCATCGGTTTCCTGCTCGCCGCTTACCTCAACCTGTCCGTCATCGCGGTCGCTCTGATCGGTGTGTGCCTGGCTGTCGTCTTCATGGGCTTCAAGTTCAACGGTTCCCATGCAGCCGCCGGTGTCGATTCCGACTACGATCCGCTCGAAGACGACGAAGACTAAGGAGGAACACACTATGGCAACCGCAACCAAGGACGTGTCCCTGAACAAGAAGGTCAGCCAGTTCTTCTGGCGCTCCTGGGCCATCCAGGCCTCTTGGAACTACGAGCGTCAGATGAACATGGGCTTCCTCTACGGCATGGTTCCCACGCTCGATCGCCTCTATCCGGATGAGTCCGACCCTAAGCAGCTCGCTGCTAAGAAAGAGGCTTACCACCGTCACATGGCGTTCTACAACTGCACCCCGCAGACGAGCGCTTTCATCCTGGGCCTCGCCGCCTCCATGGAGGAGGAGTACGCCAAGGATCCCGAGAACTTCGATCCCGATTCGATCAACGCGGTCAAGACCTCCCTCATGGGTCCGCTTTCCGGCATCGGTGACTCCTTCTTCCAGGGCACCATCCGCGTTATCGCCTTTGGTCTGGGCGTTCAGCTGGCTCAGCAGGGCTCCATCATGGGCCCGATCCTGGCCATGCTCATCTCCATCGTCCCCTCTGTGCTGATCACTTGGTTCGCAGCCAAGATGGGCTATCAGGGCGGTCATGAGTACCTGAGCAAGCTTCAGGGCGGCGACCTCATGGAGAAGCTCATGTATGTCTGCGGCATCGTGGGCCTTATGTCCGTGGGCGGCATGATCGCTACGCTGATCGGCGCCACCACCCCGCTGCAGTTCGCTGAGGGCACTGTCGTGATCCAGGACATCCTGGACGGCATGATGCCCCAGATGATCTCCCTTGGCCTCACTGGCCTTATGTACTGGCTCATCAAGAAGAACGTCAACACCGGTTGGCTTCTCGTGATCGCCATCGTGGGCGGCATCGCCCTCTCCGCGGCCGGCATCCTGGCCTAGTCGCGACTAAGCGCCTAACCGCTTTCCCCCGGGGGCCTGCCTGGCATCCCATACCCCAGGCAGGCTTCCATCCCTATACGTGACAAAGGGCAGTCCCTTTGTCACATCCTCAACGGGCCGGCGACTCGGTCCAAACCACGGTAACCCTGCGAGCGCCCGGCAATGTGGCGCCGCAAAAATCGAAAGGAATGTGTCAGATGTACGAGATCGACCTTAACCTCCCTAAGCAGATCGTCGCTGACGTCCTGTCCAACCACGAGATCCACAGCGTCGCCTTCGTCGGCTGCGGCGCTTCCATGTCCGACCTTTACCCCGCCAAGTACTTCCTGGCCAACAACACGGACAAGCTGAACGTTCAGATCTTCACCGCTAACGAGTTCAACTACGACACGCCTTCCTGGGTCAACGAGCACACCTTCGTGATCACCTGCTCCCTCGGTGGCTCCACGCCCGAGACCGTCGAGGCCAACAAGACCGCCAAGAAGCACAACTGCCCGGTCGTCTCCCTCACCAACAAGGCTGGCTCCGCTCTGACCGTCGACGCCGACCATGTCATCGTTCACGGCTTCCACGCCAACTACGCTGCCAAGTGCGAGAAGCCCGGCTATGCCATCGCTCTTGCTGTCGAGATCCTTCAGCAGACCGAGGGCTATGACCACTACGAGGACATGATCACCGGCCTCACCAACGTCTTCGATCTCTGCGAGAACGCCGCTCAGCACTGCAAGAAGCTCGCCAAGAAGTTCGCCGAGGACTTCAAGGACGACAAGATGATTTACTTCATGGCTTCCGGTGCCTCCGAGAAGATGGCTTATTCTCACGCCGCCTTCCTGTTCACCGAGATGCAGTGGATCGACGCCGCCGCCTACAACACCGGCGAGTACTTCCACGGCCCGTTCGAGGTTTCCACCGAGGGTAAGCCCTACGTCTTCTTCATGTCCGATGGCGCCACCCGTCCGATGGACGCCCGCGCCCTCACCTTCCTTAAGCGCATGGGCGCCAAGGTCGCTCTGATCGACTCCAAGGACTACGGCCTGGCTGACGCCGTGCCCGCGAGCGTCGTCACCTACTTCAACCCGCTGCTGCACCTCGCCGTTATGCGCGAGTACGGCAACCAGATCGCCGAGGCCCGTCAGCACCCGCTGACCATGCGTCGCTACATGTGGAAGCTTTCCTACTAATCACAAGTAAGTAGACCTTACGGGTTGATTGAGAGGGGATGGGGTTTGCGCCCCATCCCCTTTTTTGCTCTGGGGAGGGCGTGTCCGTCGCCCCATAAAATCCCAGATAAAACCTACCAAAATAAACCTGTCCCTTTTTGGCAGGTGGGGAGGAGATGCGTATGATCAAGGCAGTGCTGTTTGACATGGACGGCGTGCTGGTCGATACCGAGTGGTTCTACAACCGTCGCCGCGTGGCGTTTATGGAAGAGAAGGGGTTCCACTTTGACGAGATTCCCGATCTTTCGGGGTCTAACGAGCCTGCCATTTGGGAGGCGCTGGTGCCCGACGATGTTGAGCTGCGCGAGCGCCTGCGCGTGGAGTACAAGCAGGTCTACAGCCCGGACCACCCCGTTCCGTATGCCGAGCTGCTCAACAAGCAGACGGAGCCGGTGATGCGCGAGCTGCACGAGCGTGGCGTGAAGTGCGCTATCGCGAGCTCGTCCTATCGCGAGCTGATCGACGAGCTGGTGGATATCGCCGGTATCGCCGACGTGCTGGACTACACCATCAGCGGTCACGAGTGCAGTGCGTTTAAGCCCGATCCCGAGATCTACCTGCGTGCCATGGAGATGCTGGGGGTGGAGCCTGCCGAGTGCCTGGTTATCGAGGACTCGCCTTTGGGTATCGAGGCCGGCAAGCGCTCCGGCGCCCGCGTCCTGGCGCTGCGCCCGCACGAGGGCGTCAACCTGGACCAGTCCGCCGCCGACGTCGTCATCGACAACCTGACCGACATCCTACCTGCCATTTAGGGATAGGTTTATTTTGGCAGGTTTTATCTGGGCAAATGCCGAATTCGCCGTGAAGGGACCGCTCTCTTCACGGCGTTTTTCTTTTGGGCGGCCTCACGGTCCTTCTGATGGTTGTCGAGGGAGGGTGAATTGAAGCGCTCCCGCACGCTCCATGCTACAATCGCGGGCATGCCTCACAACTAGATCTGCCTTCGAAAGGAGCCTCCGTGGCGAACGCCATCGATCAGCTCACGGACCGCGTGCTCGTGCTCGGCCGCCTCACCATCGTCCGCCGCGCCATCACCGCCGTGGCGGTCACCATTTCCGCCGTTCTCCAGACATTTCTGATCCAGGCGTTCATTCGGCCCGCCGACCTGCTTCCGAGCGGTCTTACCGGCGTCGCGGTCCTGCTCGATCGCGTTACCTCGCTCGGCGGCGTTCATATCGACATCTCGCTCGGTATGCTTGCGCTTAACATCCCCGTGGCGCTCCTATGCTGGAGCGGCATTAGCAAGCGCTTCGTCATCTTCTCGATGATGCAGGTCGTGCTCTCGTCGCTGTTCCTCAACGTCTTTCACTTCGCCCCGTTTTTGGGCGACAAGATCATGCTCATCATTTTTGGCGGCGTGGTCTCGGGTCTGGGCGCTGCCATCGCGCTCAAGTCCGGCGCATCCACCGGCGGCACCGACTTTATCGCGCTGTGGGTTTCCAACCACACGGGCAAGACCATCTGGGGCGTCATCTTTGGTTTCAACTGCTTTATCCTGGCGATCTTTGGTTTTATGTTTGGCTGGGACAAGGCGGCGTACTCCATCGTGTTCCAGTTTATTTCGACCAAGACCATCGACAGCTTCTATCGTCGCTACGACCGCGTGACGCTGCAGATCACGACGCGCAAGGCGGACGAGGTCATGACCGCCTATGTTGACCATTTTCAGCACGGCATTAGCTGCGCCGAGGTCATCGGCGGATACAGCCGCGAAAAGATGTACCTGCTGCACGCCGTTGTCTCGACCTACGAGAGCCAGGACATTATCAAGCTGGTGTGCGACATTGATCCCGGCGCCGTGATCAATGTGTTCCACACGCTCAACTTTGTGGGCGGCTGGTGGGGCGGTCATGTCGACGAGCCCATGCCCACGGCCGTACCTGATCCCGACAAGCCCGCGCGCATGGCCAGCAGGCAGGCGCGCCTCAGCGAGCAGGACAGCCTGCAGCAGGACGACGGCAGGTAGGGTATTGGCATTTTGCCGGCCTGGCGCAACCCTTCCGTATGAGCCCCTCGAAGGCCTCGCTGCTTTCGAGGGGCTTTCGTTTTCCCAGATAAAACCTACCAAAATGAAGCTGTCGCTTTTTGGTAGGGAGGGTGTATCGTTTTATCATTATGAGGTAACATGAAACTAGACGTTATATACGTATTAGTTATTTCGATATTTCGATAAGAGTGATCAGATATGCCCGCGCCCAAAAATGCACCGCTTTACCAGCAGATTTACGATGAAATCAAGGATGCGATCGAGAAAGGTGTTTATGCACCCAAGGAGCGTATTCCGTCCGAGCTTGAGCTAGCCGAGCAGTACGACGTGAGCCGCATTACGGTGCGCCGCGCCGTCGAGGAGCTGTGCTCTGATGGCTACCTGGTTAAGCAGCAGGGCCGTGGCACCTTTGTTTCCACGCCGCACATTAATCGCCAGTTTCACGCCTCGACGCTGCAGACGTTTACCGCGCTGTGTGCCGGCAACGGCATGAAGGCCGGTGCGCACGTGATCGATCGCCAGATTGTGCCGGCGCGCCAAAACGAGATGGAGTTCTTTGGCCTGCAGAAGGATGCGCTGCTGCTGCATATCAAGCGCGTGCGTACGGCCGACGGCGAGCCCATCTTTGAGGAGAACATCTTTGTGCCGTTCGATGCCTACCGCGAGCTGTTGACGGCCGATCTTGAGGACAAGTCGATTTTTGCCGAGGTCGAGCGTGTTGGCGGAATCCCGATTGTCTCGGTTGGCTACCGTACGGTCGAGGCCGTTCGCGCCAATGCCGAGCAGGCAGCCGAGTTGGGCATTGCTCCGCACGATCCACTGCTCAACCTGCGTGCCAGCTTTACCGGTCCCAATGGCGAGCCGGTTCTGATGGGTAAGCAGTACTACGTGGGATCGCGCTACGTCATGGTCATGTAAGTTACGCGGTTTTACCAAACCGCGTAACGGGCCGACGCTGCAAACGCCCCTAAGCGGCAATCTGACGTTCAATCGTCGGTCGCGTACCGAAGTACGCTTCCCTCCTCTTTCACGTCACCTTGTTCGCTTAGGGGCGTTTTCGCTGACTTATGCTCAACCAGCGACGTTTCCGCGCTTGTCAAGGTAGTCATTGAATGAGCGTGGATAATCTCCCGTTTTTGGCTCAATGGTGGGTCCAAAGTGGGAGATTATCCACGCTCATCCGGAAAGTGTCCAAAAATCCCTCGCTCGTTTGCCTTGGATTACGTTGCCCGTGGTCGACAGCGGCGCGGCACCGGTCCGCGTGGCGGCGTATAATCGGCGGCAGATGACTTGGACGTTAGGAAACCATGACCGATAGCATGCAGCAGATGGCGCTCGACACGCTCGGCGCCTATTTTGGCTACACCTCGTTTCGCCCGGGACAGGACCGCATGGTCGATGCGATCCTTGCCGGTCGCGATGCGTTGGGTGTTATGCCCACGGGCGCCGGCAAGTCCATTTGCTACCAGGTGCCCGCGCTCATGCTGCCCGGCATCACCTTTGTGGTGAGTCCGCTGCTGTCGCTTATGGAGGACCAGACCCGTGCGTTGCTCGCGGCGGGTGCGCGACCCAGCTATCTCAACTCCAGCCTTACCCCGGCCCAGCAAAACACCGTGCTCAAGCGGGCGCGCGAGGGCCGCTATCAGCTTATGTACGTGGCGCCCGAGCGCTTGCTTGAGCCGCGTTTTTTGGCCTTTGCGCAGGAAGCTGCGGCCGAAGGCGGCATCGGCGTGCCGCTCGTGGCCATTGACGAGGCCCACTGCGTGAGCCAATGGGGCCAGGATTTCCGCCCCGCCTACCTGCAGATTCGCGAGTTCATCGATTCCCTGCCGCAGCGCCCTATCGTGGCAGCCTTTACCGCTACGGCGACCGAGCGTGTGCGCGCGGACATTCAGCAGATGCTCGGCCTGCAAAACCCCGCGACGGTGGTGACGGGCTTCGATCGCAAGAACCTCTACTTTGGTTGCGAGGAGATGGGCGACAAGGCCAAGACCGCCTGGGTGCGCGACTATGTGATTGCGCATTCGGGCGAGAGCGGCATCGTGTATTGCTCGACCCGCAAGACGGTCGATGCGCTGGCGGGCGAGCTTGCCGGGGCGCTGGGCCCCAGCGGCATTCGCGTTGGCCGCTACCATGCCGGCATGGGCAACGACGCCCGTCGTCAAAGCCAGCGCGCCTTTATCGACGACGATATTCAGGTGATGGTTGCCACCAATGCCTTTGGCATGGGTATCGACAAGCCCAACGTGCGCTACGTGATTCATAACAACGTGCCCGAGAGCATCGAGGCCTACTACCAAGAGGCAGGTCGCGCCGGTCGCGATGGCGACCCGGCAAGCTGCCACTTGCTGTGGAACGGTAACGATTTTCGCATGCGCCGCTTTTTAATCGACCGCGGCGATGCCGCCGATGAGGCGCTTGACGACGAGCAGCGCGCGTGGGCGCTCCAGAATCGATATCGTCTGCTCAGCCAGATGGAGGGCTATTGCAATACCACCGGCTGCCTGCGCGAATATATGTTGCGCTACTTTGGCGACGAGGCCGCGGCCGAGCATGCTGCCGCGGCTGGTGCGGGCGCCACCGCCACGGACGAGGCCGAGGGCTGCGGCAACTGCAGCAACTGCCTCACGCAGTTCGAGGTCGAGGACGTCACCGATATGGCCCGCGCCGCTGTGCGCTATGTGGCCACGCGACCCATGCGCTTTGGCAAGTCGCTCATCGCCGACGTGCTCCACGGCGGCAACACCGAGCGCATTCGCCAGATGCATCTGGACGAGGACCGCGGCTACGGTGAGCTGTCGAGCGAATCGGTCGGGCGTATCAAGGACATCATCGGCCAGCTGTGCGGCCGCGGTTATCTGGCTACCTCGCAGGGGCAGTACCCGGTCGTGGGGCTGGGCCCGCGTGCCACCGAGGTCGAGGATGAGGCGTTTGCCTTTACCGTCAAGCGTCGTGCGTCCAAGCGCAAGGCCTCGGCCCGTGCCCGCCGCGCGGTGGATCTGCTGCGTGAGGAGGCCGAGCTAGATCAGCGCCCGCGCGTGGGTGACGATGCCGAGCTGTTCGAGCGCCTGCGTGCCCTGCGCAAGGAGATTTCGACCGAGCTGGAGATGGCGCCGTACATGGTCTTCTCTGACAAGGCCCTGCGCGGCCTGTGCCGCCTACGACCTCAGACACGCGACGAGCTTATCCAGGTCAACGGTATTGGCGAGAAAAAGGCCGATGCCTTTGGCGAGCAGTTTATGGCGGCGATTGAAGAGTTTGAGTCCGAGCATGCACGGGATGGAGCGTAATGATGGCATCCGACGATAAAACCGAGCGCACTGAGGTGTCCGCCGTGCCGCTGTACCAGCAGGTTATGGACGACCTAAAGGGCGAGATTGCGCGCGGCGTGTACGCATCCGGCTCGCGCATTCCTTCCGAGATGGAGCTCGCGAAGTACTACGGCGTGGGACGCATCACCGTGCGCCGCGCCGTCGAGGAGCTGTCGCGCGCGGGGTATCTCAACCGCCAGCAGGGGAGGGGCACGTTTGTGTGTGCGCCCAAGCTCAAACGCAAGATTGTCCAGAAGGGTGACGTTCAGAGCTTTTCCGAGGGTTGCGCCGCCAACGACATGGTGGCCGGAGCACGTCTGGCGTCGCGCACGGTGGTTGCGGCGACGCGCGAGGACGCGGCGTTTTTTGGGGTGGAACCCGGCTGCGAGCTCATCGTGGTCGAGCGCGTGCGCACGGCAGATGGCGTGCCCGTCATGCTCGAGAACAACGCCTTTGTGCTGGCCGACCATCCCTATCTGCAGACGCTTGCCGACAAGGACCTCACGGACAATTCCATCTTTGCGCTCGTTGCCGAGCATTCGGGCCGTGCGCCGCTCAAGTCAGACCCCTGTACGGTGGAGATTGCGCTTGCCGATGCTCAGGCGGCCCCGCTGCTGGAGGTGCCGGTCGGCGAGCCGCTCTTCTATATGGAGGCATACTTTACCGATGCGGACGGGCGGCCCCTGCTGCTCGGACGCCAAAAGATCGTGGGCTCGCGCTACGTGTTCGACATCTAACGTCCATAGATAGAACAACATAGAACAAATTTGGTGAAATGACTTCACGTGCATCGTCGTGCGTGCTATAAATAGGACAACATAGAACGACCGCAGGTACGAGCTGTCGTCGTTCAAAGCCGCCACACAAGGAGGAACATCACCGTGAACGCACATGATCTGGTTCAGGAAATTATCGAGCGCAAGGGCAAGATTGAGAACGTCTTTTGGATCGCCTGCGGCGGTTCGATGATCGACCTGATGCCGGCCAACGAGCTACTCAAGCGCGAGGCCACCACGTTTACCTCGACGGTCTACACGGCACGCGAGTTTTGCCTGATGGTTCCCAAGAGTCTTGGCGAGAAGTCACTCGTCATCGCCTGCAGCCACAGCGGCAACACGCAGGAGGTCGTCGACGGCTGCGAGATGGCGCTGGCCGCCGGCGCCGAGGTTGTCGCCCTCACCGACTGCGAGGGCTCCAAGATCGATAACGGCAAGTGGACCACCTGGGTCTATCCGTGGGGCGAAGGCGTGCCGCAGGCCGAGGTGCCGCAGGGCATCGGCGCCCTGATGGCTGCCGAGCTGCTCGACCAGCAAGAGGGTTACGAGGCGCTTGCCGACATGTACGCCGGCCTTAAGCAGATGGATGCGCTGCTGCCCGCTGCCCGCGAGAAGGTCAACGCCGAGCTAGGCGCCCGTTTTGCCGAGCTCTGCCAGCAGCACAAGTTCTTCTATATCCTGGGTTCCGGCCCCAACTTTAGCCAGACCTACGCTATGGCCATCTGCTCGCTCATGGAGATGCAGTGGCAGCACTGCTGCTACATCCACTCCGGCGAGTACTTCCACGGCCCGTTCGAAGCCACCGAGCCCGGCGTGTTCTACTTTGTACAGCTCGGATCGGGCGAGTGCCGCCCCATGGAGGAACGTGCACTTGCATTCCTCAACACGCACACCGATACGGTCATGGTGCTCGATGCGCTCGAGTACGGTGTGGGCGACGTGCCTGCCAGCGTGCGTTCGTTCCTGGAGCCGATCTTCTTCTACAACATGAGCTGCGAGCTGCGCGCCGCCCGCGGCAAGGTGTTCGACCACAGCCCCGAGGTTCGTCGCTACATGGGCATCGAGCAGTACTAGGTAACGGGAAAAGCATTCACCTTCGATTCGCAAGGGCACTGCGTGAGTCAAAAAAGCGGGGCCCCCCCGGGGGTTTACGGGCGGGCCCCCGTGTTTAGCGGGGGTTTTTGGCCGCGTGGGGGGCCCCCCCCGCGCCCGCCCGGCGGCTTCCCCGTCCGCCCCCGCCCGCATAAACCCCCGGGGCGGGGCCGCCCCGCCCCCCACCGTGCGGCATCTTTCAAAACTCCCTCTTGTTTTTTTCGTCAAAACACGGTATTCTATAATAAGTATATTATGCCTTTCAAAAGGAGCGACCTATGAAACTCATCACCTTTACCGTGCCGTGCTACAACTCGGCCGCCTATATGGATCACTGCATCGAGACCCTGCTCACCGCGGGGGAGGACGCCGAGATCATCCTTGTGGATGACGGCTCCAAGGACGACACCGGCAAAATTGCCGACGCCTACGCCGAAAAGTACCCCACCATCGTCCGCGTCATTCATCAGGAGAACGGCGGCCACGGCGAGGGCGTCAACCAGGGCATCCGCAATGCCACCGGC
>CAMQJB010000054.1 GCA_947002045.1 uncultured Collinsella sp.
GATATGGCCACCGTCGATCGTGCAGATCTCGCTCGCATGATGCGGGAGAATACCGAACTCTCCGACGGTGGAGGGCACCGCCACGTACGCGACGGCTCCCTCATACACGCACTCCTCGGGGCAAACGATTCGCAGCTGCATGGGCTTTGCCATGGTTCCTACGCCCCCATCTTAGCGGCGCGCTCACGCACGTCGTCAATGGTGCCGGCATAACGGAATGCCTGCTCGGGCAGGTTGTCACACTCGCCGTCGACGATGGCCGCAAAAGAGCGGACCGTATCGGCGACACGGATGTAGACACCGGGGTTGCCGGTGAACTGCTCGGCGACATGGAAGGACTGGGAAAGGAACTGCTGCAGCTTACGAGCACGGTTGACCGTAAGGCGCTGCTCCTCGGAAAGCTCGTCCATACCGAGAATGGCGATGATGTCCTGCAGATCGGAGTACTCCTGGAGGAGCTCCTGGACCTTGACGGCGACGCGGTAGTGCTCCTCGCCCACGATCGCGGGGTCGAGCGCGTCAGAGGAGCTCGCCAGCGGGTCGATGGCCGGGTAGAGACCGAGCTCGGCGATGGAACGCGAAAGAACGGTCGTGGCGTCGAGGTGGGTGAAGGTCGTGGCAGGAGCCGGGTCGGTCAGGTCGTCGGCGGGGACGTAGACGGCCTGGACCGAGGTGATGGAACCGGTCTTGGTCGAAGTGATGCGCTCCTGCAGGTCGCCCATCTCGGTAGCCAGCGTGGGCTGGTAGCCAACGGCGGACGGCATACGGCCGAGCAGGGCCGAAACCTCGGAACCTGCCTGGGAGAAGCGGAAGATGTTGTCGATGAACAGCAGAACGTCCTGGCCGCGATCGCGGAAGTACTCCGCCTCGGTCAGGCCGGCCAGGCCGATGCGCAGACGCGCTCCCGGGGGCTCGTTCATCTGACCGTAGACCAGGCAGGTCTTGTCGATAACGCCGGACTCGCTCATCTCCAGGTACAGGTCGGTGCCCTCACGGGTACGCTCGCCGACGCCGGTGAACACCGAAGTGCCGCCGTGCTCCTGGGCGAGGTTGTTGATGAGCTCCTGAATCAGAACGGTCTTGCCGACGCCGGCGCCGCCGAACAGACCCGTCTTGCCGCCACGGATGTAGGGCTCGAGCAGGTCGACGGCCTTGATGCCGGTCTCGAAGATCTCGGTCTTGGTGGTGAGCTCGTCGAAACGGGGCGCTGCATGGTGGATGGGGTAGAACTCCTCCACCTCGGGCATGGGCTTGCCGTCGACGGGCTTGCCCATAACGTTCCAAATACGGCCGAGCGTCTTGGGGCCAACGGGCATCTTCATGGGCTCACCGGTATCGGTGGCGATGAGGCCGCGCTGCAGGCCGTCGGTCGAGGACATGGCGACCGTGCGGACGACGCCGCCCGGAAGCTGGCTCTCGACCTCGAGGATCGTGCTCAGATGACCGATCGGGGTCTCGGCCTCGACCGTGAGCGCGTTGTAGATCGGGGGCACCGCGCCGTCAAACTTGACGTCGACGACAGGGCCGATGATTCGCACGATGCGACCATCACCGGCAGTCGTCTTCTTGGTGGCTTCCTCGACCGCAAGCTTTACGGTGTTATTAGCCATTACTGTTCCTCCAATGCTGAGGCTCCGCCGACGATCTCGTTAATCTCGGTCGTGATCGAAGCCTGGCGCACGCGACTATACGTGCGGGTAAGGGTCGAGATGATCGCGGTGGCATTTTCCGTCGCGGAGTGCATGGCCTTGCGGCGTGCACCCTGCTCAGCAGCCGCCGAATCGATCAGGGCCTGGTAGATGACCGTCAGGATATAAGACGGCACAAGCTTGCCGAGAACATGCTCGGGAGAGGGCACGAACTCGAACGTGGACGAGATGCGCTTAGGGGCGTCGGTCTCGTTCTTACGCGGACCGTGGGCCATAGCGATCATCTCGGGGTCGAGCGGCAACAGATGCTCGACGCGAAGCTCCTGATCCACGCGGTTCTTAGCGTGGTGGTAGACAAGCTCGACACGGTCAAGCTCACCGGCACGATACGCATCGCAGATATGAGAGGAGATCATGCGGGCCTGATTGAAATTGGGCTCAGAGGAGTTGCCCTCAAAGTGCATGACGACGTTTGCGCGGTCACGGAAATACGTGGCCGGCTTACGCCCGCACGCGATGATCTCGCACTCGATGCCGTCGTTCGCCCAAGAAGCGACGAGCTTTTCGGCCGTGCGCTCCACCGTCGTATTGAAACCGCCGGCAAGGCCGCGGTCCGAGGCAATAACGACAATCAGGCCATGCTTGACGCTCTCATGCTTCTGCAGCATGGGATCGGTGCCCGAGCAGGAGGCGTCGCCGGCGACCGTCAACATGACGTCGGTCAGCGCCTCCTTATAGGGCTCAGCCTGCTTGGAGCGATCGAGAGCACGACGGATCTTGGCCGTAGAGACCATCTCCATCGTGCGCGTGATCTGCTTGGTCGTGGTAACCGAGGAGATTCGCTTCTTAATGTCGCGAAGGTTGGCCATGGGGCTTAGTTCTCCTCTGATCCAGTCGTATCGGCATGGTGCTTGGCCATGAACTGCTGCTTGAAGTCACCGATGACACGCAAGAGCTCGGCCTTGGTGTCGTCGTCGATCTTCTTGGCGCGAACCTTGTCGAGCAGCGAGCCAAAGCCATTGTCCATGTACTCGATGAGCTCGGCACGGAAAGGCAGCACGTCGGCGATCTCCAGGTCATCCAGGAAGCCCTCGTTGCCGGCGAACAGCGTAACGATCTGCTCGCCAACCTCAAACGGCTTGTAGCGCGGCTGCTTAAGGAGCTCGGTCATGCGAGCGCCGTGGGTAAGCTGCTTTTGCGTGGCCTCGTCGAGGTCGGAGCCGAACTGCGTAAAGCCGGCGAGCTCCTGGTACGAAGCGAGGTCCAGACGGAGGTTGCCGGCGACCTGCTTCATGGCCTTGGTCTGAGCGTCGCCACCGACGCGGGACACGGAGATGCCCACGTCGACTGCCGGGCGCTGACCCTGGAAGAAGAGCTCGGACTGCAGGTAGATCTGACCATCGGTAATGGAAATGACGTTGGTCGGAATGTAGGCCGAGACGTCGCCGTCCTGGGTCTCGATGATCGGCAGGGCCGTCATGGAGCCGTAACCGTTCTTCTTGGACATCTTGACGGCACGCTCGAGCAGACGAGAGTGCAGGTAGAAGATGTCGCCAGGATAGGCCTCGCGTCCGGGCGGACGATGCAGCGTCAACGACATCTGACGGTAGGCCACGGCCTGCTTGGACAGGTCGTCGTAGATGACGAGCACGTGGCCGCCGGGGTTGGTCTCGCTGGCGGGCTTACCGTCCTCGCCGTTGTACATGAAGAACTCGCCGATAGCGGCACCGGCCATAGGCGCGATGTACTGCATAGGGGCGGAATCGGCAGCGGTTGCCGAAACGATGATGGTGTAGTCGAGCGCACCGTGCTGGGCGAGGGTCTCACGGATGTTGGCAACCGTGGAAGCCTTCTGGCCGATGGCGACATAGATGCAGACCATGCCCTTGCCGCGCTGATTGAGGATAGCGTCGATGGCAATGGCGGTCTTACCGGTCTTACGGTCGCCGATGATGAGCTCACGCTGACCACGGCCGATAGGCACCATGGAGTCGATGGCCAACAGACCGGTCTGAACCGGCTCGCACACCGGGGTACGGTCGATGACGCCGGGGGCCTTAAACTCGATAGGACGACGGTGCGTGGCGACAATGTCACCCAAACCGTCGATAGGCTGGCCGAGCGGATTGACGACGCGGCCGAGCATGGCACGGCTCACGGGGATATCCATAATGCGGCCAGTGGTGCGGCACTCGTCGCCTTCCTTGATGGAGTCGACGGCACCAAACAGAACGGCGCCGACCTCGTCACGGTCAAGGTTCTGGGCAAGGCCGAAGACGGTCTCACCGGTATCGGAGCTCTTGAACTCCAGAAGCTCGCCTGCCATGGCGCTCTTGAGGCCGGTGACGCGCGCGATGCCGTCGCCTACCTCGTCGACCGTTGAAACCTCATGCGTATCGACCGTCGCGGAGAGGCTCGTGAGCTGCTCCTGCAGTTTCTTGGCGATATCCTGGGCATTGAGGGTTTCGGACATTAGGCTTCACCTCCGTACGAATTAGCAGAGTTTGCGAGGGTCTCCTGCGCAACGCGCAGCTGCGTCTTGACGGAAATGTCACGACGCTCGCCGCGGGCCTCGAGCACCAGGCCGCCCACGATAGACGGGTCGACCTGCTCGATAAGGAATACCTTGCGACCGAAGTCCTGCTCGCATTTCTTAGTGATGGTTTGACGCAGCTCGTCGTCGAGCGGGATCGCCGTGGTGACGGTCACGCCCACTACATCCTCGTCTTCCTCGGCAACATACTTAAAGGCAGCTGCCACCTTGGGAAGAAGGTCGAGCTGGTCGCGCTTGGACATGGTGTCGAGCACGGCGATGATCTCGGGGCTGGCGGAAGCCAGGCGCTCAATCATCTCGAGGTCCTCGAACACATGGTTCTCGGCCTTAGCGGCTTCCAGAAGGGAGCGCGCGTAAGTCTCGAGCACCTTGTCCTGATAGCGGCTAGTCGGCATTCAGGCTACCTGCTTCCTGGATGTAGCGCTCGATGAGCTTCTTCTGCTCGGTCTCGTCCTCGAGTGCCTCGCCCACGATCTTGGTGGCGACGGCAACGGACAGGTCGGCGATGGAGCTCGCGGCACCGGCGTAGATGGACTTGCGCTCGTCCTCGACGGTCGTATGGGCCTTGGCGATGATCTCCTCGGCCTCCTTGTGAGCAGCCTCGATGATACGGGCGCGCTCGGACTCGGCGTCCTTACGGGCCTCGAGAACGATGTCGGCAGCCTGACGACGGGCGTCGGTGACGATCGAGTCGGACTCAGCGCGCTTGGCGATAGCCTCCTGCTTGGTCTTCTCGGCCTCGTCGAGGCTCTCCTCGATCTTCTTGCCGCGCTCCTCCATGGTTTTCATGATGCCCGGCAGGGCGACCTTGGCCAGCACGATCCAGATAATCAGGAAGGCGATAAGCGCCGGGATGAACTCCGCCATCTTAGGGATGAGGATGTCCGCACCGGCAGCGCCGTCCTCGGCGAACGCGGAAACCGGCATGAGCAGCGCGGCCGCGGACGCGGAGAGTGCGATCGCGCTCTTCTGGGATGAAAGATTCATACTTGACGCTCCGTGCTATTTAACGATCAGCGCGACAACGAAGCCGATCAGAGCCAGAGCCTCGCCGAAGGCGGAGCCCATGATGAAGACGGTGAACACGCGGCCCTGGACCTCAGGCTGACGGGCCATAGCACCCGTAGCACCCAGAGCAGACAGGCCGATAGCAAGACCAGCGCCGATAACACCGAGACCGTAACCGATAACTCCCACGATTCCTCCTTTGTCGTGCGTGTCTTATTTCACGCAGGATAACCTTATTTATAACTGCCGGGCTCCATGGGTACGGGCACCGGCGGTTTAACGAATTGCCTTACCTTTAAGGCGCGAACGGAAGACTACTCCTCCTCCGCGACCTCCTCTGCCTCGGAGACATACACGGCGGTAAGGACCGTGAAGACGTAAGCCTGGATGGCGCCGACCACAAGCTCAATCGTATAAATCAGGATGAGGATGGCAAGCCAGGCCAGCGAAGGCAGGGCGCCGACGGCGTGGGCCGCGGAAACCTGCTGAAGCAGCGGCTGCATGAACATGCTCGCCATGATGGCGAACGAGCCCATGACCACGTGTCCTGCGAACATGTTGCAGAACAGACGGACGGCGAGCGTGATGAGGCGCAGGAAGGTCGAGAAAAGCTCGACGACCCACACAAGCACGTTCATCGGGAAGCTCACGCCCTGCGGGGCGAGGCTCTTGATGTAGCCGATCACGCCGTGAGCCTTGCATCCGTAGTAGATGAAGTACACGAAGGCGAAGATGGCGAGCGCGGCGGTGGAGCCGATTGCGCCGGTGCCGGGCTTCATTCCCGGGATCAGGCCGATCATGTTATTGATCAGGATGAACAGGAAAAGCGAGCACAGGAACGGGAAGTGCTTCTTCCAGTTCTCACCCACGACGCCCTTGCCGATATCGTTCTCGACGTACTCGATGATGTACTCGAAACCGTTGACGAAGAAGCCCTTGGGAACCAGGGTCTGCTTCTTCTTGAACACGGCCAGGACGATCAGGAGCACGATCGTGGAGACGATCAGCCAGAACGAGTACTGCGTGATGCCGCAGCTCAGATCGCCCACGACGGGGGTGGAGCTGAACTCGCTGACCAGATGATTAATCTCATCAGGCAGCTTTTCAAAAATTTCCACGACTTACCTTTCGACCTCATGAGGATCTCGCAGCGCCTTGGCGACGCGAACCGTGCAGGCGGCCATAAAGACCACGAAGCCGATCGCCTCGCCCAGGAGGAACATGCGAAATGCCTCTCCGAACAACGCAAACACAACCAAGGTAAAGACGAGCAGGGCGACCGCCGAGACCGCCAGACTCACCATGCCCTTGAGCATGTCCGCATTCTGCTTATCGTCAAGAACCGGCTTGAGCGTAAAAACAAAGGGAAGGAAGGCAATTGCGCCCGCGATGGCGCCTGCAACGATAGCGAGCAGATCGGCTATCTGAAACACTGGCGTCCTCACTTTCCTCTTTTAACGCTTCCCAGAACAGTTCCCGCCAAACATTGGTGACTATTGTACGAGCCAATCGCTAAAGTACAACCGAAAAAGCATCGGTTAATACGCAGCTGTACGTTTTCTTAAGACCTTCTTTATCCCGTAGCTACGGTAACGCGTTTTTCCGTACCCTGCGGGGCGAAACGTCCGTTAACAGGGGTGAGCGCGGTCGCCTTTTATTTGTCCGCGCGCACCGTTTCTTCGTATTTTCGACGTTAGCCGGTTTGGCCCAGAGACTACAGCGTGCCGTAGATGCGGTCGCCGGCATCGCCCAGGCCGGGGACGATGTAGGCGGCCTCGTTGAGGTGGTCGTCAATGGCGCAGGTATAGATATGCACGTCGGGGTCTTTCTCGGTCAGCGACTTGAGGCCCTCGGGGGCCGCGACGATGCACAGCATGCGAATGTCCTTGACACCGCGCTCGCGCAGATAGCCGATAGCCATCTCGGCAGAACCGCCCGTGGCGAGCATGGGATCGACGACCAGGCAGATACGTTGGTCGATATCCCTGGGCATCTTGCAGTAATACTCATGCGGCTCGTGGGTGACCTCGTCGCGCTCCATGCCAATGTGGCCCACGCGGGCAGAGGGCACCAGGTCGAGGATGCCGTCGACCATGCCAAGGCCCGCGCGCAGAATGGGGACGATGGCGAGCTTCTTGCCGGCAAGCTGCTTAAACGTGGCAGTGGTGATGGGAGTCTCGACTTCGACATCCTCCATGGGCAGGTCGCGCATGGCCTCGTAGCCGTCAAAAAGCGCGAGCTCGCGTACGAGTTGGCGGAACTGGTTGGTGCCGGTCGACTTATCGCGCAGGATCGACAACTTGTGCTGGACGAGCGGATGGTCGACAAGCGTCACGCGGGACGCATCGTAGGTAACGGTCATGGGTTGATGCCCCTTTCGTTGCGGCCGCAAAACGACCTTGCTGACATGACGCACAGCGATGTTGCCGCCGCCCGCCATGCATAAGTTTAGCGGTTTGTTGTATCGAACGCTCCGTCACAACCCTACTGAGTGGTGCTGAGCGAACGCCTGACCGCATCGTGCCAACCGTCCAGGTTGCGCTCGCGACGCTCAACGGACATATGGGGATGGAACGTCTTGACGATCTGGGCGTTTTGCTCCAGCTCCTCCAGATCCTCCCAATACCCAACCGCAAGACCCGCCAAGTACGCGGCACCGATTGCCGTGGTCTCCACCGTCTCGCATTGCAGTACAGGGATATCCAGCAAGTCTGCCTGGAACTGCATGATGAACTCGTTGCGCGAGGCACCGCCATCGACGGACAGGCGCTCAATCGAAAGACCCACATCCTGCTCCATGGCACGCAGCACGTCATAGCTCTGATAGGCCATGGACTCGCAAGCGGCGCGCACGATGGTCGCTCGAGTCGAAGCTCCAGTCAGACCGCATACGATGCCGCGGGCGTGCGCGTCCCACCAAGGTGCACCCAAGCCCGCAAAAGCGGGGACAAAGTAGCATCCCTCGTTATCGCCGATCGAAGAGGCGAGCTGTGCCGATTCGGATACGTTGGAGATAACGCCCATGTTGTCGCGCAGCCAGTTCATCGTTGAGCCGGCGGCAAAAATAGAGCCCTCGAGCGCATAGCTGACCTTGCCGTCCGCAGCGATACCGATGGTGGAGACCAGGCCATTCTTGGATTCGACGATCTCGTCGCCGGTATTCATGAGCATAAAGCAGCCCGTGCCATAGGTGTTTTTGGTCTGGCCGGGATGGAAGCAGCAGTGACCGAACAGCGACGCCTGCTGGTCGCCCGCCACACCCATGATGGGCGGCATGTTGGTCATGATGTCGCTCGCTACGCGGCCGTAGTCACCGGCGCTCCAACGGACCTCGGGCATCATGGCACGCGGGATGTCGAAGAGAGCCAGCAGGTCATCGTCCCAGTCCAGCGTATGAATATTGAAAAGCGCCGTGCGGCTGGCGTTGGTGTAGTCGGTGGCGAAGGTTTGGCCGCCGGTGAGGTTATAGATGAGCCAGGTATCGATGGTGCCAAACATGAGGTCGCCCGCTGCCGCGCTCTCGCGCGCGCCGTCGACGTTGTCGAGAATCCACTGCACCTTGGAGGCCGAGAAATACGGGTCGAGCGTAAGGCCGGTGCGGGAACGCACCAGCTCCTCGCGGCCCTGCTCGGCCAGTTTATCGATTGTCGAGGCGGTGCGGCGACACTGCCACACGATGGCGTTGTAGATAGGCTGGCCACTCACGCGGTCCCACACCACCGTGGTCTCGCGCTGGTTGGAGATACCGATGGCGGCGATGCGATCGGAATGGATGCCGCTCTTAAACTGGACCTCCATCATCACGCCGATCTGGCTGGCAAGCACCTCCGTGGGATCCTGCTCCACCCAGCCGGGGCGCGGGAAGCTGGTTTTGACGCTACGACGTGCCTGGGCGACAATGCAGCCGTACTCGTCGACGATGGTCGCGAGCACCGAGGTGGTGCCGCAGTCGAGCGCCATGATGTAGGAACCGCCAAAGTTAAACGAGGCATCTTCCATGCCCAGGCTGCCCAGATTCAACGACATCGCTTACACCTTTCTATTGCATCGGGTCGGACAGGACCCGCTCGATCTCTGATGCGGGAAGTGCGCCTTGGCGCAGGATCTGAAGCTCGCCATGCTTAAACGTCACGATGGTCGAAGCGTCGCGGCACGGGGTCTCGCCCGCGTCGACGGCCAGATCAACCCCCTCCAGAATACGGTCCTCAACGTCGGCAAAGCTTGCCGGCGCGGGCGCGCCGTGCGTATTGGCGCTGGTGCAGGCAAGAGGGCTGCCGCAGGCGCGGATGAGCGCTTGCACCACGGGCGAGGCCGAAGCGCGAAGTGCCACCGTGTCGTCGGCGGCGCGCATAAAGGTCGGCACGCAGGGGGCCGCCTTGACCACGATAGTCAGGGCGCCCGGCCAGCATCGTCGGGCGAGCACGCGGGCCTCATGAGGGATATCCACGCCATAGCGATCGAGTGCCTCGGCATCATCAACCAGCCAGGCAACCGTTTGCGTGAGCTCGCGCTGCTTGAGGGTAAAGATACGACGATAGCCGGTACCGAGTGCGGGGACCGCGGCGCCGTTGACGGTGACCTGCGGATCGCGCGGCCACGGCAGAGGTTCACTTGTATCTTGTGGAACGGCATCCGAGAAGGCGTTGACTGCCACGGCGACACCGTAGACCGTCTCGGTTGGAATAAGCGCCAGGCCACCGCGACCGAGTAGCTCGGCCGTACGCTCGACGGCGAGCCGATGCGGCTCACGCGCTCCCTCGAATACCCGATAGACCGTCTGCATGTGTATGCCAGCCCCTTACGCTCTGGTGAAAGTTTGTTTACTGTGGGGCATTCTCGCACGAAACGTTCAACCTATTTGCCCAGAGCGCATGTTGGTTTGGTGAGCGGCTCTAGTAGTCGGTGAAAGTGAGGGGGTTATTGGACTGCGACGAACTTCTTTGGCCTGCCGGCGTGGCGTTCTTGGGCGGCGTAGCGCTCGATGCTGTCTATCGTTATCATCCGACGGCCGTCGACGAGTTCAACATCGAGCTTTCCGGCTTTGACCAGCGCGGTAATCCGCGGAGCGGAAACTTTGAGGTCCAGCGCTGCGTCTTTAAATGTTCGGCACGCCGCTTCCCGAGCGTCCTCGTGGTCGATTTCGACTGAAAGGGTCACGACCTCGGCCAAGCGTTCGTACCCTGCCGGAGTCAAACCGTTGTTGAGGTCGTCGGCCAAAAACGCCATCAGTGCCTCGGTGGCATGGGCAATCGCTTCTTCGCGCGTATCGCCATCGGCAAAGGCGCCGGGAATCTGCGGGAAGCTAGCGCAGTAACCGTCGTCTTCTTTTATGAGAACGCAGTCATAGGTAAATCGCTGCCTCATTTTGCCTCCAACTACCATCCAGCTTGGCGACGAATACTTGCCCACGTGCCCTTCTTTGGTCGATCACCACCAGAACCGTTCACGGTGACAACGCGGTCACCAGAAACATACTTAGCATGACTACCGACTTGCGCGACCTTCACGAATCCATCGTGCTTGAGTAGGGCAATGATTTCCCGAAAGGTAGGAGGTTGCATGGGCCGACCTCTTTCAGCCGTCCTAATTATAAACTACTTTATAATTTTTGCTAACCAGTTAATAAATATTACTGGCGCTGTTTGGGCTCGGTGACGATGGCTCGAACGATACGGGGACGATCGGTGAGGTCGCGGACGATGCGCACGTCCGAGAGACCCGCCTGGCGGCAGAGCTCGGCGGCGGCGTCGAGGGCGCCCTCGTAGAGCTCGCAGGCAAACAGGCCGCCGGCGCGCAGCATATAGGGCGCCGCATTGAGCAGGCGGCGGAAGATATCAAGGCCGTCGGCACCGCCCTCGAGCGCCAAATCGGGCTCGAAGTCCTTGACCTCGTGCGGTAGCGAGCGCATGACGTCAGTCGGAATGTAGGGCGGGTTGGAGACGAGCACGTCGAAGGTGCCCCATTCCTCGCGGGGGATAGAGCTCACCAGGTTTGTGAGGTTGAAGGCGACCTCATCGGACGTAAGCCCGAGCGCGTCGCGGTTTTTGGTGGCCAGGTCGATGGCACGCGGCTCGATATCGGTAGCGGTGCAGACGACATGCCCGCGGCGCTCCCAGGCAAGGGAAAGCGAGATGCAGCCCGTGCCGCAGCCGACCTCGAGAACGCGGGCAGTGCGGGGCTCGACCGGAGCGGGCGCGGCGGCATCCTCCGTCAGAGACGCCTCGTGGTCGGCGCCTTCGATGGCGATGCCGTATTCGTCGAGCTCGGGCTCAGCGGCCTCCTCGGCCTCGGTCTCTGCTGCCTGCGCGGCGGCTTCCTCGGCCTCGCGATCGGCCAGTTCCTCGGCATAGGCGCGGCTGCCCAGTACATCGCTACCCAACGCCGCCTCGTCGGCAGCTGTGAGGTTGGCGGCACGGCGCTCGGCCGTCGCTCGCTCGTCGGCCAATGCGGCTTCGGCCTTGCGCGCTTGCTCGACTTCATCGTTCCAGGGCAGCTCAACGCGCTGACGGGCGGCAGCCTCGGGACTCAGCACCTCGGCATCCAGATAATTGAGGACTTCCTCGACGAGCATCTCGGTCTCGGGACGCGGAATGAGTACGCCGGGGGCGCACGCGACGTCGATCATGCGGAACTGCGTGCTGCCGGTGATGTACTGCAGCGGCTCGCCCTTGGCGCGGCGGACGACCGCCGCGTGCATGGTCTCGAGCTGCGCCGCATCGAGCGTCTCGTCCATACGCATATATAAGTCAATGCGCGCCAGACCCGTGGCAGCGCAGAGCAGCCACTCGGCAGAAAGTCGGGGGTGTTCCTCGCCGCGCTCGGCCAGGTACTCCTTGGTCCACTCGAGACAACGCTTGATGGTCCAGATCTCGTTTGCCATGGGGCCCTCCCCTCTTAAGCGCCGGACGGCGCGCGAATGTCGGAGCAGATTGTACGCGAGGCCAGCGCATGGCAAGGGGCGATTGAAGGCGATTATCGAGAATCAGCCCAGAATTTTGCTTGGAACCTGCCTAAAATGTTCATTCGTCGACGTCTAAATCTGCATTCGTCAAGCTTTTGGCAAGGTTGCCCAAAACTGACCAATATCTAACCAAGAACTTGCCACATCGCTTGACGCACGACCCATCAAAAATCGCCCCGCGACTTCTTGGACGATTTTTTGAGCATTATTTTGGTAATCGACCGACGCTTTAAGCAGGTAAATGGCCCATAGGCTACCAAGTCAGCCCAAATAAACCAACATAGCAATTTCCCAAAATGATCCGTAGGGGACGGAGGAAAACGGATCACTGGCACCGCATCGATGCAGAATGATCCGTTTTCCTCCGTCCCCAAGGGATCATTCAAGTGCCAACCAAGATAACGCCGATGTCTTGACAATGCCAGCGAGCGGGTCGCATTTGAGACAAGGTGACGTGAAATCAAAACCACCCCTAAAAGGGGTGGTTTGCTCTTAGGGTATAACCCTTGGA
>CAMQJB010000055.1 GCA_947002045.1 uncultured Collinsella sp.
CTTTAGCCCCCCCCCCCGCCCTTGGGCCCCCCCCCCTATTCGGGTCACTCCCCCCCCCCCCCCCCCTCCCCCCCGGGGGGGGCCCGCCGCGCTCATCTACTTGTAATACGTCTTGAACAGCTTAAAGTGACGCAGCTTGGTATGCCACATGCGCAACCAGCGGTTAAAGACAAAATCACCCTTCATAAACGAAGGATCGGCAGCCTTGCCCTCCTTGGCCAGACGATGCGCCTTCGCACGCAGCTCGGGGTCCTTGACATACTTGTCAACGACGCCCATGGGGACGACCATCCACAGCGCCTCGTCCTGCGCCGTCACAAATTCCGGCTCAAACGGACGGTTATAGACGTACTCATCCACCACGTATTTAGCAACGTTAAAGCCGCTGTTGGTGACGTAGTAGTTACTGCGGCCCTGACGCGTGTTGAAGTCGAAGAACTTAAACGAACCATCGCGTTGGTCGTACTTGACGTCGAAGTTGGAGAAGCCCGTGAACTTAAGGTCCTCAAGCAGCTTGCGCACGCCACCCATGAGCTCGTCGTTGGGCTCGGTGATGATGCAGGCGTGGTTGCCGACACCATGGGGCTGATGCTCCTCGAGCAGCACGTGACCCAGGCACATCATGCGAACCTTGCCGTTGCGGTCGGAATAACTGGTAAGCACGCGCATGTACTCGTCGTTGCCGGGCACGCGATCCTGCAAGATGAGGTCATCGGTGTAGCCACTGGCGTACACATCGCGAATGACCTGCTCCAGCTCGGCGCGATCGGCAATCTCGTAGGCCTTCTTCTGGCCCTCGAACTCGTGCTCCCACCACATGATGCCGTCAGAGGGCTTCAGAATCATCGGGAAAGGGAAGTCGATCTGGTCGAGCACCTCTGCGGAAGCCTCGCCCTGGGCGTTGAGCATCGCCATGGTAAAGGTAAACGTGTGCGGATAGGGCACACCGTGCTTCTCGCACAGCTCGTAGAAGATCTCCTTCTTCTGGCACTGCTCGAGCATGCTGTAGGGCGCATAGGGCGCGATGACGTTGGAGGCAAGCTGGCCGGCATCCTGAGCCTGTGCGGCAAGCGCGACGTAGTTATCACCGCAGCCCATGAGGATAATCTTCTTATCGGGATTGGCCTGTGCAATGCCGTTGACGGTCTCGATCATGACCGGCATAGTGTCGATATCCACATTGGGCGTATAGTCGATAATCTGGCTGCGGTATGCAGGACCCGTCTGATACTTGCCAAAGACCAGGCTCTTGACCTGATACTCCTCGTAGAAGGCGCGCGCCACCGAATAGGCGTTGATATCGCCGCCGAGCAGCACGGGTATAAACTCGCGCTCTGTAAACTGCAATGCCATGGAAACTTCCTATCATCAACTGCCCGTACGATGGGCGGTCTTTATGCAACTGGTTTATTCTAGCGTGCCAAACCGCCGCTTCCCAAAGTTCCACCATATCTATGGCAAGCAGGCGCTTATGATCGAGCCCGCCGGGTTCCGTAACGTTAAAGTTGAACTCTATGGTTTCTTAACAATTCACTATAACTGCAGGTCAAGGCCAAAACCTCAAGTTCAACTTGACCCTTTAGAACCTTTAAGGTTCAAGTTGAGGTCGAAAGCAGTAGTAGAATACCTTTCGAACTATAACCTACGATTGATTGCAGAGGGACTGGATGCAGCATTCGAACCATCGCACCGCAGCGCTCATCGCGTCGAAGCCGGCTCGTATCATCACGAGCGCCGCGCTTGCCGTTACACTGACGGCCGCGCCGATGCTCTCCCCCGTCGCAGCCTATGCCGCCTCGCAGGCAACGCAGGATCAGCTTTCCGCTGCCCAGCAGAAAATCGAAACCGCCACGAGTGCCTACAACGAAGCCCGCACCAAGCTCGAGGATCTGCAGAAGCAAATCGACACTAACGAGGCAAGCATCGAGAAGATCGAAGCCGAACTTCCCGATCAACAGGCCAAGGCGAGCTCCGCCATGCGCGATCTGTATAAGTACCAGAAGGGCACCAACCCCATCGTGAGCTTCCTGGTCAACGCGCAGAGCCTGGGCGAGTTCATCACCACCTGCAAGTACACCAACCAGATCACGAGCTCGAGCGTCGACGAGATCGAAGAGCTCAACAAGATGCAGACCGAGCTCGAGCAGAACAAGACCGAGCTCGAGCAGGCCAAGTCCCAGCTCGAGGCCGAGCAGAAAACCGCCGAGGACGCACTGGCACAGGCCCAGCAGCTTCGCAGCGAAGCCCAGGCAAAGGCCGAGCAGGAGAATGCCGCCGAGCTGGCCAAGCTCGAGGCCGACAAGGCCGCTGCCGCCGAGAAGCTCTCGGGCGAGGGCGTGAGCGGCAACAACTCCAACAGCCAGGCCAATAACGCCAACACCACTATCGACACCACGGTGAACAACTCCAATACCGGCAACTCCGATTACGACTCGTTTATCAACGAGTGGACGAGTCGCATCGACAACTACCTCGCCGGCTCCCCCATGGCAGGCCAGGGTTACAGCTTTGCCGTGGCAGCCTGGAACACCGGTGTTGACCCTCGCTGGTCTCCCGCCATCGCCTGCATCGAGAGCAGCAAGGGCCTCTATTGTGCCGGCTCCTATAACGCCTGGGGCTGGAGCGCCCGCGGCGGCGGCTGGCGGAGCTTTGGTAGCTGGAGCGAGGGCGTCTCTGCCCACGTTGCCTACCTGGGCGCCAACTATGGCTCCACGCTTACCCCGGCAGCCGCCAAAAAGTACTGCCCGCCCACGTGGCAGGACTGGTACAACAAGGTTGCAACCCAGATGAACCGCATCTAAGATCAACGTCAAAGGGCCCCAATTGGGGCCCTTTTTCTTTTACGCGACGGAGGTATCGACGACGCCAGTCGCGTTTGCAATGGCAACAATGATAATCATTGCCAACAAGAGCACACCCATAGCCTTGAGCCAGAGCTTTGCAAGCTTTTTACCGCGGTATCTATCGAGTAGCTCAAACCGCCGGCGAAGGCGGCGTTTGTCGAGCATCACAAAATGGATGAGCACTACGAGACCGTCGACGAAGATAAAATACTCAATCGCGAGAAACCACATCGGGTAGTTTTGGTTGGCGCCCGTAGGATGAAAAACGGCAAAATGGCTTCCGGCAAAGAAAACAAGTAGCGAAAGATAGACGAATGCGTTCCAAATGCGCCCAACGGTGTCGGGAATGCGGGAGAGTAAATTCGGGCGCTCAGGCACCAACGGCAATCCACCCTGAGACTGATCCGTGGGGAGCACGGGCGCAGGGCACACGGCTCGCCGCTCCGAAGGCTCTTGGAAGGAAGCAGCATTCGGCGCAGACGACGGCGTCGGTGCGGACAACGCATAGGATGCGCGCGCAGCGTGCCCTAGCGCCTTCGCGTTTGCAAAGCGCTTGTCCGGATCGAGCGCCATCGCCATGCAAATAACATCGGCAAGCGAGGCGGGGATATCATATGCCTCGCATTGCTCGCGCATGTTCCGACCCGGCTTGGGGTCGGCCCCCGTCAGACAAAAGAACAGCAGGGCACCGAGCGCATAGACATCGCTGCGCACGCTCGTCTGGCCAAAACCATACTGTTCGGGCGGCGCATAGGGACGCGTGCCAAACTTAACGGTATCGGCATCGGCTCCCTCGCGCCACACGCGAGCGATTCCCAAGTCGATAATCACCAGCGATGAAAACGTCATGCCTGTATCGGGCGTATAGCTCGCGCCCGACACGATGATATTCGAGGGCTTTAGGTCGCGATGGATCACCGGAGCGGCCATCTCCCCCGCCGACGCAAAGCCGGCATGGAGCTCCGCAACTGCATCACAAAGGGCGCCAAACAGCTCACAAGCATAATCGGGCGTCGCACCCAAACGCCCCACCAGGGCCCCGAGCGTTTCGCCTTCGATGTATTCCATGACCACGCAAAGCTCGTCGCCCACGCGGCGGCAATCGACAATCCGAGGCAAGTGCTCGTAACGTCGCCCAGCATGCTGGGCCGCAAACAGGCGTTCATACGCCCCGCCAATCTGGGCCGACGCGTCGATGCGCTTGCGAACAAAGGGGCCAAGAGATCCTCCGCCGGAGCCCTCAAAGTACACGAGCTCGGTCGTCTCGACGTCGGAGTGCTTGAGCACACGGTCTACGCGATAACTGTCATCACGCTCAAGTGACGCCAGGTGTCCGGCGAGCGCAGCAGTCAGCTCATCATCGGAATATGTTGGGCTCTGAGTATCCATAGCGTCCATAATAACGCAGGGCACGGACGCCCCATGACGCCCGTGCCCTGCACGTTCTAAATATCGTGAACACCGCTTCCGCCGGCAGCTAGCTGTTAGTTCACCGTCTCTTCACCAAAGCGATACAGCTCCTCGTTCACCTTTTGCAGGCTGCAGCCACGATCGATACAGAAAATGATGATGGCGTCACGGCGGTCCTTGCAGTTGAGGACATTGACGCCCGCCGCCGTCAAGGCGCGGTTGGTCTCCTTGAGCGTCAGCGCCATGGCAAAGGCAATCTGCAGCACCTTATTGCGGCTCGGATGCCGCGCACCGGTAAAGATCTGATAGCCAAACGTCTCGTTGAGGTCGGCCATACGCACCACGCGCGAACGCTCCAGCCCCTTTTCTTCCAAAAGCTGTTTCAGATACCCCGAAAGCGACGGGGCGGTAAAGTCGTGCTCTTTGATATAGCCCTCGATACTCGGAGCATCGAGCAGCTCGTTGAGCAACTCTTCGGTTAGCTTCTTATCGGGCATATGGCCTCACCCCCCAGCTCGCATAGTAACCATGTTTTTAATTCTAGTTAAAAACCGCTCACGTCAGAACGTTCCCAGCTGGCAACCTGGTCGGGAGATACCGTGCTCATCGCTTCGAACCTCCAGGTGCCGCCCGCTTTGAGATGGTTGGTGTTCGCAAGAGCCGTTCCCACCTGATTGCCGTCTACGTCATACAGAACATACTCAATCTGAATGTAGCTTTGCTCTTTATCCGTATTATTGGTCAACGTGCCCGTGATCTTATACGCGAACTGATTAGACGTATCCCCGGCCTCATCCGAAACCGTATAGGGTTCTTGTGCCTCTTTTTTCTCCTCGACTTGCTGGGTCTGTTCGGCAGGCTTTGCTGCATCACCCGTAGACGAATCAGACGAGTTACCGCCCATAGAACCCACGACGCCGGCAACAACGAGCACCACGATGACGCCCAAAACGATCTTGCCGATCGGCTTCTTTCCCTCTTTTGCCATTATGCATCCTTCCTACGATCCGGCTACCGTGCCGGCACACAGCACATCGTAGGAGGCAGCGAGCTCAAATTCATTAGCTGGGAGCTAATGTCGCAGCACAGCTTGCCACCTGGCACTCATTGAGTCTTTTTTCCTTCACCGAACTCATGCCTTTGTTGTTGACTATTAAACATTTAGACGTAAACTGCTTTGTTACCTTGTCAACATCTGAAAGGAACCTCATTGGGAAAAGACGTACTGGTGCAGCAACTCGTCGACTCATTCGACAGCTGGCCCGCCAAAAATTCCGGTTGCGGATCGTCCCGCATGACACAAGAGCTCTATCCTTTTGACAAGCTCTTCTCTCCCATCAAAATTAACAAGCTCACCGTCAAAAACCGCATTGTCATGGCGCCGATGGGCAATATCGACATGTGCGAGGAAACTGGTCGTCCCAGCGACATGATGCTGCAGTACTTTTTCGCCCGCGCCAAAGGCGGCTGCGGCCTCATCACAACAGGACTCGTACCGGTAAGCCACGGCATCGATACCACGGTCACCGAGCTGGACAAGCTCACCTATTTCCCGCGCATCGATCGAAGCCGAACCGTTATGGCAGGCTGGCGCGACCTTGCCCAAGGTGTCCATGCCTTCGGATCGCGCATTTTTGTCCAGCTTACGGCCGGACTCGGCCGCGTGGGCAACCCGCAATGCCTCATCACGCAAAAAAAGTTTCCGGTCTCGGCGAGTTTCTTGCCTAACTACTACATCCCCGCCATTCCATGCATGCGCCTCTCGGATCAAAAGCTGCGCCGTATCGTAAACAATATCGGCCAAGCGGCGGCCGATGCTCATGCCATGGGCATCGATGGCGTCTATTTGCACGGGCACGAGGGTTATCTTATCGAGCAGCTCGGAAACCCCGCCTTTAACCATCGCAAGCTCGGACGTTATGCCGATTGGCGTCAGTTTGGCCTCGATATGATCAAAGAAATCCGTCGCCGCGTTGGGCCCGACTACCCCATCATGTACCGCATCGACCTTTCGCTTGCACTCGAGGAAACCTATGACGAGCAGGTCATGAATTCGACCTATCTGGGACGCATGCGCGGCGGCCGCACAGTCGAACAGACCCTGGGTTATATGGAAGAGCTCGTGGCGGCGGGAGTAGACATCTTTGACGTCGACCTTGGTTGCTATGACAACTGGTGGATGCCCCACCCGCCTGCGAGCATGCCCGCAGGCTGCTTCGTTCCCGTGGCGCGCGCCGTTCGAGAGCGCTTTGCCGCCGACAATATCCGCTCCAATGCCGGCCTTCCCGTACCCGTTGTCGCGGTGGGTAAGTTGGGCTACCCCGACATTGCCGAACGTGCCCTTCGCAATGGCGACGCCGATATGATCATGCTCGGACGCCCGCTGCTTGCGGATCCCGAGTGGCCCAACAAGGCGTACGCCGGTCGCGTGGCAGATATTCGCCCCTGCATCGGATGCCAGGAAGGATGCCTCAACGAGTTTGTCGAAGGGGGCCATCCGCAGTGTGCCGTCAATCCACGCTGCAGCTTTGAATACCTCATGCCCCAGACACCCGCTCCCGCCAAAGAACCCAAACGCATAGCGGTGATAGGAGCCGGACCCGCCGGGATGGTCTGTGCGCTAATCGCCGCGCGTCGTGGCCACGACGTAAAGCTCATCGATGCCGAAGATGAACTTGGAGGAAAACTCCTCTCCGCCAGCGCCGCCCGGATCAAGTTCGACCTCGATAACTACCGATCATATCTTGTTCGACAGGTGCGCGAGCAGGCAGAAAAACCCAACGGGAACCTGACACTCGAACTTGGACGGGCAGCACGCGCCGAAGATCTTGCAAAAGCAGGCTTCGACGCAATCGTGTGCGCGACAGGCACTTCCAATGCAATACCGCCCATCCCCGGTCTTACGGAGCTTGCAGCATCGGGCCATGCCGTGCTGGCAACGCAGCTACTGCGCCAACCCGCGCTGCTTGGCAACGCCAAAACCGTCACCATCATTGGCGGAGGGGCCGTGGGCTGCGAGGTTGCCCAATGGCTCACCGTCGAACACGGCATACCACAGGTCAGCGTAATTGAAATGCTGCCTCACATGATGCAGGGCGCCTGCACGGCAAATCGCGGCCACCTACTCCATACGCTCAGGGGACGCAATGTGCGGCTCCTCAATATGACACGCGTCGAGCGCGCGGAAGTCAGCGGCAAACGCGAGTCTGGAGCCCCATCGAGGTGTGCGCGTCTCCACTTGAGTCGCAACTGCCACAAAAACGTTCCCGACCCCTACGTCTCGTGGTCACCGGTCTTGCCCGAGAACGTCGAAAACCCGCTTGCACCCAAAATCGGCAACGACTGGAAGTCACTCGAGCTAACCTGCGACTTGGTAATCATTGCCTGCGGCGGACACCCCGACGACGCGCTGTTCTACAAACTGCAGCAGACGCACGCCGCTGACGAGCTGCATAACATCGGCGATGGGCTTGCGCCCGGCCGTGTGCTCGAAGCGGTCCGTGCGGCATACCGACTCGGCACCAATATCTAACACGAAAGGATGGGCTCACAGATGAACCTGACCTCCCAACAACAAGCCCTGCTCGATGGCGCCAAGGGCCCCGCCATGGCCAAAGTGGTCAAGACCCTCGTTATGTACGGCGAATGCTTTGGCGCCGAGCGTATGGTTCCCGTGACCGGCGCAAACGGTCATCTTGTCACAAGTTTTGGCCTCTCCATGCTCGGTCCAGTCTATGACCTTATGGATGAGCTGCTGAAAGACGGCGCCCTGTCCGGTCAGTCATTCTCGGTCGACCCGAGGCCCCTCGACCCCGCCGTCCCGGCCAACCCGCTGCAAAAGCTGCTGTTCAAGATTATGTATTCCAAACAAGACGATTATGAGGCACAGCTGCGCAGCATGGGTCTATTGGACAACGATGCTTTCACCTGCACCTGCTACCAGCCCGAGGTTGGCAATCGACCTCGGCGTGGCGACATCCTAAGCTGGGCAGAAAGCAGCGCCGTGGTCTTTGCCAACTCCGTGCTGGGCGCTCGCTGCAATCGCAACTCCGGCATCATCGAGATGTTCGGCTCAATTGCCGGCTTTGTCCCGGAATTCGGCCTGCTCACCGATGAGGGCCGCAAGGCGACCTGGATCATCGAAGTCGACTGTAAGCGCAAGCCCGAAGCGCAAGTGCTTGGCAGCGCCATTGGCATGAAGGTGATGGAAGACGTCCCTTACATTAAAGGCCTCGACCGCTGGCTTGGCCGCGAACTCACACCCGGCACGCAGGACTACCTTAAGGACATGGGCGCCGCCAGCGCATCGAACGGCGCTGTCGGGCTCTACCACGTGGACGGCATCACGCCCGAGGCCGTCGAACAAGGCGAACACCTCATAGCACCAGACGCCCAAATCTATCGCATTGACGACGCCGAGCTGGAACGCATCCGCTCGAGCTACCCCGTTATGTGGAAGAACCCGGGCGCGCGCCCCAAGCTTGCCTTCATCGGCTGCCCCCACCTCTCGTCTGCACAACTCGCCCATTGGGCAGACGCCATCTGCGATGGGCTGAGCGCCTCCGGCAAGTGCCGCGTGCAAGTACCCACCGTACTGACCGCCGCCCCATCCGTGGCAGACGCCTTCCGCAAGACTGCGGCATACAGACGCCTCTCGACTACCGGTGCCGTCGTCTCGAGCATCTGCCCGCTTATGTACACCAACAACCCGCTGTGCGGCATCATGCCCATCATCACCAACTCCAACAAGTTGCGTACGTACTCGGCATCGCGCTACTACACCGACGACGAGGTGCTCGCCTACGTCACCACCGGAAAACCAATCAAATAGGAAGGCGACTCCTCATGGAAAAAATCTTTCACGGCCGCGTCGTTGTCCCCGGAACTGCCCACGCCAAGGCACTTGTCTCTCACGGAGGGCTCAACACACTCGCATCGTTTCAGAAGGCACTGATGTTTGGCGACAAAAAGGCCACGTGTTCCGACCAAAACAATCCCGACTTGTACGGCAAACCTTTGGCGGGATGTGCCTTGTGTCTTCCGCAGACTATCGGCTCCACCACAGGCGGCATGGTGCTCTTCTGCGCCACCAAAATGGGGCGCCAACCCGCATGCCTGCTGTTTTCCAAACCCATTGACAGCCTTGCCGCCGCTGGCGCGATCCTCTCGGGTGTATGGACCGACACCCCCATGCCCACCATTGACAACCTGGGCGATGAGTTTCTCGATGCTGTGTCGACGGGAGACGCCATCACCGTGACCGAAGACGGCACGGTCATCGTCGGCTAAGGCTATCCGACCCGCCGCCCGCAAATGAACAACGTGTTTCGCCATTTCCCACGCGCGGTGCGGGCGATAATCTTGACGTATTCGATATACAACACGAAAGGAGTCCCACCATGGGAGCATCGGTATCGGTCGCACAGGGCGCGCCTCTTGATGCAGGCACCTACAAGGCAGACGAGGCAGCCGTCGAGCGCTTTTGCGAATTGCTGCGCATCCCCACCGTTTCGCGTGAGAACATCGCCGAGCGCGATGATGAGCCCTTCAGCCAGTGGATTCCCACGCTTCAGCGACTTTATCCGCATTTCTTTAAAGTCGCCGAGCTCACACGCGTCGACGACTTTGGCATGCTCCTGCGTTGGCCTGGCGCCGATTCCGCCTTGGACCCCATCGTCATGATGGCGCATCAGGACGTCGTGCCCGTCGAGGGCCAAGACTGGAAGCACGATCCCTTTGGAGCCGAGATCTTCGACGGCGAGATCTGGGCCCGCGGATCACTCGACACCAAGTGCATCGTCTCGGCTTTCTTCGAGGCCGCCGAGCATTTGATTGCCCAGGGCTTCGTTCCCCCGCGCGATGTCTGGTTCTTCTCGAGCGATGGCGAGGAAATCGCCGCACCTACTGCAACCCATGCAGTGCAGTGGCTTCGCGAGCATAACATCCATCCCTACATGGTGCTCGATGAGGGTGGCGCCGTGGCAACCGACGCCCCGCTCGGCGTCACCGAACCCGTTGCCATGGTAGGCGTGTCCGAGAAGGGCCACGTCGACCTTACCGTCACGGCGCGCGCCGACGGCGGCCATGCCTCTACGCCTGCGGCAAACGATGCCTGCCGTCTTCTCTGCCGTGTATGCGAGACTATCTCGGCCAACCCCGGCAAGCCGCAGCTCACGCCCGCCGTCGAGGCCACACTGACCGAGTTGGGTGCCCGTAGCAGCGCGACGTATCAGGCAATCTTTGGCAACCTGTGGCTCACGCGCCCCGCGGTTACCAAGATTATGGCCGCCAGCCCCGAGACCTCGGCCATGCTGCGCACAACCTATGCGCTCACGCAGCTCGAAGGCTCCAATGCGCACAATGTGCTGCCACCAGTTGCTCGCGCCAACTTCAACGTGCGCATCGCTCCGTTCGAGACCATCGCCGATGCCGTTGAGCGCGCCCGCAAGCTCGCCGCCCAGCAGTGCCGCGCCTCGGGCGTAAGCCCCGACCATGTCACCGTCGAAACCAACGAGGCGATTCCCTACACCGAGCCCGCGCCCATCTCGCCTTACGAAGACGATGCCGCCTTCAACTACATCCATCGCTGCGTGTCGGGTGTCTATCCCGAGGCCGGCTTTGCTCCCTACGTGCAGAACTCCTGTACCGACTCGCGCGAGTTCAACGAGATCTGCGGTCGCGTCTACCGCTTCTGCGGCTTTATCTACTCGGGCGAGGCGCGCAAGCTCATCCATGCCGCCAACGAACGCATCGGCGTCGACGTCTACAAGCGCGGCATCGAATTCTATGTGGCGTTTCTCGCCAACCTTGAACAACTGTAGAACGGGGGCCGATAGCACCCCTCCCCGCTTTTACCGACCAGGAGAACCAGCATGACCCAACCAAATCTTAAGCGGGCGGCCCGGCTCGACACCAAGGCCGTCGCCCTCGCCTCCCTACCCTTTATGGGCATGATCAGCTTTTGGCAGGTCTACGACGGCATCGTTCCCAAGATGCTCACAGGGACCTTTGGCCTATCCAACTCGCTCACCGGCGCGATCATGGCCATCGATAATGTCTTTGGCCTGTTCCTGCTTCCGCTCTTTGGCATCCTCTCGGACCGCTGCGCAAGCAAACTCGGGCGTCGAACGCCCTTTATCTTGGGCGGCTCCGCGGTGGCAATGCTCTCCGTCCCGCTCATCGCGATCGCCAACAACATGGGCAGCCTACCTCTGCTCATTGGCGCGATTATCCTCACGCTTTTTGCAATATGCGCCTACCGCACCATGACGGTTGCCATTGTGGCCGATATTACGCCTCGCCCACTTCGAACCAAGGCGGACTCAATCGAAAAGATCGTCGGCTATGCGGGAACGGGCCTTATGCTCGTCGCCATCTCGGTCATGGTTCCCAAGGCCGACAAACCCGATTATCTCCCGCTCTTTATCTTGCAGGCCGTCTTTATCCTCGTGTCGGCCGTTGTCTACGGCGTCTTTGTCCGTGAGCCCGCCCTCGTCGAAAAGATGCGCGAGAAATCGCTGTCCATGGGCATCGACGAGGATCAGATTGACAAAGATGACTCCCCCGAGGCCGGCGGTAAAAATCGCATTGCAGACGCCGGCGTACGCCGCTCCATCATCATGCTGCTCGCCGCAACGTTTTTCTATTACATGAGCTATAACGCCATGACCACCAATATCAGCCGTTATGCCGATATGTTCTACGGCATGGAGGGCGGTTCCTATGCCATCATCAATATCGTGACGATTGCAGGCGCGCTGCTAAGCTACGTACCCCTGGCAAATCTTTCGCTCAAAAACGGCCGTAAAAAGGTCGCCCTGGGCACCGCCGTCATCATGGTTTTATGCCCCGCGCTTCTTTGGCTGGCACCCGGTTTCTCGCCCGTGCTGTACGGCGTCTTTTTGTTGATGGGCGTTGCGCTGGGCGGCGTGGACCTGTGCGTGTACACGATGATTCTGGAGTGCTGCAGCTCCCAAAGCGTGGGCCGCTACTCCGGTTACTACTACACCGTGAGCATGGCGGCTCAGGTGGCGACACCGATTCTCTCCGGCATCGTTATGGACGTGGCGCCGTCGATGCTCTTCGCCTACATCACGGCAATGGGCATGTTTATGGCCGCGAGCATTGCCGCCGCAAAGCACGGCGATGCCATCTTGATCGACGAGGTCGCTCGCCGCGAGGCAGCAAAGTAGGAGACCGAATTAACTACCGTGCGAAAGGGGGGGGGGGGGGGGGGGGCGCCCCCCCCCCCCGGGCCGGGGGGGGGGGGGGGGCGGGGGGGGGGGGGCGCCCCCCCCCGGGGGGGGGGGCGGACCAATGGGGGGGTGGGGGGCGGGTATTCTAA
>CAMQJB010000056.1 GCA_947002045.1 uncultured Collinsella sp.
AAGAAAGGCCTCCATCACTGGAGGCCTAACAATTCAATGGTGGGCGATGAGGGATGTCCGCGTGCGGCTTCGCCGCCCGCGCCCCGCTTCGGGCCTACGGCCCTCGCGTGCTGCGCTTGAAAACGCTTCGCGTTTCCTCAGCTCCGCACCCTTGCGGGTTCGAATCCCATGTACCGGGCACAAAAAAGAAAGGCCTCCATCACTGGAGGCCTAACAATTCAATGGTGGGCGATGAGGGATTCGAACCCCCAGCCTTGTGCGTGTAAAGCACCTGCGCTAACCGTTGCGCCAATCGCCCGCAGGGATTGAGTATAGCGGAAACCCTGCGTGGTTCACCGCTAATTCATAACGAAAACTAAGCGGCGACTTTAGCGCCCTTGTTCTCGTCGATAAAGAAGCGCTTGTACCAGATGAGGAACGTCAGCGTGGTATAGATCTTGCGCTGGTTGAGCGCGCGGCCCTTAAAGTGATCGTCGAGCAGTTTCATGAGCGCATCGGTGTCAAAGAAATCAGCAGCCCACGGTGCGGTGAAGTATTCCTTTACGTAGTCGTAGTACTTTTGCTCGCGCAGCCAGAACTTGACCGGTACGGGGAAGCCCACCTTCTTGCGCGTTGCCCACTCGTCGGGCAGCGTGCGGTTGGCAGCGTGACGCAGGACGAGCTTGCAGCCTTCTTCGTTAACACGGTAGTTGGCGGGAATGTGCTCGGCAAACTCCATGACCTTCTTGTCCAGGAACGGGACGCGAAGCTCCAGAGAATGCGCCATGCACATCTTGTCGGCCTTGAGCAGAATGTCGCCCGGTAGCCACATGTTCATATCCAGATACTGTTTCTTGGAAAGCTCGCAGCAGTCGGGAACCTGCTTGTAGTACTCGGCGCACATCTCGGCGGCGTTCTTGCCGGTGTCATAAGCGGGCTTGAGCACCTCGTCGACTTCGGAGGGATCGAACACCTTTGCCTGACCCACATACCAGCGCTCGGGAACCTCGGCGCATTTCGTCAGGAAGTTGTGGCCCTTAAAGTAGGGGAGATGCTGAACGAGTGAGCCCAGGGCGCGACGTACGCCGAGCGGCACGCGCTTCTTAAAGGTGCGCATCTCGGGGGTGTCCTCGTACCACTCATAGCCGGCAAACAGCTCGTCGGCACCCTCGCCCGAAAGGACGACGGTGACCTCCTTGGAAGCCATCTGCGCCAGATAGTACAGCGGCACGCTGGACAGGTTCGATTGCGGCTCGTCCATGTGGTACTGGATATCGGGCAGTGCATCAAAGAACTCATCGGCGGTAATCATCTTGCGCACGTTCTTGATGCCCAGCTTGTCGGAAAGCTCGGCGGCGTAGTTGGTCTCGTTGAAGTTCTTGTAATCGAAGCCGACAGAATACGTGGTGTCGGGCATGAGACAGGCGGCAATGTAGCTGGAGTCCACACCGCCAGAAAGGAACGAGCCCACCTTAACATCGGCGATTCGGTGCGCAGCGACGCTTTCGTGCACGACCTTGTCGCACTCGTCCACGTACTCCTCGAAGGTCTTGGAGTTGTCGTCGGTGAAGTCACAGCTCCAGTAACGCTTGATGTCCATGGTGTTGGTCGTCAGGTCATACGTAAAGCAATGCGCCGGGGCAAGCTTGAACACGCCCTTAAAGAAGGTCTCCTCCGTGGCGGGGAATTGCAGCGTCAGGTAGGGGCGCAGCGCGTCGTGGTTGACAGCCTTCTCAAACTTGGGATGGTCCAGGAAGCTCTTGATCTCGGAGCCAAACAGCAGCGAGCCATCGGATGCCTGGTAGTAATAGAACGGCTTGATACCAAAGATGTCACGAGCACCAAAGAGTTTGTTCTTGTTCTGGTCGTGAATCACGAACGCGTACATGCCGCGCAGACGGTTGACCAGGTCCTCGCCCCACTCCTCGTAACCGTGTACCAGGACTTCGGTATCAGCGTTGCAGTGGAAGGCGTAGCCGGCCGCCTCCAGCTCGGCGCGAAGCTCCTGGAAGTTGTAGATCTCTCCGTTGAAGACAATCGTGACCTTGCCGTCGTCGCTCGACATGGGCTGGGCTCCAGCTTCGGAAAGATCGAGAATCGAAAGACGACGGAAGCCAAGGGCAACGTTGTCGACGATATGCTGTCCGCCCATATCGGGACCACGGTGGATGATGCGATTCATCATGGCCGTGAGAACCAGCTCACTCTGTTCATCTGTACCGGTAAAACCGACAAAACCGCACATGCAAGATCCTTTCTGCTGACGGCTCAGGTGTACTGCCGCAAGGATTGCGGCAGCTGATGTCAAATAATCTTTACTATCATGCCAATCTTTTGTTTCGTGATAGGGCATAAGCGCCGAGCGAACCGAAAAAACCACGTCCCGATCTTCAGGCGAAGCGGCGGGACGTGGTTGCGAACGCTATGTTAAAGAACAGCACCCAGATTTCCTTGGTTTTACACGGGGTTAACACTGTTGCCATTTATTAGACCACGGCACAGTCCATGCAATTTTTTAGAAGGCTGTGATGCGCGCAAGGTCAGGTGGCATATTAGGATGGTTGATAATACAGAATGTTTCATCGTTTCTGCCGCGGGACGCCTTCTGCCCTTTAAGGCTGAATTTAGCGAGAGAGGTCTTTGTATGTCGAGTCCGACACAAGAGAAGCTAACTCTGAAGCGCTATATAGAGTTGCTCGAGGAAGATGACCTTGTTGTTTCCAGACCGAGTGCTTCGTGCGACCAGCGCATTGAGTTTGCGACTGATGACTCGCGCCAGGTGCGTCCGGGCACGTTGTTTGTCTGCAAAGGCCGTGCGTTTAAGCGCGAGTACCTGCTTTCGGCAATCGCCGATGGCGCCGTGGCCTACGTTTCCGAGGTCGATTACGATGTTGATCTTCCCGCGGTGATTGTGAGCGATATTCGTCGCACGCTCGCCGTGGTGGCAGATGCCTTTTATGGGCACCCGTCGGGTAAGGTGAAGGTCTGCGCCTTTACAGGCACCAAGGGCAAGTCGACCTGCAGCTTTTATCTGCGCGGCATCCTCGCCAACGAGGCCAAGCTTACGGGCTGTCATCGACCCGCTCTTAATACGGGCATTGAGTTCGACGACGGCATCGAGACGGGCCCTTCCAAGCTGACGACCCCCGAATCCTTCCTGCTGCAGTCTCGCATCGCACATGCTGCGGAGGCGGGTGCCCCGTGGCTGGTTATGGAGGCATCGAGTCAGGGCCTCAAATACGAGCGCACGGGCAAGATTGACTTTGAAGTCGGCGCCTTTACCAATATCGGCGAGGATCACATTTCGCCGATTGAGCATCCGACGCTCGAGGATTACTTTGCCAGCAAGCTCAAAATCTTCTCGCAGAGCCGTTTTGCCGTGGTCAATCTCGATATGGATAAGGTCGATCGCGTGCTCGAGGCGGCATCTCGTTGCGAACGTACGGTGACGTTCTCCCTGACCGACGAGCGTGCCGACGTGCTTGCGCTGGCGATTCGCAATGGCGACTGCGGCGTGGTGGCAACGGTGCGCACGCCCCGTTTTACGCGTGACATTGTGATTCCCACGCCGGTTAAGTTCAATGTGTCCAACGCGCTTGCCGCTATTGCCTGCGCCGAGGCCCTGGGCATTTCCGAAGAGGGTATCGTCCATGGCTTTGAGGGCGTCTTCGTTCCCGGTCGTATGGAGCTCTATCCGTCCGTATCGGGCAAAATCCTGGGCATCGTCGATTTTGCACATAACGGCATGAGCCTCGAGACACTCCTGCGCGACTTGCGCGAGAACTATCCCGAGCGCGAGCTGGCGGTTGTATTTGGCGCTACGGGCGGTAAGGGTGTCGATCGACGCACCACGATGGGCATCGCCGCTGGCAAGTATGCCGACCGAATCGTGATTACCGAGGATGACCCCGGCCCCGAGGATGTCGAGGACATCTGCGCCGAGATCGCGCGCAACGTTCAAGCGCAGGGAAATGATAACTGGCAAATCGTGACTGATCGCGTTGCCGCTATCGAGACTGCCGTGCGCGAAACTGTCCGTCCTGCCGTGGTCATCGTGACCGGTAAGGGCGAGGAAGAGTGTATGCTGCGCAAGAACGGACCCGAGCCTTGTGAGCGCGACGGTTCGATTCTCAAGCGCACCCTTGCGGCGTACGACGCCTAGACCAGCCCCTTCTATGTAAACGGAGTGACCATGTCCCACAACATCCTGCCGACCGTTGCCGAGCTTTCGGGCGAGGTGCGCGAGCGTCTTGCCAAGGTCAAGTATGTCTTTACCGATCTGGACGCCACGATGCTCGCCCCCGGCTCGTGTGTACTGCGCGATAACGACGGCAATCCCTCGACCAAGCTCGTCGAGGCGGTTGTCGCGCTCGCTCGTGCCGGCATCCAGGTGGTCCCCACCTCGGGTCGCAATCGCACCATGATCCATGAGGACGCCCGCGTGCTCGGCCTCAACTCCTACATCGGCGAGATGGGCGGCCTGGTCATGTACGACCTCAAGGCCAACGACTGGGAGTACCTGACGGGCGACATGCCCTACGACCCCGCCTGCGGTCTCACGCCGCACCAGGTGATCGAGCAGACCGGCGTGTGCGAGAAGATCCTTGCCCGCTGGCCGCACAAGATCGAATACCACAACGACATGTCGACCGGCTACAAGTACCGTGAGGTCACCGTCGGCATGCGCGGCGATGTGCCCGACGATGAGGTCCAGGCCATCCTGGACGAGGCCGGCTGCGGTCTGGTCTGGGCTTGCAACGGCCATCTGACTCACCTGTCCAAGCCGACGACGCTCGAGCTTAATCGCGTCGAGGACGGCCGCGCCTACAACATCAACCCGGCGGGCCTCAACAACGGCGTTGCCATGGCGCGCTTCTGCGAGCACGTGGGGAGCGAGCGCGAGGAGACGCTTGCGCGCGGCGACTCCGAGTCCGACTTCTACATGGCCGACCATGTTGGCATGTTCTGCCTGGTCGAGAACGGTCTGACGAGCGCCGGTGCCCCGGAGTTCTTGGATGCCTGCGACAATGCCTATATTACGCGCGGCAAGATTGTCGACGGTTGGGTGGCAACGGCCGAGCTGCTCGTCGCGGCTCGTTCGTAGCGCGACGCATCACGAGTGGTCGCATTTTTCGAGAGAGAATCTGGTGAGGTAATGTCCGATATCGATAATCTGGCCGGGGACACGCGTCCGATCGGCGTGTTCGACTCGGGCCTGGGCGGCTTAACGGTCGCGCGCGCGATTGCAACGGCGCTTCCGCACGAGTCCGTCTACTATTTCGGTGACACTAAGCGCTGCCCTTATGGCACCCGCACCGAGGACGAGGTTCGCTCGTTTGCGCTGCAGGCGGGCCGCTGGCTATCGAGGCACGACGTTAAGATCATGGTCATCGCCTGCAACACGGCGACCGCCGCGGCCTTGCGTCTGGCTCAGCAAGTGCTCGACGTTCCCGTGATCGGCGTGATCGCCCCGGGCGCACGCGCCGCCATCAACAGCACGCGTACGCGCCGCGTGGGCGTGCTCGCCACCAACCTCACCATTCGCTCGGGCGCCTACACGCGCGCCATCCAGGATTTGGATGCTGGTGTCGATGTGTATGGCTGTCCGGCCTCGAGCTTTGTCGAGGTCGTCGAGCACGAGCTCGCCTCGGGCGCGCATCTGCAGGAGCAGTGGCTCGAGAACGAGGATATTTTTGATACGCCAGCCGTTCGCGCGCTGGTCGGCGCCACAGTCGAGCCGCTGCACGATCGCGGCATCGATACCGTGGTGCTCGGCTGTACGCACTTCCCGCTGCTGGTGGGTCCCATCCGCCATGCGCTGGGACCCGGGGTGCGCGTGGTGAGCTCCGCCGAGGAGACCACCCGCGAGCTGACCGATATCCTCACGCGCCGTGAGCAGCTGGCGGGCGATACCGCCGAGCCACAGCATCGCTTTGCCACCACGTCTGACAACATTGCCGAGTTTGCGGTGGCGGGTAGCTTTATCTTTGGCCAGCCGCTTAAAAGCATTGAGCATGTCGATATCGACGAACTCGGTTAGGCTCGCAATGTCGCCGGAGGCTTCGCCACATCTTTTGCCGAAAGGATAGTTCCATGGAATACATGCAGGTCAACCGCGCCAACGGCCGCGCCGCAAACGAGCTGCGCCCCGTTAAGCTCACCCGCGGCGTCATGAAGCACGCCCACGGCTCGTGCCTGGCGGAGTTCGGCGACACGCGCGTACTGTGCGCCGCCACCATCGAGGAGGGTGTGCCGGGTTGGCGCAAGGGCGCCAAGGCCGGCTGGGTAACGGCGGAATATGCGATGCTGCCGGCCTCGACCGGTAAACGCTGCAAGCGCGAGCATGCCAACCGCAAGGGCCGCTCCATGGAGATCGAGCGGCTTATCGGCCGCAGCCTGCGTACCGTCGTCAACATGAAGGCGCTCGGCGAGTACACCGTTACCGTCGACTGCGATGTGATCCAGGCCGATGGCGGCACGCGTACGGCGAGCATTACCGGCGCCTGGGTGGCGCTGCACGACGCCCTTGCCATGTGGGTCGAGGCGGGCAAACTCGAGCGCATCCCGCTCACGGGCCAGGTTGCCGCCATTTCCATGGGCGTCGTCGACGGCAACACCCTGCTCGACTTGGATTATTCCGAGGACAGCCACGCCGAGGTCGACATGAACCTCGTCGCCACCGATTCCGGTGAGATGATCGAACTCCAGGGTACCGGCGAGCAGGCGCCCTTCGACCGCAAGCGTCTCAACGCCCTGCTCGACCTGGGCGATAAGGGTATCGCCGAGCTCATCGAGCTTCAGCGCTAAGCCCTCGCCTAACCTGCCAAAAAGGGACAGGTTTATTTTGGCAGGTTTTATCTGGGAAAACGTCGAAGTATAAGACTGCCGTTGATTGAGACGGGAGAGAGGCCGAAGTCCTCGTCGTCCTCAACTCGGCATTGCTATAGAGACAAAGGAGACCAGCTATGGCACTTGAGAAGATTGACATCGACACCCTCGACCCGGCGGCGACCATCGTCGTGGCAACCGGCAACGCCCATAAGCTCACCGAGATCGAGGCCATTTTGGGCAAGGTCATGCCCGAGGTGCGCTTTGTGGCGCTCGGCCAGCTGGGCGATTTTGAGGACCCCGAGGAAAACGGCACGACGTTTTTGGAGAACGCCATCATCAAGGCGCAGGCTGCGGTCGAGGAGACGGGCCTTATGGCCATCGCCGACGACTCCGGCTTGGTCGTCGATGCGTTGGACGGCGAGCCGGGCGTGTATAGCGCGCGCTATGCGGGCGTGCATGGCGACGATGCCGCCAACAACGCCAAGCTTCTCGTTAACCTGGAAGGCGTGGCAGACGAGGACCGTACCGCGCGCTTTATGAGCGTCGTCGCGCTTATCGATACGGACGGCCTGGTCACCTATGGCGAGGGCGCCTGCGAAGGCGTTATCGCGCACGAGGGCCGCGGCGAACACGGTTTTGGCTACGACCCGCTGTTCCTGCCGGTCGATACGCCGGGCAAGACCATGGCCGAGCTCACGGCGGACGAGAAGAACGCCATCAGCCATCGTTTCCATGCGCTCGAGCATCTGTCCGCCAAGCTGACGGGCGAGGAGTAGACCGTGCGTGCGGTGGTGCAGCGCGTGCTCAACGCCAGCGTGACAGTCGACGGCGAGTGCGTGGGCCGTATTGGACGCGGCTACTTGGTGCTGCTGGGCGTGGGCCACGGCGACACACGCGCCGAAGCCGACAAGCTGTGGGGCAAGCTCCGCGGGCTGCGTATCAACGAGGACGAGAACGGCAAGACCAACTTGGCGCTGGCGGATGTCGACGGCGAGGTGCTCGTGGTGTCGCAGTTCACGCTGTTTGCCGACTGCCGCCACGGCCGCCGTCCGTCGTTTACGGACGCCGGCGCGCCCGATGTCGCTAACGAACTTTACGAGTACTTTCTGACACTCGTCGCTCAGGACGTTGAGCATGTGGCGCACGGTATCTTTGGCGCCGATATGAAGGTCGACCTGGTCAACGACGGTCCGTTCACCATCGTCCTCGACACCGATAGTCTGTAAGTAGTCAATTTGGGACCGGGCTTTTTTAGCTGCTTGCGTATGGCTGCAACAGGGTGCTATAGTATTAGAGTTTTGTCTATCTTAGGGGTATTATCCTCTTTTTGAATTGCACCCTCTGGAGGCCCTATTCATGGAAGAGACGGAAGTCAATCACGTCGACGACATCCACGAGAAGCTGACCGATATGGTGGGCGATCGCGTCAAGGTTAAGGCCAACATGGGCCGCACCCGCGTCATCGAGCGCATGGGCACCATCAAGAGCGTCCACCCCGCCGTCTTTATCGTCGAGGTTGACGAGCGTCGCGGCCGCAAATCGCGTCAGTCCTACCAGTATATCGATGTCCTTACCGGCCAGGTCGAACTGTTCGACCCCGAGAGTGGCGAGCATATCTTTACCCCGCTCGGCAACCAGCTCGAGGAGCACTAACGGTGACCGATCGGTCCCTCATCCTTACCGCGCCGGCAAAAATTAACCTCTATCTGGGGGTTCATACCGAGCGCGACGCCCGCGGCTATCACAGGGTCGATTCCCTGATGGCAGCCGTCGGTCTAGCCGATACCGTGACGGTCACGCCGGCGCAGGCGTTGACCGTCCAGACGGTTCCGGCATCCGATTTTCCCATGCAAAAAAATACGGCCTATCGGGCGGCAATCGCTATGGCCGAGCGTTACGGTCGCGATGCCAACGTGTGCGTGACGATCGAAAAGCGTATCCCGCTGTGCGCCGGCCTGGGAGGCCCCTCGACGGATGCCGCTGCGGTCATCGTTGCCTTGGCCGAGCTGTGGGGTATCGACCGCGCCGACCCCGCGCTCGATGACATCGCTCGCGGTATCGGCGCCGACGTGCCGTTCTTTTTGCACACGAGTCCCGCATTCTACGTCGGCGGGGGAGATGTGCTGGCCACTGAGTATCCTGTGCTTCTGGCGACACCTGTCGTATTGGTCAAACCGCACGAGACGAGCATTTCAACGGTTGAAGCGTATCGACGATTTGATGAGAGCCCGGTGCCCGCGGAAAAACCCGATGCGATTGCTTCTGTCTTACGCGCCGGCGATGCCGAGGCGGCATATGCGCTCGTTCATAACAATCTGGGCGTCATATCCGCGCAGATGGAGCCGCGGATTCAGGCAGTTCTCGACTGGCTGCGCGCACAGGAGGGAACCGTTGCCGTGGACGTGTGTGGTTCGGGTGCTTGCTCGTTTGCCATTTGCGATACCGTCGCTGCAGCAGCCCATCTTGCGGGAGCTGCCCAGCAAAATGGCTGGTGGGCCTGCGCGACTGAGCTTATTCCCAACACGGTTCAAATCGACGCGCCAAAGAAATAAAAATTTCTCTAGCACGCGACGAAAATCTTTGTTACTATAGTCGAGCTAACGGGTTGTGGCTCAGTTTGGTAGAGCACTGCGTTCGGGACGCAGGGGTCGCTGGTTCAAATCCAGTCAACCCGACCAGAGCATGAGAAGGGACCGCTTCTTGCGGTCCCTTTTTTTAGCTATTGTTGTGATACCGCGGCACCCGCGGTATACTCATTCGAGCTTGTCTCGCTGTATTGTGGAGGTCTACATGTTTGGACTGAGGGCTCCTGAGCTCATCATTATTCTCGTCGTTGTCTTGATCATCTTCGGGCCTAAGAACCTGCCGAAGCTCGGCAAGTCTCTCGGCTCTACCGTCAAGAATATCCGCGAGGGTATGGAGGGCGACGATAAGGGCGAAACCAAGCAGGCCGAGGACGTTGTGGTCGAGGAGTCCAAGGAGGACAAGGAGATCGCAGAGCTCGAGGCCAAGCTCGCTGCTGCCAAGAAAAAGCAGGCAGAGGACAGCGACGCGGACGCAGAGTAGTCCCATCCCTTTGGGGTGAGCACCTGACCGGCTTGCCCGCAGGCTAGCCGGTCTTTTTCGTTTTGTTGACAGTTGATCGTTACATCATAGTTGGGGAGATATCCGTATGGACGCAAGCCAGATCGTACTGACCGCTGAGGGCCGCCAGAAGCTCGTCGAGGAGCTCGCTTGGCGTGAGGGCGATTACGCCAAGGAGATCGTCGAGGACATCAAGGAAGCCCGCGCGTTCGGCGACCTTTCGGAGAACTCCGAGTACGATGCCGCCAAGGACAAGCAGGCCCAGAATGCTGCTCGCATTGCCGAGATTCAGGCCATCCTCGCCAACGCTCAGGTTGCTGCCACCACGGGCGATCTGACCGTCTCCATCGGTTCCACCGTTTCTCTGATCGATCCCAACGGTGAGGTCATGGAAGTCACGCTCGTCGGTACCACCGAGACCAACTCGCTCGAGCACAAGATCTCCAACGAGTCTCCGGTCGGCCACGCCATTATCGGTCACGGCGAGGGCGACTCCGTTGAGGTCGTTACGCCTTCTGGCAAGACCCGCGTCTACACCATCGCAAAGATCGCACGCTAGACCACGGTCCCGCGTAAAGGTATGTTTTCGCTCCCTGGGACCGAATCCTGGGGAGCGTTTTAGTTTGAGGAGCTAACTTATGGCAGAGAACCAGAACGTCGCCGATCAGGCCTCGACGCTCAACGACGAGCGCGCCACGCGTCTGGCAAAGCGCGCCGCCCTGTTCGAGGCGGGCCAGAACCCCTATCCCGAGCACTCCGAGATCGAGGACTATGTCGTCGACATTGAGGCCAAATATGCCGATCTTGCCGATGGCGAGGATACTGAGGACGTCGTGAAGATCGGCGGCCGCGTGGTCGCCAAGCGCGGTCAGGGCAAGATCATGTTTATCGTCGTGCGCGACGCTACCGCCGAGATTCAGCTGTTCTGCCGCATCAACGACATGGACGAGGCAGCTTGGAATACGCTCAAGGCTCTCGACCTTGGCGATATCCTGGGCGTGACCGGCGTGGTTGTTCGCACCAAGCGCGGCCAGCTCTCCGTTGCCCCCAAGAGCGCGACGCTGCTCTCCAAGGCCGTTCGCCCGCTGCCCGAGAAGTTCCACGGCCTCTCCGACAAGGAGACCCGCTATCGTCAGCGCTATGTCGACCTGATTGCCAACGACGATGTTCGCGAGACCTTCCGCAAGCGCTCGCAGATTCTCTCCACCTTCCGCCGCTTTATGGAGTCCGACGGCTACATGGAGGTCGAGACCCCCATCCTGCAGACCATTCAGGGCGGCGCTACGGCCAAGCCGTTCATCACGCACTTCAACGCGCTCGATCAGGAGTGCTACCTGCGCATTGCTACCGAGCTGCACCTCAAGCGCTGCATCGTCGGTGGCTTTGAGCGCGTCTTCGAGATCGGCCGCATCTTCCGCAACGAGGGTATGGATCTCACCCACAACCCCGAGTTCACCACGATGGAGGCCTACCGTGCCTTCTCCGACCTCGAGGGCATGAAGGCGCTCGCCCAGGGTGTCATCAAGGCTGCCAACAAGGCCATCGGCAACCCCGAGGTCATTGAGTACCAGGGTCAGACCATCGATCTTTCCGGTGAGTGGGCAAGCCGTCCCATGACCGACATCGTCTCGAACGTGCTCGGCAAGCAGGTCACCATCGACACGCCGGTCGAGGAGCTTGCCGCCGCCGCACGCGAGAAGGGCCTGGAGATTAAGCCCGAGTGGACTGCTGGCAAGATCATCGCCGAGATTTACGATGAGCTGGGCGAGGACACCATCGTCAACCCGACCTTCGTATGCGATTACCCCATCGAGGTCAGCCCGCTTGCCAAGCGTTTTGAGGACGATCCGCGCCTGACGCACCGCTTTGAGCTGGTCATCGCCGGCCATGAGTACGCCAACGCATTCTCCGAGCTCAATGACCCGATCGACCAGGCCGAGCGCTTTGCTGCCCAGATGGCCGAGAAGGCCGGCGGCGACGACGAGGCTATGGAGTACGACGAGGACTACGTGCGCGCCCTCGAGTACGGTATGCCTCCCGCGGGCGGCATCGGCATCGGCATCGACCGCGTGGTCATGCTGCTCACCAACCAGGCTTCCATTCGCGACGTCCTGCTGTTCCCGCACATGAAGCCCGAGAAGGGTTTCCAGTCCGGTGCCGCCGCTGCCAAGGCTGCCGAGGCCGGCAACGCCGCAAGCCCGTTCGTCAAGCCGCTCAAGCCCACGCTCGATTACTCCAAGATCGCCGTTGAGCCGCTGTTCGAGGAATTCGTCGACTTTGATACCTTCTCCAAGAGCGATTTCCGCGCTGTGAAGGTCAAGGCATGCGAGGCCGTCAAGAAGTCCAAGAAGCTGCTGAACTTTACGCTCGACGACGGCACCGGCACCGACCGCACCATCCTCTCCGGCATCCATGGCTACTATGAGCCCGAGGACCTGGTCGGCAAGACCTTGCTCGCCATCACCAATCTGCCTCCGCGCAAGATGATGGGTATTCCCAGCTGCGGTATGCTGATCAGCGCCATCCACGAGGAGGAGGGCGAGGAGCGCCTCAACCTGATTCAGCTCGACGCTTCCATCCCCGCCGGCGCAAAGATGTACTAACTAGTTACGCGGTTTTACCAAACCGCGTAACGGCTCGACGCTGCGCGGGCCGCATT
>CAMQJB010000057.1 GCA_947002045.1 uncultured Collinsella sp.
GCCCACGACAGCCCCCTTCAGTTGCGGTGGAATAGTTCCTGTTTTGCCCCTATTCTGCCGCAAACAGGAACTATTCCACCGCAAGTTATAAAAGGGGCATCAGGAGCGCGTTTTGCAAAAGGCTTTAAGCGCAGCCGTTACGGGGCCAGGCTGGAAACGTCGGCGCACATCGTCGAGACGCTCGGGAATATCGATGTGCTGCGGGCAGTGACGCGCGCATTTGCCGCATTTGATGCAATTGCTCACCAGCTTGGGCTCGTTCGCCCGCACCGCGCTTGCCGTAAAGTATTGAGACAGCCCCGTAAACCAACTATGCGCGTAGCTCGCGTTGTAGGCGCCAAAGCAACCGGGAATATTGATGCCCTTGGGGCACGGCATGCAGTAGCCGCACCCCGTACACGGCACGCGATTCGATTTCTCAAACTCTCCCAGCACACGTGCGATGGTATCGAGCTGCTCTGTCGTCATCGAATCCGGCAGTGCGCGATCCGCCAATGCCGCGTTCTCGTCCACCTGCGCGGTATCGGTCATGCCCGAAAGCAGCATCGTGACTTGAGGATGGTTCCACACCCACGAAAGGCCCCAAGCAGCCGGCGTCTTCAGGTACGGATCGCGTACGCCATCGAACACGGCGCGGGCACGCGGAGGCAGTTTGCCCGCTAAACGTCCGCCCAACAGCGGCTCCATCACAAACACCGCGAGCCCGCGCTCGGCGGCCGCCATGAGTCCCGCCGTTCCCGCTTGGTAGCGCTCTCCAGCGTAGTTGTACTGGATCTGGCAAAAGTCCCAGTCATACGCGTCAAGCATCGTGAGAAAGTCCGCCGCACTGCCGTGGTACGAAAAACCTATCTGGCGAATACGCCCCGCAGCCTTTTGGTGCGCAATCCAGTCCTCGATACCCAACGCTGCCACGCGCTCCCACTGCGCGGGCGAGGTGATGTTGTGCATGAGGTAGTAGTCGATATGGTCAGTCCGCAAACGGTGCAGTTGCTCGTCAAAAAAGCGGTCGAAATCCTCCGCGCATTTGCACGAAGCATGTGGCAGCTTGGTCGCGAGCAAAACCTGGTCGCGTAGGCCTAGGCGCTCAAGCGAAGCGCCCACGCAAGCCTCGTTGCCGGGATAGAGATAGGCCGTGTCCAGGTAGTTAATCCCCTGCTCCACCGCACGGGAAATGATGGCATCGGCTGTCTTCGCATCGGGGCGTCCCGGCGCGCCGGGAAACCTCATGCAACCCAGCCCCAGCGCCGAGATACGGTTGCCGCTTTTGGGGTCAACGCGATATTGCACGGACCCTCCCTTCGCCATCAGCGCTCGGCAAGGCGAAACACAATGGTCACGCGGCCGAAACATCGTGGAATCGCAATCGAGAACGTATCGTAACGCAGCAGAAATCGAGCTGTCACGGCACCGCTTTAACATCAGCAAAAAGCCCGATGAAGGGAGGCGAGCGTGACCACACGTGAGGATGCCCACCCCTATCCCGGCGAGCAATACATCCTCTCGGTCGACCGCTATCAGATCGAGGTCATGGACCATCTGGACGAGCTTCCCGCCACAGGCGCCGTCATCTTCTGCACCTTCCCCAAGATGCGCGATGGCGTTGGATATCCCGCACGCGTTTTCGCGGCCTGTTCCACGGCATAAGCGCACAGTGCAATAGTTTCTTTTTCATAACAGCAGCCCCGCGCATCCACCGATCACCCTGGCAGCATACAATCCATCAGGCGCCCCTTACGCGGGCGCCTTTTATATGAGGAGATGATTCACATGCAGATCAACAAGGTCACCTTTGTCGGCAAGGGCGGCGTCGGCCTACTCTACGGCAGCATGATTGCCAAGGCCCTCGGCAACGACGCCGTCGAATACGTTATGGATGACGCCCGTTTTGAGCGTCACGCAGGCGACGCCCTTACGGTCAACGGCGAGCCCTGCGCACTCAAGTCAGTGCGCGCCAGCGAGGCAACGTCCGCCGATCTGGTCATTCTCACGGTCAAGACGACGGGACTCGACCAAGCACTCAAGACTATGGAGCGCGTCGTGGGACCCAACACGCTCATCGCCTCGCTGTGCAACGGCATTACGAGTGAGCAAAAGATTGCCGAGCGCTTTGGCTGGAAGCATACCGTTCTTGGTATTTGCCAGGGCATGGACGCCGTGTTCCTCGACGGCGCGCTCACCTTTACCAATACGGGCGAGATTCGCTTTGGCGCGGCAGCAGACACCGAGCCCGCTACCGTCACCGCCATCGACGAGCTCTACACACGCTGCGGCATCGCCCATACCGTCGAGAGCGACATTGCGCACCGCATGTGGGCCAAACTCATGCTCAACGATGGCATCAACCAGACCTGTATGGCGTACGGCGGGACCTACGGAAGCGCCACGGAGCCGGGCTCCGAGCAGCGTCGCTGCTTTGTTTCCGCCATGCGCGAAACGCTTGCGGTCGCCAACGCCGAGGGCATTGAGCTGACCGAGGCAGACCTGACGCAGATGGTGCACCTCATCGAGGGAATCGACCCCGCCGGTATGCCCTCGATGGCGCAGGACCGCATCGCACAACGAAAAACCGAAGTCGAGGAGTTCGCGGGCACCGTTTGCCGCCTGGCCGCCAAACACGATATCCAAGTGCCGCAAAACGATTGGCTCTATCGGCGCATCCGCGATATCGAGAAAAGCTGGTAGCGCCAACGCACCGCATTCAACAACCTTAACAGCAAAGCCGCCGCAAGGAAACCGTTCCCCCTGCGGCGGCTTTCATCTTCGTCTATGACCGGCGGCCAATCTCTCAACAGTTAGCGTTGCGACTCCGGCACCTCGTCCTCGTCATCGCGGCAAAGCAGCACGCCGGCGCTTCCCAGCAGCGCCGCTGCGATCAGCGCGCCAACCACGGTTGGAGTAGCCCCGCATGCCCCCTGCATGCCCGCAACGAGCGCGGCCGTAGGACCAAGGCAGCCAAGCACCAATGCGACGGCGGCAACGGCGATATCTCGAGCGTTCACAAGACCACTTCCTCCAAGAGAAAGACCTTAATTCTCAAGAACCAGTGTGCCCCGCGCCCATATGCGCGGCGTACTGCCACGGTAAGCGCTCTGTTAGCTCAAGCATGCACAAAAAACGGACGCCCTTACGTTGCCCAAAGGCTCGGTAAAGACGCCCGCCCGTCATGTCCTATTGGCTTATGGCAGATTACCAACCGGTATAGTAGTCGGTGGTTCCGGCTGCGCAGCCGGAGTCATAGACCTTGCACTCGCCCTTGGAACCGGTAAACGTGGAGCCCTGAGCCTTATCGCCCGCGGCAACGACGTAGTAACCATCGGAATCGCGCCAAAAGCCCTCGGAATCCTGAGTCCACTCGCCCGTGCGGTGATGGTAGAGCACGTTGCTGCTGTAATAGGTCTCACGACGACCGTTATAGTTATTGACGCCGCTCGAGCGCGTCAGGCCCGAGCCGTTCGCGTAATACGCAGCAGACGCGTAAGACGAGCCGGAGCCGGCGTTGTAATACAAAGCCTGAACGGCCTCAGCGGCCTCGGCTTCGGCGGCCGCAACCTCGAGCGCCTCACGCTTGGCATCCTCAAGCGTCGTGCGCAGCTCATCGAGCTCGGTCGACTTCGCGTCGACCTCCTCCATCGTCAAAAGACTGCCCGCACCATCGATACAACCTTGCAGTACAGCGCGCTCGTCATCGGTGGCATAGTCACCGTACATGTTCATGATGATCTGGGCGCGGACCTCTAGGGAATCGCGCTTGGCCCCCATAGAGGCGTTCCACTCCTGCATGGAGCCAAAGCCGTCGCCGCGATAGTCGACGGGCTGCATCAGCGTCGCCTCGGACGGCGTGGATCCGACCGTATCGGATAGTGTTGCCGCGTGGACATCAGTTGCGCCGGCGCCCGTCAAAAGTGCCACGGTCAGAGCGGCGGAAAGGGCGGCGGCTTTCGGTTTTCGTGAATCAATCCTCATGTAGCTGGAAACCTCCGTAGTGCGTTTTTGCTGCGTTTGAGCTGTGTGTGATTCGATCGCGCTGCATAGTACCCCGAGCAAATCGCGACCTGCGGTTTTACTCAAAAGGTGCACGTCAATTGCGTAAAACTCACATCCTCTCAACAGGAGTTTTCCACAACTCGAATGCATAAAGCGTGCCAAAAACCCTGTTTTTGCACCCTCTCTATGCAAAAAAGGCGCCGGTGCGACCATTGTTCGCACAGGCGCCTTGAGCAGGCATTTAATGCAGTTATACCATCGGGTCGCAAGGGGTCCTTGCACAAGTCGCCTTACTCGTCCAGCGCGGCGAAGGCCTGCTTCAGATCCCAAATGATGTCCTCGGCGTTCTCGGTACCGATGGAAAGACGGATCGTGGAGGGCGTGATGTTCTGCTCGGCGAGCTCCTCGGCAGAGAGCTGGGAGTGCGTGGTGGTAGCCGGGTGCACGACGAGCGACTTGACGTCGGCCACGTTGGCGAGCAGCGAGAACACCTGCAGATGATCGATGAACTTCCAAGCTGCCTCCTGGCCACCCTTAACCTCAAAGGTAAAGATCGAGGCACCGCCGTTGGGGAAGTACTTCTGGTACAGCTCATGGTCGGGATGCTCGGGCAGGCTCGGGTGGTTCACCTTGGCGACGTGGCTGTCACCGGTCAGGAACTCAACGACCTTCTTGGTGTTCTCGACATGACGGTCAACGCGCAGCGACAGAGTCTCGGTGCCCTGGAGCAGGATCCAGGCGTTAAACGGGCTAATGCAAGCGCCCTCGTCACGCAGCAGGATGGCGCGGACATAGGTCGCGAAGGCGGCAGGGCCGGCAGCCTCGGCAAACGAGACGCCATGGTAGGAGGGATTGGGCTCGGCGATCTGCGCATACTTGCCGCTCGCCTTCCAGTCAAAGTTGCCGCCATCGACAATCACGCCGCCCAGCGAGGTACCGTGACCGCCAATGAACTTGGTTGCGGAGTGGACGACGATGTTGGCACCATGCTCCAGCGGACGGAACAGATACGGGGTGCCGAAGGTGTTGTCGACGACAACCGGCAGACCATGCTTCTTGGCGATCTCGGAGATGGCGTCGATGTTGGGGATGTCGGAGTTGGGGTTACCGAGCGTCTCGAGATAGATGACCGTGGTGTTGTCCTTGATGGCGCCCTCGACCTCGTCCAGGTTATGAGCATCGACGAAGGTGGTCTCGACACCAAACTGGGAGAGCGTGTGCTCCAGCAGGTTGTAGGAACCGCCGTAGATGGTCTTCTGGGCGACCACGTGGTCACCAGCCTGGGCAAGTGCCTGCAGGGTATAGGTGATGGCAGCGGCACCGGAGGCGACGGCAAGACCGGCCACGCCACCCTCGAGCGCGGCGATACGGTCCTCGAAGACGCCCTGGGTGGAGTTGGTCAGACGGCCGTAGATGTTACCGGCGTCGGCAAGACCAAAGCGGTCGGCGGCGTGCTGGGAGTTGCGGAACACATAGCTCGTGGTTTGATAGATAGGCACAGCACGGGAGTCGGATGCAGGATCGGCGCTCTCCTGGCCAACGTGCAGCTGCAGGGTATCGAAACCAAAGGTATGCTCGGGGTTGTTGATGAACTGGCTCATGATGATCTCCTTGATCAAATAGAAGTAAATAAGAGTAAGAGAAGTAAGTCGCTGTCTCCCGATCACGCCGACGGGCGCAAACAGGAGCCCGGCATTCGTCTTAGTAAGCAGTTCATATGCGGTCCTCCTTTCGCATCCCGGTTCCGTGGTCGGCTTAATTACCTACCGCCTTTGTGTGTTTTGAATAGTACGAGCATTGTTTCCCTCGGTCAATCACTTAAAAGCGCTAATCTGTTATCTGTTTTATAGATAGCAATCGAGAGGATGGACGTCAATGACCCTCCAGCAGCTTCGTTTTCTGATTGCCGTGGCAGAGTCCGGCTCAATCAACGCTGCAGCTCAGCGCCTCTATACCGCTCAGTCCAACATCTCAAACGCCGTCAAAAGCCTCGAGCAGGAGCTCCATCTGGAAATCTTTACGCGCTCCAGCCGCGGCGTCACGCTCACCAACGACGGTACCGAGCTTTTGGGCTATGCGCGCCAGGTCGTAGAGCAGGCAGATATGCTCGAGGCCCGCTACGAGGACGGCGGCACACCTCAGGCCCGCCTTGCCGTCTCGGCCCAGCACTACGCGTTTTCGGTCGAGGCCTTTGTCAACGTCGTCGAGCTCTGCCGCGACAGTAAGTTCGAGTTCATCATGCGCGAGACCACCACCTCGCAGATCATCGATGACGTCCGCGCATTTCGCAGCGATATCGGCATTCTGTATCTGGATGACTTTAACGCCCGGGTTCTGCAGAAGGCCTTCGCCGATGCCCGCGCAAGCTTCCATCCCCTCTTCGACGCGACGGTCCACGTCTTCGTTAGCGAGCGCCACCCGCTCGCACGCCGCCCGCAGCTGTCCCTTGCCGACCTTACACCCTATACGCGCTACAGCTTTGAGCAGGGAACCTCGAACTCCTTCTATTACGCCGAGGAACCTTTTAGCTATATCCCTTGCGACCGCAACATACGAATCTCGGACCGCGGAACACTTACTAACTTACTTATCACGTCGAACGGTTACACCCTGTCGACCGGTGTCCTTTCCAATGAAATGCAGTGGGGTATGGCATCGATCCCGTTAGCAGACGCCCCAACGATGCACGTAGGATATATCATGCACGACGAGCGCAAGCCCTCTCCTCTCTTGCGGCAATACCTCGACGAGCTCAACCGCATCATCCATGCCGACCAGCTGTCGGAAGACGGGGTAGAAATCGTAGATTGCTAGCCCGCGGCGGGCATGGCGCTACAATGGTCACTCACACGAAACGTACCCAACGAAAGGAAGCCCGTGAAGGTCACCATCTATACCGACGGCTCGGCCCGATCAAATCCGGGACGCGGCGGCTACGGCGCCGTGCTCAAGTACACCAACCCCGCCGGCAAGACCTTCACCTCCGAGCTTTCGCGTGGCTACGCCAAGACCACTAACAACCGCATGGAGCTCATGGCGGTCATCGTGGCGCTCGAGGCACTTAACCGCCCCTGCGAGGTCGAGGTCCATTCCGATTCGCAATACGTCGTCAACGCCTTCAACAAGCACTGGATCGACGGCTGGAAAAAGCGCGGGTGGAAAACTGCCAACAAGCAGCCCGTCAAGAACCGCGACCTGTGGGAGCGTCTGCTTGCCGCAAAGAGCAAGCATAAGGTGGAGTTCATCTGGGTTAAGGGGCATGCCGGCCACGAGCTCAATGAGCGCTGCGACGAGCTCGCCACCACCGCGGCCGACGGAGCCAACCTCGATATCGACGCCGGCTTTAACGAGAGCGACCTGTAATAGCGTTTTCGCACGCTATTTCCTGCCCCCTCGCGCTACACTCATCCTGTAAACCGAACGGCACGAGGGGGACACATGCTGCGTATAGCGACCATCGGCACATCCATGATTACCGACGACTTTATCCAGGTCGTCAACGCCAACGACCAGACTACATTCGTAGGCACGCTCTCGCGCGATGCAGATCGCGGCGCCGCCTTTACCGCCGAACACAGCGGCGAACGCAACTTCACCGCGCTTGACGAGCTTGCGTCCGCCGACGACGTCGACGCCGTCTATATCGGCAGCCCCAATGCGCTCCACTACGAGCAGGCGCTCGCCTGCATCGCCGGCGGCAAGCACGTTATCGTCGAGAAGCCCTTCTGCGCCACCGAGGCGCAGGCACTCGAGGTCTTTCGCGCTGCCGAGGCAGCAGGCGTCGTGGCTCTCGAGGCCATGCGCCCGCTCCATGACCCCGCTTTCCACGTCGTTGAGGACGCTCTGGGCGAAATTGCGCCCATTCGCCGCGCCTCGCTGCGCTTTGGCAAGTATTCCTCACGCTACAACGAAATCCTCGCTGGACGCGCCACCAATATCTTCGACTGCCACATGGCCTCGGGTTCCCTCATGGACATCGGCGTCTATACCGTCGAGCCCATGGTCGAGATCTTCGGCATGCCCTCCGGTCTCACCAGCATGGCCACGCTGCTCGACCCCTCAACGCAAGAGCTCACCCATGGCCCCATCGACGGTTGCGGTTCCATTCTCGCCAGCTATGGCGGTGGCCGTATCTCCGTCGAGCTCGCGCACTCCAAAATTACGAATGACCTGCTGCCCTCGCAGATCGAAGGCGAGCGTGGCACTATCCAGATCGACCATCTGTCCACGCCCCGCAACGTCCGCATCGACTATCGCGGCGACGTCGTACGCGGCTCGGCGACCGAGGCGCCGCGCGAACAGGACGACAACGGCCGCGCGCTCGACCTTCCCAAGTCAAGCAACACCATGGAATACGAACTCGCAGACTTTATCACCGCCATCGGAGGCATCGATAACGTTAAGGAAGAGATCTGGGAGACCCCGGCGGGACGCCATGATCTCGGCCACTACCGCGATGTCACGCTCGTCTCGCTGCGCATCATGGATGCCGTGCGTCAGCAGGCCGGCATTACCTTCCCCGCCGATTCAGTCAAGCAGGCATAGCGATGGGCCTCTTCGATACGTTCTTCTCCAGCGTCACCGGCGGCAGTCGAGAGCCTCAAAAACCATCAAACGTCGAGTTCGAGCTGCGCCGCAGGCTTACCGTACTCGCAAGCGACGAGGCCACTCAAGACACTCCCCTGCGCTATTTCCTGCGCTGGGCGGGGCAAGTCCAAGGCGTTGGTTTTCGCTTTACCAACACCAACCTCGCGCAGGCACGCGCACTCACCGGCTGGGTGCGTAACATGGAAGACGGCTCAGTCGAGATGGAGATACAGGGAGCTCCGGCAAACATCCTATCTCATCTCGAGGCGCTTCATGCCTCCTACGAGCGCATGGGAACGCGTTTTCGCCTCGTAGACGCCCAGGTCCGAGCCCCACTTACCAATGAAGACGGCTTCAGTCCTCATTATTAGTATTGTGTGCTAAATAAGGTATCATTTACCTACGACCGTTAATAGAAAAGAGGCGAGGCGCATGGCGGTGCAAAGAAGGAATACCAGGCAGCGAAAGCTGGTTCTTGACGCCGTGCGCCAAAGCTATAACCATCCCACCGCTGACGAAATCTACAACGTCGTGCGCGCGCAGGATGACAAAATCAGCCGCGGTACGGTCTACCGCAACCTCAATCTCTTGGCCGACGCCGGCGAGATCCTCTCAATCAAGACGCCGGGCGGCAGCCGCTTCGATCGCACGATCGAGCCGCATGCGCATATCATCTGCACCTCGTGCAGCCGCGTCATCGATGTGCCGCTCCCCTTCGACGCCCAGCTCGACGCAAAGGCGTCCGAGCAAATCGGCTGGAACGTCACGTCGCACTACACCATCTTCGAGGGCCTCTGCCCCAACTGTAGGTAGATTTTGGGACATGCCTACTCAGCAAGTAGACGACGCAGCTCTTCTTCGACCGTGCGCACGTAGCGGACACGGTCATTGACACCGCGCATGCTGGGATTGCAGCTCTCCATCAGATAGGGATGGCCCACCACGTTAAGCATGTCGCGATCGTTTTCGTTATCGCCAAACGCCATCATCTCATCGGGCGAAATACCCAGGGCACGACCGTAATCGGCAAGCGCGGAGCCCTTGCCCGAACCGAAACCGATAAAGTCCGTCCATTCGGTTCCCGACGTCATCACGTCAACACGGTCGCTAAAGAGGCGCTCGAAATACTCCAGGGCCGCCAGCTGATCCACCTCGGGCGTCTGGAAGGCAATCTTAATGACGTCCTCGTCGATGTCCTCGGGGCGGTCGACCACCGCCACATCGCAGTGGACCTCATAGCGCAAATGATCGACGAACGCATCGTTGCCGCTCATGGTGTAGAGGCGCCCCTCACACGAAAGGGTTACGTCGGCATGGGGATAGGCGACCACGGCATTCGCGATATCCATAGCAAGGCTACGCTCCATGGAACGCTTGACAACGGCATGCCCCTCGCTCATCACCAGGGCTCCGTTTTCGCATACATAGGCGAGCTCATCGGCCACCGGGGCAAACAGATAGCGCAAGCTCGCATATTGACGGCCGCTCGCCGGCATAAACACAATACCGCGACGATGCAGCTCATTAATGAGCTCAAAGGCCGCGGGACGCGGCTCGCGCTCCCCCGGATGCAGCAACGTGCCATCCAAATCGCAGGCGATCAGCTTGATTCCCTCAAGACCCATATGCTTCCCCCAAAGCCTCTCATCAACAGCAAGACGGACTTTGAATGGCAATCCCTCAAAGCCCGTCTTGCGCATACGCGCGCTTAGCCGCGCGTCTTTTTTACGATCGTAAAGTCTGAAGCCATGCTCACAACAACATCCGCCGCGCTCGATGCAAAGCGTCGACTGGCATCGAGCTCGCGTGCGACCACCGAGAGCCGAACGCCCCCAATGCCCCGGAGCATACGACCCAAAACCGGTTGCACCGGCGTATACATGCGCACGGTATGCTCGTCCGAGTCACCCCGGAAGAGCGGCGCATGCATGTTGCCGATCTCCCAGCACGCATGTGCGAGCACAATCGGATCCATGCGGTCGACTTCGACCAAATAGACCTCGGCGCTGCGCAGGCGTACGACAACCGCTACGGGCACCGTGCCCGTGCGGTCGACAGCGAGCACGTCACCGTCGGCAAGACGCTCGCCATCAGTGGCATCCAGCCGGGCATTCACCGTGCGCCCCAGCTCCGTCACGCCCACAAACAGGCGCGCATCAGCCTGGTCCCAATCGAGTAGCAGCTCGTCAACCTCAAAGACGCCACCCAGCTCCCGACGAAGCAGGAGTTCATAGGACGGGTCGTTGAGATTTCCCAAGCGCTCCGTAGCTACCAGGTCCACGGACATCAACTAGTCCTCGACCTCAACGAGCTCGATATCAAAGTTGAGATCCTTGCCGGCAAGCTCGTGGTTGGCATCGAGCGTCACGGCCTCGGACGTCACATCGATGACGACAGCGGGGACAGGCATGCCGCTCGGCGTGGACAGGAAGAGCTTCATGCCCTTCTCGATCTGCTCGATGTTGGGAACCTGCTCGGCCGGGAAGGTCAGGACCATCTCGGGGTTGTGCTCGCCGTAGGCATCGGCAGCAGGAATGTGCACGGACTTCTTCTCGCCCACCTGCATATCGATAACGGCGGCGTCGAAGCCCTTGATCATCTGACCGGCACCGCAGGTGAACTCCAGCGGCTCACCGCGATCGTAGGAGCTATCGAACTGCGTGCCGTCATCGAGCGTGCCACGATAATGGGTCTTGACCTTCTTGCCCTGGTTGGACATGGTAACCTCCGTGATAAGGGCGGCGCACAACGCGGGCCGCCGTGAACATATGGCGCTAACTATACCCTAGTCATACAATTCATTGACAGTTTGCAAAGAAACGCTGCAACCGGAGGAACCATGGCATATCCCGTATTTGACCTACACTGCGACACCGCCGACCGTATCGGCTGGGCCACACTCGATCTTGACCTGCGCTTTACCGCCGGCACCGACGGTTATTTCCCCGGCGACGAAACGCATCCGCAGGATTTCGACCTTATCGAGGGCAACGCCTGCGCCATCTCGCTCGCAAAGATCGGCAACACGCCGTGGGCGCAGTGCTTCGCTACGTTTGTCCCCGACGAGATTCCCACCGCCCACGCCGCGCGCTTCCAGGCGCAGATCATGGCGCATATGAGCGGCCAGGCAATGCTCAACCACGACCGCATGGTCAACGTGCGCAGCGCCGCTGATATTCGCCCTGCGCTCAAAGACGGCAAGGTCGCCTGCATCCACACCATCGAAAACGCCACGTTCTTTGCCGAGGACCCCGCGCTGATCGAGGTGCTCAAGAGCTTGGGCGTGCTTATGTCGTCACTCAGCTGGAACGCGCAGGGACCGCTCGCGAGCGGACACGATACCCACGCCGGCCTCACCGCCGCCGGCATCGAGGCGCTTGCGCAGATGGAGCACGCCGGCATGGTACTCGACGTCTCCCACCTCAACGATGAGTGCTTTGACGAGGTTGTCGCCCACGCCACGCGTCCCTTCGTCGCCAGCCACTCCAACTCCCGCACCGTCTGCAGCGTCAAGCGCAACCTCACCGACGACCAGTTCCGCACCATTCGCGACATGGGCGGTATCGTCGGCCTCAACTACTGCAGCGAGTTCCTATCCAACGACGCAACCGACAAGACCGCCGCAGACGTCACCTTCGACCAGCTGGCGGCACATATCGAGCACTGGCTCGACCTGGGCGGCGAGGACGTCATCGCGCTCGGCGGCGACTGGGACGGTGCCACGGTGCCCGCTTTCCTCTCCGATGCCAGCATGATGCCCGAATTCCAGAACATGCTTTCCAAGCATTTTGGCAAGACCGTGATGCAGAAGCTCTGCAGCGACAACGCGCTTGCCTTCTTTGAGCGTTATTAATTTCACATCCCTTGAGCGGGGCGGGGGGGCGCACGGGGGACATTCCGGGCCGGGCCCCAAAAGTAGGGCCCCATTTTTGGCCGCCATTTAAGAATTTCATATAACGCC
>CAMQJB010000058.1 GCA_947002045.1 uncultured Collinsella sp.
TTGTTCTTTGACTTGTTTCAGCGTCCGGCGCTGCAGTATGCGTCCAATGCGGGCGGCTAGTAAGTCACCCGCCGCGCCGCCCCGCCCGGGGGGGCGGCGGCTCTGTTTTTCCATATGCTCCATGCTCCCCGCGGCGTCAGCTCCTTCTCCTCCATTTCAGCAGCAGGGCGGAGTTGAGGATCACCAGCACGGAGCCGGCGTTGTGAACCAGGGCCCCCACCACGGGGTTGAGGACGCCGGTCATGGCCAGCACGATGGCCACTAGGTTGAGGGCCATAGAGAAGGCCAGGTTGAGGCGGATGGTGGTCATCATCCGCCGGGACAGGGCCAGCAGGTGGGGCAGCTCCTCTACCCGGTCATTGACGCACACGCTATTCGGGGGGGGGGGGGGGGTGTAATAAAAAAAACTTTATATTTTTTGTGTGGCCCCCCCGCTGGGGGGGGCCCCACTTTTTGTGTGGGGTCCCGGTCTTCACAATTTCCGTCAAGCTTTTGGTTAGGTTTTGGTCGGTTGGCGTAAGGGCGGAAGGGCAAAAGATCATTCGATAAAAAAAGCTCAGAGAAAGTGCTGGTAGGGGAGTTGTTGAGGTTTTCGACAGCTTTCTGACTATAGAATCTTTGCGGCTATTGCCGCGGATTTCGTTGCCGCGGCCGCGATGGTGCGGGATGCTGGGCGTAAGCGTCGAATGCTCAGATTGAGGAGGCCAACATGGATCTGTTTCTTGAGACCCCGCGGCAACAAGCCGAGCGCATGTTGCGCCAGCAGCAACGGCTTATGGAGATGCAAATGCAAGGGGCGGCCGTCCAGCCTCCTGTGCAAAACGCCGCGCCCGCGGTATCGTCTGCGGATGAGGTGGACCCAGGAGCCTATTCCGTACAGCAAGATTCATATGCGCAGGAGCTTGCGTTCGACAAGCGTCGTGCGCGTCGCCGTCGCTGGGCCCAGCGCCTGCGTACGCTGGCGATGATCGTGCTGATTCCGTTGGGGCTCGCGGCAATCTTCTTGGCCTCATATGCCCTCACGTGCATTCTCAACGGCGCCTCGCCCAGCGAGGTGCTTGAGCACTTGGCAGTTCTCGGCCAGCGTCTAGGCGATGTCGTAACAACCATCCGCGCCGGCTGGGAGAGTTAGCGTTTGTCACATTAGGACTTCTAGGGAGTAGGGATTATCGCCACGAGTAAAATTCTTGCATCCTGTGGGTCCTGTCGTGCGACTGAATAGTATTATTGAAGATGAATAATAATAGGATTTGCTATGTATAAGCAGGATTTAGAGCAGACTCTTTTGGGCATTGACGAAGAGGCGGAGCTGGAAATAGGTCCAAGAGACGATAGGCCGAGCGTTGTATTGGTGGGAGGAAGCGCCTTCATGCTAAACGATGTGACGAATCGGTCGGTTACACATGACATTGATGTGTTTGAGGCAGACAGGTGCCTCCGCGAGATCATAGCTCGATACCCCGAGGTGAATGGTATGGCGGTGGCATATTGCGATCAGATGCCATTCAATTACGAAGATCGTATGATTCCCTTAGATATTGGGGCGCGTTTTATCAGGTACTTTACGCCATCCTTGGAGGATCTGGCGGTAATGAAGCTCTATGCCTACCGTCCGAACGACATCGTCGATCTTCATAGTCAGGCATTCGTCGACCGACTTGATTGGGGACTGCTCGAACGGCTTATATTCGACGAGGGGGAGGCGCTGGCGTCGTCGCCTTCGGAGCGGAGTTATCAAGAGATGGTCTGCGCATACAGGCAATACAAAAAGGAGGTGCTCGGTTGAATCTGACCTTTGAGGGATTCTTAAAAGGCTATTGCCGAGAGCTATCCGGACAACAGTCGCTGAGTTTTAGAAAACTGGTTGAGCAGGCGATGACGGTTGCGCCGCGCGTGGCGGAGCCTCTGTTTTTGCTTGCTTTGGTGCAAGGAAAAGCTGAATACGTTCTGGGTTTATCCGAGGGCTCGTGGATGGAAGAAAGTTACCGAGGCGTTTTGTCCTTGTACGGTCAAGCGGGTAGCATGGCGTCTCTATGCACCAAAATTGAGCTCCCTAATCGTTATGCCAACGTTTGGCGTGCGTATAGAGCGGTGAAGGAAAAGCCAGTGGCGGACAGAAGGATCAACGCCCTGATGCGAAAAAGAACATTGGGGGCGCTAGGGGAATCGGGCGTAACGCGCTACGGTCTCTGCCGCGATTTGAATCTGAATAAGGGAAACGTTTACGCATACTTAGCCGGTGATGACTCAAAAGTGAGCAGGGAAACGGCGCGCCGCATTATGGAATATGCGGAGGGGAGCGGCGCCAAAGAAGGGGCCGGGCGCCCGGTGCGTGTGGCGGGGTAAGATTGATCGCGGTTTTGATTGATGGTCGATTGGGTTTGTTGGGCGGAGTCTATGTCTGCTATTGATATTGCGCTTGTTGTGATCGCCTTGGTGGCGGTGGGGGTTGCTGTGGCTTGTGCCCTGCAGCTTAAGGGCCTTCGTGCCGAGCTGCAGGAGCGCGGCGATAGCGGGGCAGAGATGCTGGCTGCGCTCGAGCAGGCCAACAACGCGCTCGACACCCTGAACGTCGCGTTGGCAGAAACCCGCCGTACGGCAAATGCCATCGCGCAGCAGCAGACGACCGATGCGGCCGTAGAGCAGCAGCGCTACCTGACCATCGCGCGTGAGTTCTCGCAGGCTGGCGACCGTATGGATGACCTGCGCCGCGAGACGGCCCAACAGCTCGGCGCCAACCGCGAGGGCATCGAGCACCGCCTGGACAAGGTGCGCGAGACGGTCGATGCCCAGCTGGGCGCCATCCGCAAGGACAACAACGTGCAGCTCGATCAGATGCGCGCGACGGTGGACGAGAAACTCTCCCGTACGCTCAACGATCGCCTGTCCGCATCGTTTAAGCAGGTGAGCGACCAGCTCGAGGCTGTGTACAAGGGTTTGGGCGATATGCAGTCCATTGCCACCGGCGTAGGCGACCTCAAGCGCGTGCTGGGCAATGTAAAAGCGCGCGGCATTTTGGGCGAGGTACAGCTGGGTGCGATCCTGGCGGACATCCTTACGCCCGACCAGTATCTGGAAAACGTCGCCACCAAGCCCGGCGCCTCGGAGCGCGTTGAGTTTGCCGTCAAGCTGCCGGTGGACGAGGGCGATCCCGTGCTGCTGCCGATCGACTCCAAATTCCCGGGCGACGCGTACGAGCATCTGCTCGACGCGCAAGAGTCGGGTGATGCCGAAGCTGTGGCCACCGCGCGCAAGACACTCGATGCTATGGTGAAACGCGAGGCAAAGGACATCTGCGAAAAGTACCTGAGCGTGCCCGCGACCACCAACTTTGGCATTCTGTTCGTGCCGTTTGAGGGCCTGTACGCCGAGGTCGTCAGCCGCCCCGGGCTTATCGAGACCCTGGGCCGCGACTATCACGTTAACGTTGCCGGCCCCAGCACCATGGCGGCCATCCTCAACAGCCTGCAGATGAGCTACCAGACGTTTAAGCTGCAAAAACGCACCGATGACGTGCTGCGCGTGCTCTCCGCCGTCAAGGCCGAGCTGCCGCGCTATCAGGCGGCGCTGCGCCGCGCCCAGCAGCAGATTGAGACCGCAGGAAAGACGGTCGAGGGCATCATCACCACGCGTACCAACGTTATGGAGCGCAAGCTCAAGGATATCGACGCGCTGGAAGACGCGCGGGAGGTCGACGAGATCTTGGGGCTTACGTCTGCGAGCTTGCTCGCAGACCAAAAAGACGAGGACTAGCTGCATCTGACGGCGGGGCGCCTGCGCAAGCGCGGGACGCGGGCGCTTTTCGCGTCGCACTTGCCTGAAGTGCGCTTTAGTGTGCAACAATGGCGTTTCGCCCTATCAGACGCGAAAGGAAGCCCATGTCTCAGAGAAACACCAGTCCGCTCAAACGCTCCACCGTGCGCCGCACGCTGCAGCGTTTTTGGGACGTCACGCGCACGCAGCCACTGATCGTCTTTCTCTCGGTGTTCTCGTCGGCGGGCTACATCTTTTTGCTCACGTTTGCCAACACCTACGTGATGGCCCTCATCGTCGACCGCGTCCAAGCGGGTCCCGTGGCGGGCGACCAAGTATTCGAGGTCTTTGGCCCCTACATTCTGGCACTCGTGCTCGTTAACCTAGTGGGCCAGATCCTCTCCAAGCTGCAGGACTACACCGTCTACAAGCTCGAGATTGCGGGTAACTATCACTTGGCGCGCTTGTGCTTCGACACACTCTCCAATCAATCCATGACATTCCACACCAGTCGCTTTGGCGGATCGCTTGTGAGCCAGACGAGTCGTTTTATGAGCGGCTACACGGGCCTGGTGGACGTGACGGTGTATTCGCTCATTCCCACCATCACCTCGGTTGTCTGCACGGTGGCGGCGCTCGCCCCGGTGGTACCGACGTTTACCGTGATTTTGGTGGGCATCATGGTCGTCTACATCGCATTTGTCTGGCTTATGTACAAGCGCATCATGCCGCTTTCGGCCGCGACGTCTGCCGCGCAGAACAAATTGTCGGGCGTGCTGTCCGACGCGGTCACGAACATCCTGGCCGTCAAGACCTGTGGGCGCGAGGACTTTGAGCGCGACCTGTTCGATGCCGCCGACCGCGCCGCGCGCGACGCCGAGACGGTTTCGATGCACGCCATGATGCAGCGCAACTTTACGACTTCGGGCCTTATCGTCGTTACTATGGCCGTGGTGAGCGTGTTCGTCGCGGGCGGCAACGCGTGGTTTGGCATCTCTGCTGGCGCGCTCGTCATGATCTTTACCTATACGTACAACCTCACCATGCGTCTGAACTACGTAAGCTCCATGATGCAGCGCATTAACCGCGCGCTGGGCGATGCGGCCGAGATGACGCGCGTGCTGGACGAGCCGCGTCTGGTGGCAGACGACGAGAACGCTCCCGAGCTTAAAGTGACCGAAGGTGCGATTGATTTTGAGCACTTGAGCTTTGCATACCGTGACGCCGCAGCGGGCGAGAGCGTGTTCGACGACCTGACGCTCCATGTGGCAGCGGGCCAGCGCGTGGGCCTGGTGGGCAAATCGGGCTCGGGCAAGACGACGCTCACCAAGTTGTTGCTGCGTCTGGACGACGTACAGGGCGGCCGCGTGCTCGTGGACGGCCAGGACGTCTCGCGCTGTACGCAGCAGAGTTTGCGCCGCCAGGTTGCCTACGTGCCGCAGGAGGCGTTGCTGTTCCATCGCTCCATTCGCGAGAATATCGCCTACGGACGCCCCGACGCCACCGACGAGCAGATCCGCGAGGCCGCGCGCCTGGCAAATGCGACCGAGTTTATCGACCGCCTACCAAACGGCTTTGACACCATGGTGGGCGAGCGCGGCGTCAAGCTTTCGGGCGGCCAACGTCAGCGCGTGGCCATCGCCCGCGCTATCCTGACCGACGCGCCGATCCTGGTGCTCGACGAGGCGACGTCTGCCCTCGACAGCGAGTCCGAGGCGCTGGTGCAGGAGGCGCTCGAGAACCTTATGCGCGGTCGCACCTCCATTGTGGTGGCGCATCGCCTGTCCACCGTGGCGGCGCTCGATCGCATCGTGGTGCTGGCGGACGGCGAGATTGTCGAGGACGGTACGCATGCGCAGCTTGTCGAGGCGGGCGGCGAGTATGCGAGCCTGTGGGGCCGCCAGACCGGCGCATTTTTGGAGGCTTAAGGCCCCCGTACGTGGGACAATCGTTTCCGTGAAGTTATGTTTCTGCCGAGCCGAGGAGTTGTTATGTCACGCGAGACCAATGCCGCCAAACGCGAGCGCGCCGTTGAGGTGTGCGAGCGCCTCAACCGTCGCTATGGCCCGGTCGAGTGCTTTTTGGACCACGAGAATCCCTTTAGGCTGCTCATCGCGGTGCTGCTCTCGGCGCAGACGACCGACGCGCAGGTCAACAAGGTGACGCCGAAGCTGTTTGCCCAGTGGCCCACGCCCGAGGCCATGGCGGGGGCGAGCGTGGCCGATGTGGCCGATACCATTAAGTCGCTCGGCTTTTATAAGAGTAAGGCCAAACACGCCGTGGAGGCCGCGCAGATGATCGTTGCCGATTACGGTGGCGAGGTGCCGGCCGACATGAAGGAGCTCGTCAAGCTGCCGGGTGTTGGCCGCAAGACGGCGAACATCGTGCTCAACGTGGGGTTTGGCATTGTCGAGGGCATCGCGGTCGATACGCACGTCAACCGCATCGCGCACCGCCTGATGCTGAGCCCCAAGACGCATGCCAAGGAGCCGCTCAAGACCGAGCAAGATCTGCTCAAGATTTTGCCGCACGAGTATTGGGAGTCGGTCAACCACCAGTGGATCACATTTGGCCGCGAGATCTGCGATGCCCGTAAACCTAAGTGCGACGAGTGCCCGCTGGCAGACCTTTGCCCCAGCGTGCGCGTTTTGGGGTAGCTGTTTGGCGTGCGCTGGCGTGTCCATCTCATGCGCTACCATGACAGGCAATGAAATCCGCCGCATACCCGCCGAGCTTGCCCCGGCGGGCTTTTGGCGTTGCAATGCCGGAGGAACAGCATGCTCATTCACCGTATAGCCGCGCAGCTCTACACTGCCGAGGCACTGCAGACCGTCGAGGCCGGACTCGATGCCGGCGAGGACGTGACGCTGGCCGTGTCGCAGTCGGGCCGTACGCTTATGGCGGCCGCCCAGTTTGCGCGCCGTCCGCGACCGACGGTCTACATTGTGAGCGGCGAGGACGCGGCCGATCGCGCCGCGCGCAGCCTTGCCGCCTACGTGGGCCTTGCGCATGTGTGCCGTTTTCCCGAGCGCAAGGACTATCCGTGGCGCGAGCAGGCGCCCGACGACGCCGTGGTGGCGCAGCGCTGCGAGGCTCTGGGGCGCATCGTGCGCGGGGACAACTGCATCATGGTTGCCTCGGCCCGTGCGCTGCTGCGCTGCGTGCCGCCGGTCGAGAGTCGCTATTGGGAGTCCACCACTTTTGCGGTGGGCGAGGAGATTCCTTTTGACGAGGTGCCGCAGCGCCTGGTGGGCATGGGCTACACCAATGCCGGCGCCGCCGACGCGCCCGGCCTGTTCCGCGTGCACGGCGACACCGTCGAGGTATTCCCCGCGCAGGAGAAGGCGCCCGTGCGCATCGAGTTCTTTGGCGACGAGATTGACCGCATCCGCCGCATGGTGAGCTCCACGGGGCAGACCATCGGCAACGAGGACAGTATCGAGATCTTCCCCTGTCGCGAGCTGGCGCTTACCGACGATGCCGTTCACAACATGCACGTGGCGCTCTACCGCGCAAGCCAGGACGACAGCAAGCTGGCGGCACTGCTCGAGATGGTGGATGCACGCATCGTCACGCCCGAGCTCGACCGCTTTTTGCCGGTGATGTACGGCCAGACCGTGAGCCCGCTGGCACACGTGAGTGGCAAGGCGCTCGTGGTTCTGTCCGAGCCGCGCTCGCTGTTCGACGACTGCCTGCGCGCCTACGAGGATATCGAGGCGCGTGCCGGCGAGGCGGGGATTGACCGCCTGGACGGTCTGTACGTGCGCGCTCAACAGCTCGATTTTGGTGCCCAGCAGCGCCTGAACTACGTGAGCCTCATTCGTGCCGGCGGTGCGGTGACGGCCGAGCTCAAGATTGAGCAGCCTGCCATCGCAGGCTCGGACAACCGTTTTATGACGCGCATTCAGGAAGTCGTGGGCAAGCGCTACGCCTGCGTGTTTGCCATCCCCGACCGCGGTGCGCGCGAGTCGATGGAGCTCACCTTTGGCGATGAGGGCATTACCTTTGAGGAATCGCTGACGGCGGCCCCCGAAAACGCCGGCGTAATTGGCGACCACGTGCGCGTGGCAGCGGCAGATTCTGCCGACCGTGCCGCACGCCAGGAGGCCCACGCTTCCATTCGCGAGCGTAAGGCCGACGCACTCAACGCCCGCTCGCTCGAGGCGGGCGCGGCCCAGGCTGCCGCCGGTGCCGCCGTGCCCACCATCTCGCGCGGGCGCGTGACCTTTGTCGATGCCGCCCTGCCGCAGGGCGTGGTGGTGCCCGATGCTAACCTGGCCGTGTTCTCGATCGCCGACCTCAACGCCCGTATGGATGCCAACCGCGCGCGCAGCCGCCGCAAGGTGGACATTACGCAGATCACCTTCCCGTTTAAGCCGGGCGACTACGTGGTGCACGCCACTCACGGCATCGCACTCTTTAGCGAGATTGCGCGTCAGGAAGTGGGCGGCAAAGAGCGCGACTACTTTTTGCTGGAATATGCTGACGGCGACAAGCTCTACGTGCCGCTCGAGCAGGTCGACCGTATCACGCGCTATGTTGGCCCCGACGGCGACAAACCGCGCCTGACCAGGCTCAATACCGCCGACTGGACGCGCGCCACCAACAAGGCGCGCAAGAACGCCAAAAAGCTGGCGTTTGACCTGGTCGACCTGTATACGCGCCGCTCATCAATCGTGGGTATCGCCTGCCCGCCTGACACGCCCGAGCAGATCGAGATGGAGGAGAGCTTTCCTTACGACGAGACGCGCGACCAGCTGGAGGCCATCGCCGACATTAAGGCCGATATGGAGGCGCCCAAGCCCATGGACCGCCTGCTGTGCGGCGACGTGGGTTTTGGCAAGACCGAGGTTGCCCTGCGCGCGGCGTTTAAGTGCGTGGACTCTGGCCGCCAAGTCATGGTGCTCTGCCCCACGACCATTCTGGCCCAGCAGCACTACGAGACGTTCTTTGAGCGCTTTGCCCCGTTTGGCCTCGAGGTCGAAGTGCTCAGCCGCTTCCGCACCCCGGCGCAGCAAAAGCGCGCGCTCAAGGCGTTTGCCGAGGGCACGATCGACGTGCTCATCGGCACGCATCGTCTGCTTTCGGCCGACGTGAACCCCAAGAACCTGGGCCTGGTGATCATCGACGAGGAGCAGCGCTTTGGCGTGCAGCACAAGGAGCAGCTCAAGAACCTGCGCGAGCAGATTGACGTGCTCACGCTTTCGGCAACGCCTATTCCGCGAACCATGCAGATGGCCACGAGCGGCGTGCGCGACATGAGCCTGATCACGACGCCGCCGACTGGGCGTCGTCCCGTGATCGTGCACGTGGGGGAGTACGACCCCGATGTGGTGAGCGCGGCGATTCGCCTGGAGGTGGGCCGCGGCGGTCAGGTGTATTACGTGTCCAACCGCGTCAAGACCATCGACGACGCCGTGGCGCGCGTACACGAGGCCGCGCCCGAGGCGCGCGTGGGCGTGGCGCACGGCAAGATGAGCCCGCGCGAGGTCGAGGACGTGATGATCGAGTTCGCGACCAAAAAGATCGACGTGCTCATCGCCACGACCATCGTGGAGAGCGGCATCGACAACGCGACCGCCAACACGCTGATCATCGAGGATTCGCAGCGTCTGGGCCTGGCGCAGCTCTACCAGCTCAAGGGTCGTGTGGGTCGCTCTGCCACGCAGGCCTACGCGTACTTTATGTTCCCGGGCGAGCTGCCACTCACCGAGGAGGCGACGGCGCGCCTGACCGCACTTTCCGAGTTCCAGGACCTGGGCAGCGGCATGCGCATTGCCATGCGCGACCTGGAGATCCGCGGCGCCGGCTCGCTTATGGGCGCCGAGCAGCACGGCAACCTGTCGAGCGTGGGCTTTGACCTGTTTACGCAGATGCTGGGCCAGGCAGTGGCCGAGGCGCGCGGCGATGACGATGCCGGCGTGGAGGCGGCGAGCGTGGGCATCAACCTGCCGGCCGATTACTTCTTGTCCGAGGAGTACCTGCCGGCGGTGGATCAGCGCGTGCTCGTGTACCGTAAGCTCGCAGCGGCCGAGGACCTGGAGAGCATCGATGAGGTGCAGGAAGAGACCGAGGCCGCGCATGGCGAGCTGCCGTTGGCAGGACTCAACCTGTTCAATCGCGCGCGAATCCGCATTCGCGGCGAGCGCCTGGGGCTCGAGAGCGTTACGCTCAGCGGCGGTCGCATCACGTTTTTGGGCATCGACGTGCCCAAGAAGGTGGCCTTTGAGCTAAAGACCCGCTATGGCGCGGTGAACTTCCCCAAGAGCCGCAAACTGTCGGTGCCCTACAAGGCGGGCGCCGGCGCGGGCAGCGGCCTGGGTCGCGGTCTCGACGCCAACGACGGTACCGGCCCCGTGGCCGCGGCACTCATGCTGTTGCAGCAGTTGGGTGCGAGCGACGACGACTAACGGGTCGACGCTGCAAACGCCCCGTTTGGGCAATCTGGCTCCATCGAAAGGAAAGCATGTTCGGATACATCTATAAGAAAGATGTCGCCATTATCGCGGTTGTCCTGTGCCTTTGTCTGGGCGTGGGCAGTTTCTTCGACTATCAGATTTCGAGCGCGCTGTTCAACATCGGCAGCATGTACGGTCGCTTTGTCGAGGCGGCCGGCGAGCTGCCGTTCGAGCTGACGGCGAGCATTGCGGGCGTTATGCTCGTGCGCTCGGCACGCCCCGATTCCAGGGGGAGCAAATGGCTCGCTGCGCTGGGCGTTTTGATCAACATGGGTCTGGTCGGCTACGAGATTATCGGATCGCTGCGCGTCGGCGGCAAGCTCATCGCGTTTCAGCTGGTGCTGACGTTTGTGCTGGTCATTGCGGTTAACGTTATTGCCTATCGCCTTACGCGCGACACCGCGCCCGACGAGCTTACGCGCTGGGCGTTGATGGTACTTGCCGTGTGGGTCGCTCAGGCCATTATCCTCAACGTGATCGTCAAGCCGCTGTGGTCGCGCCCGCGCATGCGCGTGATCGAGGTCACGCCGGGGCTCAATTTTCAGCCGTGGTGGGTAATCGGCAATCCCGACAAGTGGACCTATATCGCCGCCGGCGTGATCAAGGACGGGTTCAAGTCGTTCGCGAGCGGGCACACCGCGCATGCGGCGATCGGCCTTATGCTCGCCGGGCTTCCCGCGGCAGCCTTTAAGGAAAAACCTTCGCGTCGCCGCGTGATCTTTTGGGCGGCGGTTGTTGTTGCAGCGTTCGTCGCCTTTGGGCGCATCGTGATCGGCGCGCACTTTTTGAGTGACGTGAGCTGCGGTTTTGCCCTGGTACTGGCACTTGAGTGCCTTGCCGCGCGCATCGCCTATCCCAACGGCGTACAATAGCCCCGTTTGAATCATCTGGCCGATACCCGGTAAGAGAGGATTGCCATGCTCGCGTTTAACAACGACTATTCCCACGGTGCACATCCGGCGGTGCTGCAGGCGCTTGTCGACACCAATATGGAGCCGCAGCCCGGCTACGGTACCGATGCGCACACCGAGCGTGCCAAGCAACTTATCCGCGAGGCCTGTCAGGCCCCCGATGCCGACGTGTTTTTTCTGGTGGGCGGCACGCAGGCCAACGCGACGGTGATCGACATGTTGCTTGCGCCGTACGAGGGCGTCGTTGCTGCCGAGACCGGCCACGTCGCCTGTCACGAGGCAGGCGCCATCGAGTTTGGCGGCCACAAGGTGCTCACCATCCCCGGCTACGAGGGCAAGATGCATGCCGAGGACCTCGAGAACTATATCCAGGTGTTCTACGAAAACGAGAGCTACGAGCACACGGTGTTCCCGGGCGCCGTGTACGTGAGTCTATCGACCGAGTACGGCACGCTGTACTCCAAGGCCGAGCTCGCGGCGATTCACGCGGTGTGCCAGAAGCGCGAGATTCCGCTGTTTGTGGATGGCGCCCGCCTGGCCTATGCGCTGGCGGCCGATGAGTGCGACATTACCCTGCCCGAGCTGGCGCAGCTGTGCGACGTGTTCTACATCGGCGGCACCAAGTGCGGCGCTCTGTGCGGCGAGGCTGTGGTGTTTTGCGGCATGCACACCCCGGCGCATCCCATTCCGCGTATTAAGCAGCACGGCGCGCTGCTTGCCAAGGGCCGCCTGACGGGTGTGCAGTTCGAGGCCCTTTTTACCGATGGCCTGTATTTTGAGATTGGTCGCCAGGCGATTGAGACCGCTCAGGCGCTTCGTCGCGTGCTGCACGAGCGCGGCTACCAGTTCTTCTTGGAGACGCCGACCAACCAGCAGTTTGTGATTCTGCCCAACGAGGACATGGCCCGCATTCGCGAGCATGCCTCGATCGAGTACTGGGAAAAGTACGACGATACTCACACGGTGGTGCGCTTTTGCACCAGCTGGGCCACGACGCAGGAGGATATCGACGCGTTGGCGGCTGTCCTGTAGCCTGATGTAATGACAAGGGGCCGCCCCGGGCCGGGTGGTTTGGGGCGGGGGGGGGTTGGTGTTTGGGTTTATGGTGTTTTTTTAGCGGTTTGGGGGGCCCCGCCAGCCCGGGCGCCCCCCC
>CAMQJB010000059.1 GCA_947002045.1 uncultured Collinsella sp.
CCGCCATTGGGAATGTAGAAGGGGGAGGCCTCGCGGCCTCCCCCTTTTTGCGTTTGGTCGATATTGGCTAAACGCCTCTATGGCTTAATAGCCTTCGCTATTTGAAGAAAATAAAATGAATGACCAGCGCGATTGCCACGACGGCAATGATCAAGAGCGCGATTTGGAGGCGGTGCTGTTTGCGCCGTCTGTTTGACGATGTAAATATCGATTTCCCCTGCTTAGGCGTCTCGAGATAGCGGGCGGAATGCGTTAGAGTTTGCTTGGGACGGGGCCCTCTACGATGTTGCTTAGTGGGTGTTTGTGTTTGCTCCTGGCTGCATGCGCTGTTTTTGGATAAGGGGGCATCTTTTAGATACACCGGATCGCTCGAGTCGACTCCCATGTGTCTGCGACCCGATTGAGTTTCTTCAAGGGTTTGATAACGATTTCGAGTTACATATTCAGGTTCCGCATCGTTAATGGGCTCTTGGGAAATATGGGGACGATGGTAGCGTATGGGCTGTGAATAGGCAGAACTATCGTTCTGCAGCGGCTCAAACGAATTGTCGGAGGTCTTATCGTCCATGATGCCCTTAGGTTGTCATTAACAACGAGTATGCGCTTATTGTAAGCCCTCCGCTTCGTTTTGACAGGCCGCGTATATGGTATTTAAGGCACGGTTCAAAGAACTTTAGCTTCGTTAAAACCTTAGTCGACCAGACTTAGATATGCTTATAGAAAGAGACTTAAAAAACTTTATATCAAAATGTATATATAAGAAATGGATGGGCATATATTAGAGCGTCAAAAGAAGTCCCTGCCACCTAGAAGATGGCTCGGCAGTCCCTTAAAGGAGTGGTAGTCATGGCAAGCATGGTTCCTTATCGTTCGGTTTTTGGTGTTCGTCCCTCTGCTAGCTCGTTGTTTGATCTCTTTGATGATATGAGCGACCTAGCGAACAGCTCGATTGCCTCTAAGGCGTTCCCCGTTGACGTTGAGGATAAGGGCGATGGCTATGAGGTCAAGGCTTATCTGACCGGCGTCGCCAAGGACGATATCGATGTCGAGCTTAACGAGGGCCGCCTGTCCATTAGCGTGAATGTCGAGGAAGACGAGGAGAACGAGGGTAAGAACTTCCTGCAGAAGGAGTTCAGCTCGTACAGCGCGACGCGCGGTGTGTACCTGAAGGATGCTTCGAGCGAGGGTCTTTCTGCAAAGTACGCTGACGGCATCCTTACCGTTACGGTTCCTAAGATTGTCGAGAAGAAGAACGTTACGAAGATCTCCATCGATTAAGGCTATCGGCTTTTAAAATCGGTGCCTACGTTAAGGGGGCTGGGAAGTGATTCCCAGCCCCCTTTGCTGTTTACTGTATGGTCATGGGCCGATATTGCCCGGCGGGACGTATCGTGAGTTTATGCAGCCCCTCAACGCGGGTGGCGGTGCTGCCAAGCTCGTTGTCGAGTGTTGCGTCGAGGGAGCTTGCGTAGCTTTTGACGGTCAGGCTTGGGCGATTGTTGTCTTGGCTAATGTGCATCGCGATAAGTTGCTCGGTGCGATCGGTTACCAACGCGCGTGCGGCATCGGCGGCCTGATCGTTGGAGAGATGCCCTTTTACAGACAGGATACGTTCCTGAAGAAAGCGAGGATAGTCGCCTTGACGCAGCATGGTTACATCGTGGTTGCTTTCGAGTGCGAGAATGCGACAGTCCTTGAGCGTATCGATGGCATGCTTCGACAACTCGCCGGTGTCGGTGGCAAAGCCAATTGAATCACCCTGAGCGTCAAACCGGTAGCCGACGGGATTAACGACGTCGTGGGATGTCGAATATGTTTGAATGTGGACTCCGGCAATAGAGAGGGCGTCACCTGGGTCGAATTCCTCGACAGGTAGATGTGCGAGGCTTTCTTTGGACGTGAGCGTTCCTCTGCTGGAAAAGACCGGGCCATTCCAATGCTTGCACCATACCTCAAGCCCCTTGATGTGGTCGCTGTGTTCATGGGTGACAACAAGGGCGTACACGTCGTCTGCCGACAGTCCGAGTTCCGCCATGCGTTTGAGCGTTTCGCGGCGAGACAGTCCGTCATCGACCATAATGAGCCCCTGCGGGCCCTCGATGAGTGCGCAGTTGCCTTTAGAGCCACTGCCGAGGATATGAAGGTGCAGACGAGACATAAGATTCCAAAGGATACAATGGGTGCGGACGAATAGAGGAGGAAGCAAATGCCTACGGTATCTCAGCATTATGGACACCATGCCGTGCCTGGGGCAGTCGATGAGACCCGGACGAGGCAGCAGGCTGCTCCTGTCGTGCTCATGGTATCAGGCGGCGCGGACTCGACGGCACTGCTTCTTATGGCGTGCACATCAAAGCTGGATATCCAAGACGGACGCGGTGTTGCCCCCATTGCTCGCGAGCGCCTGCATGTGCTGCATGTAAACCATCATCTGCGCGGCAAGGCGTCCGATGGCGACGAGGCCTTTGTGCGTGAGCTCTGCGCGAAATATGGTTTACCGCTGTGCGTGGAGCATGCTTATTTTGATGGGGAGTCGGGCAATATTGAGGCCGCGGCCCGCGAGGTGCGCTATGCCGCGGCGCGGAGGTATGTTCGCGAGCTCTGCGCCCAGACGGGGGCACCGCGAACGGCGGCTCGTATCTGCACCGCGCACACGTCTTCGGATCGTGCGGAAACGTTTTTGATGAACGCGATTAAGGGTTCAGGGCCCGCTGGCCTATCGAGCATTCCTCGCCGGAGGAATATCGTGGTGCGCCCCTTGCTCGACCTAACTCATGGCGAGCTCGTGGGCTATCTACAGGTACATGGTCAGCCGTGGCGTGAGGACGAGAGCAATGAGGATATCTCGTATCTGCGAAACTACGTGCGCCATCGGGTAATGCCAGTGGTGGCACAGCGTAATGCGAGCGTGTGCAAGACGATTGGCGCCGCCTGCGAGATTCTTGGTGACGAAGATGCGTTTCTATCCCAGCTGTCGGCACAGGCGTTTCGAAGCTGCCTGCGCAAGGAGGCGGCGGGTGCGCTAGTGCTCGATGCCAGACGCCTTGCTGCGGCCGAGGTCGTAATCGCGCGGCGCATCGTGCGACTGGCGATCAAACGCATCGATCCGGACGCTCGTCCAGAGATGCGACATGTGGAGCGAGTCCTTTCCTGCGTTGCCGAGGGCGCAGGCTCGGTCACGCTTCCGGCGGGGATTGACGCACGCGTCGAATTTGGCATGCTGGCGTTTAAGGCTCCGGTGGCTCGCGAGGGCCTGGTCGCGGACTGGGTTACCGTACCCGGTCGTTTGCCGTTGGGCGGGGGACGTATGCTGGTCGCAGAGCCGATGGCCGTTGAACCGGGATGCGATATCGTGCGCCGCGCCCGTGAGCTTGCGGCTGCCGGGGAAGTGGCGGCTTTGGTAGACGCGGCTGCCCTGGGTTTTGCCGACAGCGATAGTGAGCGGATCCTGGCGGGCTCGCGTGGCGAGATCCCTGCCGAGGCGCGATTGGCGCGCCTGTGGGTGGACGGTCCCGCACCGGGAGACGTGATGTGCCCGTTAGGAATGAGTGGTCGAAGCAAGAAGGTATCCGACTTGCTAGGAGAGGCTCGCATTCCCGTTTCCGAGCGCGCCGGCGTGCCCATGGTGAGGACGGCGCCGGGGGGTGCCGTGGTGTGGGTCGCCGGAGTTCGCGCGGACGAGCGTTTTAAGTGCACGGCGGCGACGCGCGTGGCCTATCTGCTTCGTGTGGTCGACGCGGGTTAGCCCCTCGCACCAGCTTTTCTGTGCGGCGTTGACGGTATTCCCGCGCTGATGGTGCGCGGGCTGGAAAATATACCCCGTGCGCTGCTAGAATGTGTAGTTCGCGTCCATACGGCGGTGTGTGGGCGATTAGGCACAAGAAAGGGTTGTCATGGCTTCTCAACATCCGGATATCGAGAAGGTTCTGTTTACGCAGGAGGATATCGACGGTATCGTTTCTCGCCTGGGCGAGGAGATTACGCGCGACTACGCTGGTAAGGATCTGGTGCTGATCGCGGTTCTGCGCGGCGCCGTTGTCTTTATGGGCGACCTGATGCGCAAGATCGAGCTGCCGACCAACATCGATTTCATGGCTGTTTCGAGCTATGGCGACGGTGTGAAGTCTTCGGGCATCGTGCGTATCATTAAGGACCTGGATATCGACATCCGTGGTCGCGACGTGCTGATCGTCGAGGACATTCTGGACTCGGGCCTGACCCTCAAGTACCTGATGAAGAACCTCGAGAGCCGCAAGCCCGCTTCGCTGGAGGTCGCTGCCTTCCTGTGGAAGGACGTTGAGGACCGTACCTCGGCCATCACGCCCAAGTATGTTGGAACCCATTGCCCCGATGCCTTTGTGGTGGGCTACGGCCTCGACTATGCCGAGCGCTATCGCAACCTTCCGTATCTGGGCATTTTGAAACCGGAGGTTTATTCGTAAGATGCCCGACGACCGTAACGACAACAATCCCCAGACTCCCCGGGACCCAAAGATTCCGGGGATGCCCGGAGGCAAGAAGCCCACGCGTACGGGCTGGCTGTATTTTCTTTTGGCTTGCGCGCTTCTGGGCTATGCCTTCTTTAATATGGGTTCCGGCTTTGCCAACTCCAGCAATACCGTTAAGCTCGCGACGAGCGAGATGGTCAGTGCCATTAAGCAGGATCGCGTCGAAGATTTGACCTATACGGTTCAAGACGGAAGCGTGGCGGGGCATTACTGGAAGACGAAAAAGGACAAGGGCGATACGAGCGAGCTCAAGAGCTTCTCCTCGACCTATGTCGGCTCCGATTCGCTTGCCGAGCTTATGGCGGAGCACCCCGATACCAAGTACATCGTCAACACCAACGACCCCGATTTTTGGGGCGACCTGGCGATGAGCGTGCTGCCGACGATCGCCCTGATCGCCATCATGTTCTACTTTATGCGCCAGATGATGGGCGCCAATAACAGGAACATGCAGTTTGGCAAGACCAATGCCAAGACCAACGAGGCTACGCGTCCCAAGGTCAAGTTCGAGGACGTGGCCGGCGTGGACGAGGCCGTCGAGGAGCTCGAGGAGATCCGCGACTTCCTAAGCGATCCGGACCGCTATCGCAAACTGGGTGCCAAGATCCCGCGCGGCGTTTTGCTGGTGGGCCCTCCGGGTACCGGTAAGACGCTGCTGGCCAAGGCCGTTGCCGGCGAGGCGGGCGTGCCGTTCTTTAGCATCTCTGGTTCTGACTTTGTCGAGATGTTCGTGGGTGTCGGTGCCAGCCGCGTGCGCGACCTCTTTAAGGAGGCCAAGTCTCAGGCTCCGTCGATCATCTTTATTGACGAGATCGATGCCGTGGGACGTCAGCGCGGAGCCGGTCTGGGCGGCGGCCACGACGAGCGCGAGCAGACGCTCAACCAGCTGCTGGTCGAGATGGACGGTTTTGAGGAAAGCGAGTCGGTCATCCTGATCGCCGCAACTAACCGTCCCGATATTCTGGACCCGGCATTGCTGCGCCCCGGTCGTTTTGACCGCCAGGTCACGGTCGACCGTCCGGACGTAAAGGGCCGCGAGCAGATCTTGCGCGTGCATGCCGAGAACAAGCCGATGGACGAGGACGTTAAGTTTGAGAAGCTCGCCCAGATGACCGTTGGCTTTACCGGTGCCGATTTGGCGAACCTGCTCAATGAGTCTGCGCTGCTGGCCGCTCGCCGTCATCGTTCCGTGATCTCGATGGACGAGGTCGAGGAGTCGATGGAGCGCGTGATTGCCGGACCACAACGCAAGGGCCGTGTGATGACCGAAGCCGAGCGCACCACGATTGCCTACCACGAGAGCGGTCATGCCCTGGTGGGTCACATCTTGGAGCACTCCGATCCGGTTCATAAGATTTCGATTGTCAGCCGCGGCCAGGCTCTGGGCTACACGTTGCAGCTTCCGCAGGAGGATCACTTCCTCAAGACCAAGAACGAGATGCTCGATGAGCTTGCCGTGTTCTTGGGCGGTCGCGTTGCCGAGGAACTCATGTGCGACGACATCACGTCGGGCGCGAGCAACGACCTGGAGCGCGCGACCAAGATGGCGCGCGAGATGGTCACGCGCCTGGGCATGAGCGAGGAGTTGGGCACGCAGGTGTTTGGCGAGGCACAGCATCAGGTGTTCCTTGGTCGCGATTACGCCGATCACCAGGATTACTCCGAGGAGACGGCGCGTCGCATCGATATCGAGGTCCAGCGCATTATGCGCGAGGCCCATCGCCGCGCGGTCGAGATTCTGGATGCCCGTCGCGATCAGCTTGATCTGATGGCGAAGGTGCTGCTTGAGCGCGAGACCGTCGAAGGCGACGCCGTGAATGCCCTGCTCGACAACGAGTGGGATGCCTACCTTGAGCGCGAGGGCGATATCCTGGCGGCCAAGGAGGAGCGCAATGCCAAGGCGGCTGGCATGCCAACCAAGAAGCGCGCGCCTCGCATGAGCGAGGAGGAGCTGGCGGCTGATGCCGCAGCTTTTGCGCAGGCGGCCATGCAGGAGGATGCCGAAGTCGCATCCGAGACTGCCGATGATGACTGTGCCGTCAATGCCGGTGCCGACACCGACGACGACAAATAGTCTTTGTGGTGAAAGCCTCCGCGGGGAAACCTACGGAGGCTTTTCTTTTGAGCGATATGGGGCCATCTGTTGATTGGGGACAGACTTAAATGAGCGTTTTCACGCATTTAAGTCTGTCCCCAATCAACATTGCTGCGGCGCTTTGCTCGGCTAAAGCGTACAATAGCGCCTATGCGAAAGGGGAACAGATGATCAACGAAACTATGTATGCTCGCGGTGCGGAAAGCTCCATCATCCGCGAGATCTTTAGCTATGGTCTTGAGCGCAAGGCGCAGATCGGTGCGGAGAACGTATTCGATTTTTCGCTGGGCAACCCGAGTGTTCCGGCGCCCGCTGCCGTGGCGGAGTCCATTAAGAAGGCCTTAGAGCTGCCGAGTGACCAGCTGCACGGCTACACCCCCGCACCGGGCCTGCCGCAATGTCGAGCAGCTGTCGCCGAATCGCTCAACCGCCGCTTTGGCACGAGCTATGAGGGCAAGGACGTCTTTATGACGGTTGGCGCCGCGGCATCGCTCACCTGCACGCTCAACGCCGTTACGAACCCGGGCGACGAGGTTATTGTTGTCGCCCCGTACTTTCCGGAGTATCGCGTGTGGATTGAGAAGGCCGGCTGCACGTGTGTTGAGGCGCTTGCCGATGAAGACACGTTCCAGCTGAGCGTGGACAACGTGCTCAAGGCGATCAGCGATAAGACGGCGGCTGTCATTATCGACTCGCCCAACAATCCGACCGGTGCCGTGTATACGCGCGACACGCTGACGCGACTGGCCAATGTTCTGCGCGAGGCCAACGCCAAACGCGACCCCGAGAATCCGATTATGCTCATCTCGGATGAGCCGTACCGCGAGATCGTGTACGGCGCCGAGGTGCCTTGGGTGCCCTCGATCTACGAGAACACCGTGGTGTGCTACTCGTATTCTAAGTCGCTGTCGCTGCCTGGTGAGCGCGTGGGCTGGATCTTGGTTCCCAACACCAATCCGCAGGCTGCGCGTCTGATGCCGGCTGTTGCGGGTGCTGCCCGTACGCTGGGTTTTGTATGTGCACCGGCGCTCTTCCAGCGCGTGATTATCGATTGCATCGATGAGCCGAGTGATATCGAGGCCTATGCTCGCAATCGCACGGCGCTCACTGATGCTTTGACGGACTACGGCTATACCTATGTTGAGCCGGACGGTGCTTTCTACCTGTGGGTGAAGGCACTCGAGCCCGATGCGAATGCGTTTTGTGAGCGCGCAAAGAAGTATGAGCTGCTTGCGGTTCCCTCGGACAGCTTTGGTATGCCGGGTTGGTTCCGCCTGGGCTATTGCGTGAGTTATGAAACGATCATCAATTCGCTACCCGCTTGGAAGCGGTTGGCGGACGAGTATCGTTAAAAGTAAAGCGCTCTGCCTACAATGTTTTACGTGAAACGGGGTTTGGTGTTAAGCCAGGCCCCGTTGTCATGGACGTTGTGTCGTTGGGATGGAGTGGTTTTACGACTATCGAAGGCTATGCGTACAATGAATATAAGCGACGGCCATGCCGGATAAGGAGACCCGATGCCCTACCTGCTTTCTTGTGACATTCATACCCATACGATGTTCTCTGCGCATGCATATTCGACCATTGAGGAGAATGTGTACTGGGCGGCAGAGCGTGGTCTGCAGGTACTTGGATCTGCCGACCATCTGAGCTCTATGGTTACGGCTTGCCCCAATGACCTGCGCAGTTTCCAGTTCTTTATTAACCAGGATATCTGGCCGCGCATTTGGAGCGGTGTGCTGGTGCTTCGCGGAGCCGAGGCCGATATCGTTTCGCTGGATGGAAGCTTGTTTGGCGAGGACATTCCCGTTTCGCTCAATATTGTCGGCGATTCGTTCAATCACCAGCATTCGCTGTTCGATTTGGTGACGCGCAATTTGGATTATTTGGTGGCAAGCGTGCATAATGCGCAGTTTGCCGAAGGCGCGACGCTCGCCCAGACGACCGAGATGTACATCAATGCCCTGGAGCACCCCAAGGTGTTCATGCTGGGGCATACGGGTCGTTCGGGCGTGCCGTTCGATATCGATGAGGTACTGCTGGCGGCCAAGGCCAAGCACAAGATTATCGAGATCAATAACCATAGTCTTGAGCATGGCACGGATACCGAGCATTGGGCCGTATGCCGCAAGATCGCCGAGCGCTGCGCCGAGCTGGGCGTGGGCATTGGCGTTTCGACCGATGCGCACATTGGCATGGCAATTGGCAAGCTTGACCATGCCCGCAAGTTGCTCGACGAGATTCACTTCCCGCTGGACCTGATTGTGACGCGTGACCGCGAGACGCTGCTGCGCGAGATGGCTGCAGCCGGCGTGTGCGACCTGCGCAAGGGGATGTAGCTGAGTTTATAAACCAAGCGAAGGGGGCGGTCCAGGCGGGCCGCCCCCTTTCTTGTGCCGGACAATTAGCGGCGTTCGAGGACCGCTACGGTTTCGGTGTGGTCGGTGTGGGGGAACATGTCGACGGGCGTGATCTTGAGCAGGCGATAGCCTCCGTCGAGGAGCTGGTGCAGGTCGCGCTCTTGGGTCACGGGGTTGCAGCTGATATAGGTGATGCGGCGCGGCTTAAGTGCGCAGGCAGCTTCGAGGAACTCGGGGGTGGAGCCGGCGCGCGGCGGGTCGATGGAAAGGACGTCGACGCGCTCGTTGTTGTCGGCGGCATCTAGGATGTAATCGGTGGCATCGTCGGCCATAAACCAGGCGCTGCGGGTAAGACCGTTGAGCTCGGCATTGCGGCGCGCGTCGGCAATGCCCGCCGGGTTGCGCTCCACGCCGAGCAGCATGATGCCGATGCCCTTGCTCTGGGCATCTTTAGCTGCGCAAAGACCGATGGTGCCGCTGCCGCAGTAGGCATCCATAAGCACATCGCCCTGGCGCAGGTCCATGCCGTCGATAGCGAGCTGATAGAGCAATTCGGTCTGCTGCGGGTTGGTCTGGTAGAACGCGGTAGGGGAGATGTCGAACTCGCAGCCGAGTAGCTGGTCGCGCATGCATTCGGCGCCATAAACGATACGGGTTTCCTCACCGAGGATGGCGTTGCCAGGGCGCCCGTTGATGTTTTGGGCGACGGTGACGATGCGCGGATCGAGTGCAGCGACGGCCTCAAAGAATTCCTGTGCATGCGGTAGGTCGCGCTGGGCGGTCACGAGGGTGACCATGATTTGGTCGGTGCGCCAGCCGCAGCGAACGACGGCATAGCGAAGCAGTCCGAGATGCTTGTCCTCGTTAAAGGCTGGAATGCGCAGGCGCTCAGCCTCACGCGCGATGCCGTTGAGAATCTGACGGGCACCCGGCGCCTCGACGGGACATTCGGGAACAGCAACGATTCTGTGCGTGCCACGTTCAAAAAAGCCGCAGCGGACAGCGCCCCCTTTGCCGGGGGCAAAGGGGGTGGCGGCCTTATGGCGAAAACCGCGCGGCGCAGGATATGTGCCTGGGTCACCCAGGGTGACTCCCATACCGCGAATGGGGTCGACGCTAATACCCTCGCGCTCGCAAAGGGCAGCAAAAAGCTCCTCCATAACAGCCTGCTTAGCTGCCAACTGCTTTTTATAAGGACGATTGAGCGCCGTGCATCCGCCACAAGCTCTCATGATGGAACAGGGAGACTTGGGATCAACAGCCTCACGCGCAGACGGAACCGGATTCTTATACGGGCGCTTGGAGCGAGTCTGAGATGCCTTATCCTCGCTCCGACGAGAGCCGGGACGCTTGGCCTTAGCCTTGCCCTTAGCCGACTTACCCTTCGCATTCAGAGACGACTTGGATTTCTTAGAAGATTTTTTCTCCCCCGACCCCTCAGCCGCCTCGATCAAAGCACGACGAGCCTTACGCTCCGCACGAGATTCTGCCATGAATTAACCCCACTAATTTACAAATTGAAATCTGAAAGCATTGTACCGTGCCAAGCTAGCGGACGATATGCAAGCGCCCACTTCATGTCAGTGATAAACCCAACGACGTTTGCCCGCCGGGTGCCGGGGCAGGGGTTAAGTTTGTCGCGAGTTCCGCACGAACAGGAGAGCACTTAATGTGCTCTCCGTCGTGAGC
>CAMQJB010000060.1 GCA_947002045.1 uncultured Collinsella sp.
GCACCAAGGTCGACCGTTCCGCCGCATACGCCGCGCGCTGGGTCGCCAAGAACGTGGTGGCTGCCGGCCTGGCCGACCGCTGCGAGGTCGAGCTGGCCTACGCCATCGGCGTGTCCAAGCCGCTGTCGATCATGGTCGACACCTTTGGCACCGCACATGTTGCCGAGGACAAGATCGTCGAGGCCGTGGAGAAGACCTTCGACCTGCGCCCGGGCGCCATCATCCGCGACCTGGACCTGCGTCGACCGATCTACGAGAAGACGGCAGCCTACGGTCACTTTGGCCGAGAAGACCCCGACTTCACCTGGGAAAAGACCGATCGAGTCGAAGAACTTAAAGCAGCCTGCGGCCTCTAATTTAGATCCGCTAAGGTCAGAACAACATACGTGCTTTCAAAAGAAGTACCGCCCCCAAGCGGTACTTCTTTTTTATTTACCCGGTGGTGAAGATGAGCCGACCTGGGACATGGAATAGGTCGCCAGCTGATGAATTTTGCAGCACGCGCGCCTCTACCATGTATCCTAAGTTCCGAGGGCTTTGGTATTTGGTCGGTCGCGAGTTCCGCACGAGACGGAGGCCACTTAATGTGGCCTCCGTGCGAGCCAGGACTGTAGAGCAGGCGACCAAATACCAAAGCCCTCGGAACGACGGGATAAAGAAGGAGCAGCCATGGCAGGCAAGCCGCAAACACTAGCTACGACCTCGGCATTCGAGATCTTGGGGCCCGTCATGGTCGGCCCCAGCTCATCGCACACCGCCGGCGCCCTGCGCTGCGCCCAGGTTGCCGCCAGCCTGCTGGAAGGCCGCATCACCAAGGTTACCTTTGGCCTGTGGAACTCCTTTGCCCACACCTACCGCGGTCACGGCACCGATCGCGCGCTCGTCGCGGGCATCCTGGGGCTCGATACCGACGACGAGAACATCAAGCAAGCCTTTGACCTCGCACGGAACCAGGGCCTCGACTTTCACTTTGACATCAAGGGCGACGACGCCTCCATCCACCCCAATACCGTCGACATTGACATGGTCGATGACACGGGCGCCACGGCACAGGTCCGCGGCGAAAGCCTCGGCGGAGGCAAGATGCGCATCAGCCGCATCAACGGCGTCGGCGTCGACATCTCGGGCATGTATTCCACGCTCTTCGTGGCACACCAGGACGTTCCCGGCGTGCTCGCAGCGCTCACGAACCTGCTTGCCTACGCACACGTGAACATCGCCTTCTGCCGCACCTACCGCACCGAGGTGGGAGGCCAGGCCTATTCCGTCTTTGAGACCGACGGCGCTCCCGATGACACCGTCGTCCCCATGCTGCGCAAGCTCGACAATGTCGATTACGCCACGTTTATCGAGCTCCCGGGCTCGGCCTCGTCGCTCTCCCCCGGCGTCTCGGCCAAGGAGATCTTTGACGACGGCGAGCAGATGCTCGATGCGTGCGCCGAACTCGGTTTGAATATCGGCGCCGTCATGGCCGTGCGCGAGGCGCGTCTGACCGGCGAGGCCCATGCTATCGCAGCCATGCGCCGCGTGCTCGACGTCATGCGCGAGGAGACCACGGCCCCCATCGCCAATCCGCAGCGATCGCTCGGCGGGCTTATCGGCGGAGAGGCCAAGCTCGTCGATGCCACCTGCCGCAACGATTTGAGCGCAAGCCTGATGGGCCCCGTTCAGACCGATGCCGTGGCCCGCGCGATGGCCGTGCTCGAGCGCTCCGCCACCATGGGCGTGATCGTTGCCGCCCCCACGGCCGGCTCCGCGGGCGTCGTCCCCGGCTGCGTGCTGGCGCTCGCCGATCACCTCCAGCTCGACGATGAACAGGTCATGGATGCCCTCTACTGCGCCGCCGCCATCGGCCTCAACCTCACCACGAGCGCCTGCGTCGCCGGCGCCGAGGGCGGATGTCAGGCCGAGGTTGGAAGCGCTGCCGCCATGGCCGCCGCCGCGCTGGTCCAGATGATGGGCGGCACGCCCGAGCAAGCGCTCGACGCCAGCTCCATTGCACTGAGCAACCTGTTGGGTCTCGTTTGCGACCCCGTCGGCGGCCTTGTCGAGGTGCCCTGCCAAAACCGCAACGCCATCGGAGTGGCCGCGGCCTTCAGCTCGGCGCAGCTCGCCCTCGCCGGCATCAAGAGCCTGGTGCCGTTTGACCAGATGGCGCACGTGATGCTCTCGGTAGGCCACGCCCTGCCCGCCACGTTGCGCGAGACGGCCAAGGGCGGCATCGCGCAGGCTCCGGCAGCACTCTCGGCGTGCGCAAAATGCGGAATATGCGGATAGTGAGCAAAAGCGAACGATAGGTGGGACATATGTCCCACCTATCGTTTATCGCCACTGTTTTCGTAACACAAGCAACTGCGTAATCGCTATAATTCAAGCCCAGTCAAAACACGATGAGCCGCAAGGCGAAACTCGAAGGAAATATACACGATGTCGCAAATCGACCGCAGCCAACTGATCCCCGATCCGCAACAGCCCAGCAGGCAGCCCGGAGGAATCCAATCGCCGCGTCCCGTCGCGCCAGCCCAAGGTCAACAGCACGGCGCGGCAAATACCTCCCCGCGCCCCAATCGGGGCCAGCATCAGCAGCGTCAGCAGCGTTCCGCACATGGCGCCGGTCACAACCAGGGCCCTTCGCACACTCGAGTTTCCAACAACCGCGGCCCCGCCAACAACCGCTCCGCAAAGGGCAATAAGACGGGTGGCAAGACGGCGTTCTTCGTCGTCCTCGGCCTCGTCGCCATCGTCTATATCGTGGGCGTCGTGGCGTTTTCGCAGATTGCCTACCCCAACACCACCATCGCCGGCGTCGATATCTCGTTTTCCAACGCCTCATCCGCCGCTACCAAGGTCGACTCCGCCTGGAAGCACTACAAACTCACCGTTTCGGGAGATGACTTTAGCTGGACCTATCAGCCCGAATCCGACGAGCCCATCGTCGACGGCGAGGCAGCTGCCCACGAGATTATCGGCAGCAACGAGCCGCTGCTGTGGCCTTCGCGCCTGATTGCCTCGCTCGGCGGCAAGAACGTTAGCGCGACCAAAAACGGTACCATCGACCTGGAACAGGACGTCGACCTGTCCATGCTCTCGGACGCCTTTGACCAAAAGCAGTTCGAAGGGGATCTGGGTGCCGCCATCGACGCATTCAACGAAGGCCGCTCGGGTACCTTTGAGGCATCGAGCTCCTACGACGAGAAGGCGGGCAAGTTCACGATCGAGAAGGCCCGCTCCAACGAAAAGCTCAACCGCGAGCATGTCATTAAGTATGCGGAGATCGAGCTCGCGTCGCTCGCCGAGACCGTCGATCTTACGAAGCTCGGCAACGATGCCTACGAGCCGCTCAACGGCACGCTGACAGATGATCAGATTCAGGCCGCATGCGATGCCGCCAACAACTTCCTGGGCGTCAACGTGACTCTCAAGCTCAACGGCGAGGATGCCGGCAAGGTCGACGGCAGCTCGGTGCTGCAGTGGATCAGCTTTGCCGACCCTGCAAACCCCACACTCGACACCTCCCAGATCAGCAACTGGGCAGCAGACCTCGCCAATGGCTTTAACACCGTGGGCTCCACTCGTTGGTGGACGCGCGCCGATGGCAAGCAATGTGCCGTCGAAGGCGGTGACTTTGGTTGGTCTATCGATAGCAGCACGCTTGCCAAGCAGGTCGAGGATGCTATTAACAACAAGCAGACCGGCGAGATTGAGATCAATTACTCCCAGAAGGCCGACACCTTTACCGCCAAGGGCGAGCCCGATTGGAAGGCGTATATCGACGTCGACCTGTCCGAGCAGCACGCGCGCTACTACGACGAGAGCGGCAATATCGTTTGGGAGGCCAACTTTATTTCCGGCAAACCGGGCGAAGACGCCACCCCCGAGGGCGTGTGGCAGATCAACAGCAACGACGGCGCCACCAAGCTTATCGGCGCCAAGGACCCCAAGACCGGTAAGCCCAAATACGAGAGCCCGGTGAGCTACTGGATGCCGTTTGAGGGCAACATGGTTGGCTTCCACGACGCTACCTGGCAAAACGATTCGAGTTTCGATAGTGCCGAATCGTACAAATGGTGCGGTAGCCACGGCTGCATCAATCTGCGCCTGGCCGATGCCAAGGCGCTCCACGACTGCATCAAAGTCGGTCTGTGCGTGGTCGTGCATTCGTAGCACGTCACGCGCAACGCAACAAAGCTCAGCGACACCTACCTTTCGATTCTGAAAGAAACGCGCCTATGCGCCCGCCCCAACCGGTGGGCGCATATACTTATCGCGGTATGTTCTATAAAGGAGACGCTATGTCAAATGTCCCCACCATCACCCCGGGCCCCGACGATACCGGGCGCGTGCCGGAAGGCGCATCTGAAACTCTACCGCTCATCACAAGCGCCCCCACGGCGCAGCAAAACGACGGCGAGCAAGGTAACGCCGGAATATCCGACGATGAGGCCTACGCAAAGCTCAAGGCGAAGCGTGCCGAGCGTCGGCGCAAAAAGCTCATCCGACGCGGCATTGCGGCAGGAGTCGTAGCCGCCATTGTGCTCATCGCCGTTGTCGTGACCTTCTTAATCAACGCACAGCCCGCAGGTAACAACGGGCCGGTGACCGATATGGTCACCGAGGGCACGTTTACGACCACCGTCGAGGCTAAAGGCCAGCTCAAGCCCATCTCGGCTTCGGTGGTCTCCCCTTCTGTCGACGGCACGGTAGCATCGATCAACGTGCAAGCCGGCCAGTCCGTCAACGAGGGCGACGTGCTTATGACCATTAAAAACGACGAGCTCGATCGCAACGTTTCCGAGGCGCAGCGTGCGGTCGCGGCTGCCCAGGAAGACCTCGCCAACGCACAGAAAGCGGTAGCTGCCGCCCAAGCCGCTCCGGCGACTGACACAGATGCGTCAGGCGCGACTGGCGCTAGCGGCACCGCCGACACGAGTGCCATCTCGAGCGCCCAACGCAACCTAGCCTCGGCCCAGGCGACCCTGGACCAAGCCAACGCCAAAGCTGCCGAGCGCACGGTAACCGCGCCCAGCTCGGGTAGCATCGTCGAGCTCAACGCCAAAGTGGGAGCCACGGTGACCGGAGGCATGGTCATGGGCGAAGGCGACACGAGCGGCGGCAAGCAGTCCATGCAGATCGCCGACCTCTCCAAGATGAAGGTCACCGTTCAGGTGGGTGAAAAGGATATCGCCAAGATCGCCGTGGGCCAGAGCGCCAACGTTACCTATCCCGCGTTTCCCGATATCGTGAGCCAGGGCACCGTCACGGCTATCGCGTCGGTGGCAAACTCCGACGCCGCCAACGGCGGCGGCAGCAGCGTGACCTTTAACGTCGACATCCTCATTGAAGCACCCGACAGCCGCCTCAAGCCGGGCATGACTGCCGAGGTCTCGGTGGTGACCAAGCAGCTTGACGACGTGGTCATGGTGCCCACCATGGCGCTGATGACCGAGGACGGCGAGCACTATTACGTCAATCTGGCCACCGATGACGAAGGCAAGGAGACGCGACGCGTGAAGGTGACCATTGTGACGCAAAACGATAACGACGCCGTAGTCGGAAAGACGCAAGTCAAGCGCGACGAGCAAGGCAACGAAATCAACCCCGACGTGCCGGTTACCAAGCTGCGCGATGGCGACACCATCGTAATGGATACTGGCGCGGGCATGACGGCAGACGGCGGCAACGGCATGCCTGCCGACGAGGGCATGTAATGCGCCCCGTCATCGACATCCGCAACGTGCACCGCATCTTTGAGAGCGAAGCCGGTTGCGCCCACATCCTGCACAACGTGAGCCTGGCAGTAGACCCCGGCGAGTTCGTCGCCATCACCGGCCCCTCGGGCTCGGGCAAGTCGACGCTCATGAACATCCTGGGTTGCTTGGACAAGCCGACGGCGGGCGACTATTACCTGCAGGGGCTCAATGTCGCCGAACTCGACGATGATGAGCTCACCGAAGTGCGCGCGCTGAGCATTGGCTTTGTCTTTCAGAGTTTCAACTTGCTGCCGCGCCTGTCGGTTATCGAAAACGTCATGCTGCCGCTGTCCTACACCAATGTGCCGCGCAACCAGCGCGAGATGCGCGCCGTGCACGCACTGCAAGCCGTCACGCTACCGGTCGACCATTGGGACCACCGCATATCAGAACTCTCTGGTGGACAGATGCAGCGCGTTGCCATCGCGCGCGCCCTCGTCAACGATCCGCCCATCATCCTGGCCGACGAGCCCACGGGAAACCTAGACTCGACAACCGGGGCACTCGTCATGGAAACCTTCCATAAGCTCCAAGAACGAGGCAAGACCATCGTACTCATCACGCACGACCCGGGCATTGCTGCCGAGGCCGACCGTGCCGTGACTATCCGCGACGGGCGAATCCATGACGGCGCATATATCGCACATGCGCCGAATACGCTACGCGGAGCCGTCAACAGCCTACCCGCGATTTGCGTACCTTCTACACCGCCGAAAGGAGCAGAGGCATGAGCACCCGCGATCTTGTCCAAGAAGCCCTGCACTCGCTCGAGGCCAACAAGGGACGTAGCCTGCTCACCATCCTGGGCATCGTCATTGGCATCGCCTCGGTCATAGCCATGACCTCGCTCATCGGCGGCATCCAAAACAGCTTGGTCAACAGCTTGGGCCTCAATGCGGCCCGCATGGTGCAGATCTACTCGTCCCAAGAGCTCACCGATTCGGATGTCGAGAAGCTGCGCAAGACGGTGCCGCAAATCGAGCAGATCGGCATCGTCGACAGCGCCTATTCCGAGTACAAAGTTGGAGATAAGAGCTATACCGTCATGGCCCAAGGTGTCGATAGTGACATGCTCGATGCCGTGGGCGCCAGCAAGATCGTTGCCGGTCGCACCTATAACGACATCGAGTCCAAATCCGGCGCGCGCGTGGCGCTCATTGGCCGCGGCGGCGCCGATCAACTGTACGGCAACGAACAGGACGCGATTGGCAAGACCATCAAGGTTTCGAGCGGAGACGTGCAGATTATTGGCGTCATCGACGGCGGCAACGACTCCATGGGCTCGCTGAGCCTGTACATGCCACGAGAAACGATCGCCGAGCTTTTCGGCGATGACAATCCATCGTTTCCCAGTGTGACGGCGCTCGCCGCTGAGGGCACCGATATGGACGAGCTCTGCAAGACGATCGAGTCCAAGGTGCGCAGCATGAAGGGCATCTCGGAGGACGACGAGTACGACAGCGTGTCGGCAAGCTCCATGAAGAGCGCTATCGATGCCCTCAACTCCTTTATGGGCGCCTTCTCGCTCATCATGGGCGCCGTTGCTGGCATCTCACTTCTAGTCGGCGGTATCGGCATTATGAACATGATGCTCACCAACGTGACCGAGCGCATTCGCGAGATCGGTATTCGCCGCGCTCTGGGCGCAAGCCGACGCGATATCACGGCCCAGTTTTTGGCCGAATCCTCGGCGCTGTGCATCACCGGCGGCATTTTAGGTGTCGTGATTGGCTATCTGCTGGCCTGGGGGCTCACGTTCTTTGCCGCCAACTCGGGCATTATGAGCGAGTTCGGAGCCACCGGGACGATTACGCCGAGCTTCTCCATTACAACTGTGCTGCTCGCGTTTGCCGTATCGGTCGGCATCGGCGTGATCTTTGGCTTCTACCCCGCGCGCCGCGCCGCAAAGCTCGATCCAGTCGAGTGCCTGCGCTATCAGTAATGCAATCCCCCTGAGTTGCGGTGAAATAGGGAGTGTTTAAGCTGTTAAAAGGCCTATTCAGTCCTTATTTCACCGCAACTCAGGGGGGGGGGATAAGGCGCTAGTGCTATTCGAAACGAGATTCCAGACTCGATAGTCCATTCAACGTCAGGTCGTTGGCGACCGCCGAGACGCGCTCGATGGGAACCGAGCCATCGGACAACGCCCACGTGCGATAGATGCCGATAATGCCGGACAGCAAAAACGCCAGGTAGTAGTCGAACATCTCGTCCTTTAGACCCTCGGGCAGCAGATCGCGCTCAGCGATCTCGTGCTCAAGCGGCACACGCAGACGAGCCATAAAGTCGTCAAGCGGAATGTTTTCGATCAACTGGCGATTAAGCACCAGGTTGTTGCACAGCGCCTCGTTAACGGTCTTGAAAAAGGACGCCGCCGCGCCAAGTGCGCGCTCGTTGGTGTCGCCGCCCATGGAGGAAAGCGTCTTCTCGACTGAATCGACGATCATCTCGACCACATCGACGGCAATGGCGTCGAGCAAGCCGTCGACCGTGCCAAAGTGCACGTAGAAGGTCTTACGGTCGACATTTGCCTCGCGCGCGATAGCGCTCACCGTAATATCGGCCAGGGGCTTTTCCATAAGCAGTCGCTCAAACGCCGAAAGAATCGCATTGCGACTACGGACGATACGACGGTCAAGGCGCGGTTTGGTGGTAGCCATAGACGAGTCCCCTTCATGTCAACAGCCCACCTGTAAGTCCTCTACATGTGGGAGATAATCAACGTAAGAGGATTATCCTACAACTCACATCGCAATGACGAGCGTCATCAAGAACGCACGACTCGCCGACCGGGCCCTAAGATCGCTTCTTTTTATTGAGCGCCGCCGGGGAAACGCGAATGCCGTCGCCAGTCTGGCGAACGTAGGTCTGGCGTGCCGGCTTAGGGGCCACAGCAGGCTTTTGAGCACGTTGATTGGGATCAACGGTAACCTGGCACGCAGGATGTGCCTTAACGGGCGTAGAGGGCGTCTGAGGCGTGCGCCCGAGCTTGCGCATCATACGGTCCCAGCGTGCATGGATACTCTCGTTGTGAGCGCTCTTAAGGCCCAGCAGCGGGGCGGCCAAAATGGTCGGCGCGATAAAGGTGATCAGACGCCACAGCAGATAGCCGGCAGTCGATGCCGTGCCAAAAAAGTGACCCAAAAACAATGCGAAGCCACCCTCGGCGCCACCAGTGCCGCCGGGCAGCGGAACGGCGGAGCTCAGCAGCTGGACAAAGGCGCTCGCAGCCATGACCGAGAAAAAGTCGACTTCGTGGTGGCCAAAAGAGAGCATCAAAAAGTACGGAACCAGGTAGAAAAACGCCAGCTGCAGCATAGTGATGACGACCGTGAGCAGCATGGACGAAAAATGGCCGGCAGATAGTTTGAATTTCTCGGAAAACGAGTAGATCTCGCCATCGACAAAGGTGCGCCAGCCCTCGATCTTTGTGGCCGAGACGCCCACGCGCTCGAGCCAATTGATGATGCAATGAGCGACGCGCGTGACGGTCTTGGGCATCAACGCAACAGCAAAGATGCCGAGTAGGATGCAGCAATGCCCGCCAAAGCTAAAGACGCACAGCAGCGTCATGTCGCCATAACGCTCGGCGAAAAACGGCATACGGGCGAGCAGCAGAATGGCGCCCCATGCCACCAGGCCAAACTGGTAAACGATAAAGCGCGTGAACTGCGTGGCACCTGCCTCGCCCACGTTTTGGCCGGCTTTGGTCAGGCGGTAAATCTGGGCAGGCGTAGAGCCCATCATCATGGGCGTCAAGTTGCCAAAGAAGATGCCGCTCGCCTCGACCGAAATGAGGTCGCGGATGCCGACGGGCGATTCGGGGTCGAGCCAAACGGCGATCGCGTACGCCACGATACCAAAGACGAGATACAGAAACATGCAAAAGCATGCAGCGAAGAGCCAGGGCATCTGAACGCTGGACATAGCGGCCCAAAACTGTCCCATCTGCCCGGTCACGACCAGATAGACGATATAGCCGATCAGCACAATGCCGATGAAGATGGCGCCGCGACGCGCGCTCTTGTTGTCATCGCCGCCAGAAACCTCGACCTGGGGCTTTGGGCTATGCTGAGAGGACTCCGTCATGAGGCTCCTTCTGACCGTCAAAGTATCTGGCCTATTGTACCCGTATGAGAGATGAGCAAAACGTAAAGCTATGAGGCAAATGGGATTAACAGACCAGACCACTTGCAATAAAAAACCCGGCCTTCATACGAAAGACCGGGTATCTAAAACATGGTAGCCCGTACCAGATTCGAACTGGTGATCTCCGCCTTGAGAGGGCGGCGTCC
>CAMQJB010000061.1 GCA_947002045.1 uncultured Collinsella sp.
GTGGTGGGCCCGGGTGGGGGGGGGGGGGGGGGGGGGGGGGGGCGCGGGCCCCCCCCCCCGCCCCGCCCCCGCCACCCCCCCACCCCCCCCCCACAACCCCCCCCCCCCCCCCCCCCCCCCCCCCCCCCCCGCCCGGAGGGACCACGAGTGCTACAGGTTCTTGACACCCATCGCGCGCATGGCGTTCAGGATGGCGATGATCGCCACGCCCACGTCGCCAAAGACGGCAAGCCACATGTTGGCGATGCCGAGCGCCGCGAGCACCAGGATCAGCAGCTTAATGCCCAGCGCAAAGATGATGTTCTGCCAAACAATCGTCATGGTCTTGCGCGCCACGCGGATCGCGCGGGAGATGTTGGACGGCTTGTCGTCCATCAGCACCACGTCGGCAGCTTCAATTGCGGCGTCCGAGCCCATGGCGCCCATGGCGATTCCGACGTCGGCGCGCGTGAGCACGGGTGCGTCGTTGATTCCGTCACCGACAAAGGCGAGCTTGCCCTTGCTCGATTCGACTGCCAGCAATGCCTCGACGCGCTCGACCTTATCGCCTGGCATGAGCTGCGCGTGGAACTCGTCGAGCCCCAGCTGCTTGGCCACAGACGCTGCAACCTCCTCACGGTCGCCCGTGAGCATGACGGTGCGTTTGACGCCGGCAGTGTGCAAGTCGCGAATCGCCTGCTTGGCATCGGCCTTTATGGTGTCGGCAATTACGATATGGCCGGCGTACGTGTCATCGACCAGTACATGGAGGATCGTACCGACGACCTCGCAATTGGGGGCGTCGATACCGGCCGCAGCAAGCATCTTGGCATTGCCGACGATGACGCGCTTGCCGTCGATATTCGCCGTCACGCCATGGCCCGCGTCATTGGTGGAGTCGCTTACGCGTTTGGGATCGAGCTCGCCCTGGAAGGCGGTGCGTACCGACTGCGCGATGGGGTGATCGGAAAACGACTCGGCAAGGGCCGCGACCTCAAGCAGAGACTGCTCGGTATAGCCGGTCTCGGGGTGTACCGCCACGACCGAAAACGTGCCGTTGGTGAGCGTGCCGGTCTTGTCAAAGACGACGGTATCCACATCGGCGAGCGTCTCGAGGTAGTTGGAGCCCTTGATGAGAACTCCCAGCTTGGACGCGCCGCCGATGCCACCAAAGAAGCTGAGCGGGACGCTGATCACGAGCGCGCACGGGCAGCTGACGACCAGGAAGGTCAGGCCGCGCAGGATCCAGTCGGACCAGGCGCCGGTGACCAAGCCGCCGCCGAGCGCGAGTACCGCGGCCGCGCCGGTGACGGCGGGCGTGTAGACGCGGGCGAAGCGCGTGATGAAGTTCTCGGTACGCGCCTTCTTTTCGCTGGCGTTTTCTACGAGCTCCAGGACGCGCGCGACGGTGGACTCGCCAAATGGCTTGGTGGTGCGCACGTGGATGAGACCCGTCATGTTGATGCAGCCGCTGATGATATCGTCTCCGGTTTTGGCCGGGCGGGGGACCGACTCGCCGGTAAGGGCGGCGGTATCGAGCTGCGTCTCGCCTTCGACGATGACGCCGTCGATGGGCACGCGCTCGCCGGGCTTGACGACGATGACGGTGCCGACGGCGATGTCATCGGGAAAGACCTGCTCGAGTGTGCCGTCGAGTTGCTCGACGTTGGCATAATCGGGTGCGATGTCCATCATGGCGCTGATCGACTTGCGGCTCTTGCCCACGGCGTATGCCTGGAACAGCTCGCCGACCTGGTAGAACAGCATGACAGCGGCGCCTTCGGCCATGTGCGGATCGGTATCGGGGAAGAGCACCATGGCAAACGCGCCGATGGTCGCGACGGCCATGAGGAAGCTTTCGTCGAAGGCCTTGCCGCGGCGGATGTTGTTGTATGCCTTTTGGAGCACGTCGTAGCCGGCAATTAAAAACGGCACGAGGAACAGCACGAAACTGGCGTAGACGTTGCCGGGCTCCCCAAATGCGATAGTGAGAGCTCCGAGCTCGTCGAGGGCATAAACAACGGCAAAAATGCCTAGCGCTACCAGGATACGGTTGCGCTTATGCTCAAGGGACTCTTTCTTCTTACGCTTCTTCTTTTTCTTCTTGGGATCGGCGGTTGCCATGATTCAATCCTCCCATTTGAATGTATGAACACTCGCTCATATAATTTCGCGAGCAAAGGCCGCGGCAAGCGCGACCTTGCAGGTTGGCGTAATCTGGGCTAGAGAATGATCTCGCAGTCCGGCTCGGCGTCGGCGGTAAACTCCACGACGCGGTCGAGGACCTCGTCGAACTCGGCGTCATCGGCCTCGAGCGTTAACTTCTGGGTCATAAAGTTGACCGAAACGGACTTGACGCCATCGAGCTTGGCCAGCTCGTCCTGAAGCTTACGCGCGCAGTTGGCGCAGTCGATCTCGTCGAGCTTGAACTGCTTTTTCATGGTGGGTTCCTTTCCCCGTTTTTGCGGCTTGGGTGCAGGCCGCGCTGGTACCGTGGTTGGTCGCTATTCGCAGATGTGGCTCATGCCTTGGTTGAGCATGGTGTAGACATGGTCGTCGGCAAGCGAGTAGAGGATGTTGCGCCCGTCGCGTCGGAATTTAACCAGGTGCGACTGCTTGAGCGTGCGCAGCTGGTGCGACACCGCAGACTGCGAGGTCGCGGTCGCTTCGGCGATGTCGGCCACGCAGAGCTCGCGACCCATGAGGGCATAGAGGATCTTGATACGCGTGGTGTCGCTAAAGACCTTGAACAGGTCGGCAAGGTCGTACAGCAGCTCCTCGTCGGGAAGGTCCTCGGGCGAGCAAGTGGTGGGGACGTCGGGCACGATGCTGGTGTCGATGCCGGACTTCATTTCATCAGCTTGTTCGCTCATTGCAATATCCTTTCATATGAACATGCGCTCATATAACTTACTTTCGAGTATATGAGCGCATGTTCATATGTCAATATAATTCGTGAAATATATTGCTATCGAATGCTCCCAAAGGCGGCTAAGGGCATCGGTGGGCGCGAATAAGGCCGCTGATGCCAACGTGGGTACCTTAGCGACGTGCAAAAACGGGCCGATATCCACTTGGTTATCGGCCCGCATTGCGTTGCTTGAGAGGGACGCCTCGGCGTGTCGCTTTTGCGCGGGGCGTTATGGCCCGACGAGTATCGCTCGCGAATGGCGCCTCTGCTTGGCAATCTACTTGGCAAATAGGTTCTTGAGGTTGAACTCGGCCTGGACGGTACGGAGCATGAGGTCGGTGTCGTCGAGGCCCAGGTGCTGCTCGTTGGCGTCGGCGGCGAGGGTGCCACGGCGGCGCGCCCAGTTCTCGAGCGCGGCGGGCGCGGACTCGCGGGGGAGCGAGCGCACATCGGCGTCCAGGCTGCGGCAGATCTGGCGCGAGTCGATGACGATGATCTTACCCGCGCGGCGTGCCTCGGCGTAACCGTCCAAGTGGATCTTGAACCAGCTGTCTTCAAAGGCGGCGTTGTGCGCCATGTACGGGTACTTCTTCATAAGCTTGAGCAGCTGCTTTTGCAGCTCTTTGTTCTCGCGGAAGGGCGTTTTGCCGTCGATGTCGTCCCAGGTGATGTGGTGGATATTCGACAACGGCACATCCTCGCCGCGGTAGATATCGGGCAGGCCGCAGTAGTGCGCCTCGGCGTCGTGCGGGACGGCGTCGCTGGTGAGGTCCATGATCTCCCAGCCCACGTTGATGATATAGCCGCGCTCGGGTGCGCGGCCGGTGGTCTCGATGTCGATGCCGAGCACCGTGCCCTGAATGGGCTTGCGGGCGTAGGCGACGCCGAGCGCGTCGCGGTCGCCGCGGATCTCGCGCATGACGGACGCGGCGGTGCGCTTTTGCATCTTGCCGATGGCAGCGCAGGTGTCGGCGTCGGACAGGCCGCGCGAAAGCGTCGCGGGCGTCACGTTGCGCAGGCGCGCCTCGCCAATCTGGTCGCACAGGTCGCGGTTGCGGTCGGCTAGGTCGCGCACGGTGGCAAAGTCGAAGCCGGGGTCGTCCTCGGCGGTAAAGTACTCAGTCTCGAGCACCTTGAGGGCCTCTTCGCCTTTCTGACGCTCGGATTCCATGGCGCCGTGGTCGCCGTAGATAAACATGGGGATAAACGGCTGGCGCTCGTATTCGAGTGCTTGCGAAACGTTCATATGCTGCTCCTTGGACGGGCCGCGTCGCGCGGCTCGGGTTTGTCGAGTTATGGCGAGATGATAGTTTACCATGGGCAACTATTGGCATCACGCCTAGGACAATTACAATACCCTAGTTGACCGCTAGGACTTTTACAATGCTGCCGAAAGACACGAAAGGTTCCATCCGTCATGGATTTGCTGATTGATATTCTGCTCGACGCCGGCAAGGACACGTTCTCGCTGGTGCCGTTCTTGTTGGTGACATATCTGGTCCTCGAGACGCTTGAGCATGTTGCGGGCGACCGCGTTAACGGCGCCATTAAGCGTGCCGGCGCCGCTGGCCCCGTGGTTGGCTCGTTGCTGGGCATGGTGCCGCAGTGCGGCTTTTCGGCCATGGCGGCAACGCTATACGCCGGTCGCGTCGTGACGCTGGGCACCCTGGTGGCGGTGTTTCTCTCGACCTCCGACGAGATGCTGCCGCTGCTACTTGCCGAGCAGGTTCCCGTGCAGACTATGGCGATGCTTTTGGCTTCGAAGGCGCTGATCGCGCTGGTCACGGGCTTTATCGTGGATGCTGCCATTCGCGGCCTGCGTCGCAACGCCCGTGCGCATGTGGCGATTCGCCGTACCGTGTTGGGAACCGCTGTCAATCCGGCGCACGTTAACTGCGCGCATGACGATCACAGCGGCGGTGACATCATCGACGAGGTGGCCGAGGCTGGCGTGAGTGCCGATCACATCCATGAGCTGTGCGAGCGCGACCATTGCGGTTGTGATGAAGACGAGGACGAGCACGAACATGGACATGTCCACGATCACGGTCATGAGGGCGAGCATGAACACCATCATGGCCATGGTCACTCTCACTCACACGAAGGTGCGCCCGTCCTGTCGATTATCCGCAGCGCCATCTCGCATACCGTGCAGGTATCGGTATTCATTTTCCTAGTGACGCTGATTCTGGTCGCCGTGCTCGAGACCTTTGGCGAATCTGCGATCGAGCAGTTCCTGCGTGGCAACGAGACGCTCGCCGTCCTGGGTTCGGCGCTTGTCGGCCTGATCCCCAACTGCTCGGCGAGCGTGGTCATTACGCAGCTGTATCTGGAAGGCGCACTGCAACTGGCACCGATGCTCGCCGGCACGCTCATTTCCGCCGGCGTGGGCTACCTGGTCCTGTTCCGCACCAACCGCAGCGCTCGCGAAAATGCCGTGTTCCTGGTCATGATGTACGTCATCGGCGTGGGCTGGGGCCTCGCCCTATCTGCCTTCGGCCTCTAAGTAGGCCTAACAAAACGGGCTTCAAAATAGCTATGCACGGCGCCTACACAATGCGGCGACGCATGGCATTTTGAAGCCCGTTTTTTGTTGAGCCACGGATCCTGAGCGCTCACACCGGTCAGAACAAAAAGGCAAATTTCCGGGCATAGCCTAAAAATCTGCCTTGGTTAGCGCAGCAGCTCGGTGAGGTTGCGCTTAAAGCGGGCGCGGTCTTCGCCGGTGAAGGCTGCCGGCCCGCGGGTGCGACCGCCAGCGCGGCGCACCTTCTTTTCTTCGTGGCGAATAAACAGCTGCATGTCGATGGTCGCCTTGTCGTACACGCGCCCGCGCACGCCGATGGCGGCGGCATCGCGGCCGAGCACCATGCTCGCCAGGCCAATGTCCTGCGTCACGACCACATCGCCCGCCTGCAGACGCTCGACAATGGCAAAGTCGGCGCTATCGGCGCCCACGCTCACGTCGAGCGTCGTGACCCAAAAGCCGTGTCGTGCGTGCTCGGCATCACGTGGATCGTCGCGGCGAATGTGCCGCTCCAGGTTCTGCGTGCTGTTGCCGGCAATCACCACGGCGACGCCCGCCCGCCGTGCACAGTCGATCGACTCGCGCGTAACCGGGCAGGCGTCGGCATCAATAAACAGCGTCCGCGGCATCTAGTGCACCAGCTTGCCAAAGCGGATAGCGCGAATAATCAGCGTCACGCCAAACACCAGGAGCGCGGCGCCGCTAAAGATGACGAGCATCTTTGCCGACCACAGCGGATAGATAAACACGAACATGCCGGCGATGATGGAGAGCGCGCCGCTCAGGATGGCGAGGGCGCGGTTGGACGAAAGCTCGGACTCCAGAATGGACATGACACCTTCGACGATCCAGCCAAAGCCAGCCACGACCACCACGAGCGTGGTGAGCGTCGCGGTCGAGAAGGCCTGATTGCGCAGGATTATGACGCCGCCCAGGATGATGAGCAGGTTGGAGATGATGCTCGTCACGCGCCAGCCGGCGGGCAGCAGCGGCTCAAAAATGGCGGTGAACAGCCTGACGCCAGCCGTGATCACAAAGTAGAAGCCCAGGACGGTCGTCAGGAAGACGAGGGACTTGGCGGGCGCAAACAGCAGCGCGATGCCGGCAAGCAGTGCGATGACGCCCGTGGCGGCGTAGATCCAGCGCACGGCCTTGATTGCCTTGCCTGCCATGCTTTTCTCGTCAAATCCAAACAGATTCGACTGCTGGTCGTCGTTCTTAAAGATGCCCATGAGGTCTCCTTTCCGCACGGCGTTTGCCGTCATTGTTGTTTTTGCGGCGTATGCCGCAGTTGCTACAACAAGTATCGCCTAAAGGCGCCGGCGTATGGGTCGGGGAGGGCGAAGTGTAACCCAAAGGTCCCGATTTGTTCTCGTTGTTCCCCATGTCGCGTTTTTCTATTCAACAGGTGTAGAACATTGCGGCTCTGTTCGTTATTGCCTGCGTTTTAGGTTAGATTTTCCTAAGAACAATTGCCTTGTATTGGGGGTCTCTATGAACGAAGCTGTTCCCGCGGCGCCGTCGAGCGTGGAGTCGATGGCAAAGCAAGGTTGCGAAAAGCTCGGTCTGGAATCGTTTGACGCGCTGGTTCGTCGCGCCCGCACATGCCGCCGTTTTGACGAGTCCATGCGCGTGCCGCGCGAGTTTTTGCTTGAGCTGGCAGAGCTGGCGCACCTGGCTCCCTGCGGCGCCAACGCTCAGCGCCTACGCTTTCATGTGGTGAGCGACGCCGAGGAGTGTTCGAGCTTATTTGAAAAGCTCACATGGGCTGGTGCGCTCAAGGATTGGTCGGGTCCTGTCGAGGGCGAGCGCCCGACCGGCTATATCGCGATCCTTGCAGAGCGTCCCGCTCCGGGCAAGCCTGCCGCGCCAATCACCGAGGCAGACACTGGTATCGCCGCGCAGACGATGATGCTCGCCGCCCGCAGCGCTACGCCCGAGGTGGCGGCGTGCATGTTCAAGGCTTTTCCGCCTCGTGCGATTGATGTCATGGGACTTGACGGCGACAAGTACGAGGTCAAGCTGATCATGGTCTTTGGCGTTCCCGCTGAGACACAGGTGATCGATGCAATTGATTCCAACCCCGACGGCTCTATTAATTACTGGCGTGATGAGGCACAGGTACACCACGTACCCAAGCGCCCGCTTGCCGACGTGCTGGTGTAGCTGCGTCGTCGCGGCGCGATCCGGCGGCAAAACCACCACAAAGGTGCCTGGCCCCTTTGTGGTGCTGCGAGGGGAGGGCATGTGGCCGATCTGTATTTGGTACGGCATGGGCAGACCGAGCTCAACGTGCGGAACATTTTGCAGGGCTGGCACGATTCGCCGCTTACGGTGCGCGGGCGCGAGCAGGCACTGGCGACGCGCGCGGCGTTTGAGGCGCGCGGCATCTCCTTTGACCATGCGTATTCGTCTCCGTTGGGTCGGGCACGGTGTACGGCAGAGCTGATCGTTGGCGAGGGCCGTTCCATAGAGCTGGTCGATGACCTGCGCGAGTGGCATTTGGGATCGTTGGAGGGCACATCGAATCGCGACATGCCGTCGCAGCCCTGGGGTGATTATCCGGTGGCCTTTGGTGGCGAGTCTGAAGGCGAGCTTCGGGCGCGCATGGTTGCAGCGCTGTCCCGTATTATGGCTCGACCGCAGCACGATTGTGTGCTTGCAGTCTCTCATGGCTCTGCCTGCCAGGAGTTTCTTAGATGCGTGACCGGCGGGGGAGAACAGCCCGACAACGGCGCCGTGCTTCATTTTGGCTATTGCGACGGGGCGTTTTCGCTCTTGGGTTGGTAACAAACGAAAGGACCCCCTATGAATAAAGACCTGTATCTGGTTCGTCATGGACAGACGATATTCAACCTTAAGCGCATTATTCAGGGCTGGAGTGACTCGCCGCTTACGCAGTTGGGTTGCGACCAGGCGGCGCGCGCCGGCATGTTTTTACGTGCGCGCGGCATTGAGCCCGATCATGCCTACACCTCTACGCTGCACCGCACCGAACAGACCATCGCCAACCTGTGGCCGGGCCTTGCCTACGAGCGCCTGGACGGTCTGCGCGAGTGGTTCTTTGGCGACTTTGAGGCCGAGCGCGTGATGCTGATGCCCGAGCGCCCGTGGCGTGACTTCTACCGCCAGTTTGGCGGCGAGGGTCAGATGCAGGTGCGCGAGCGCATGGTGGCGACGTTGACCGATCTTATGCGACGCCCGGACCATTCGTGCGTGCTCGCGGTTAGCCATGCCTCAGCCATCAAGGAATTTTTGGACCACGTGAGGGGAGCGGCGGCCGACGAGCGCGAGCGCGTGCCGGGCAACTGCTCAGTGCTGCATTTTGCATTTGACGATGCAGCCGATACGTTTGATCTGGTCGAAGTCTTTACGCAAGAAGACTATGCGCGCGAGCTGGGGGTTGAGCCGCTCGTGGCGGCATCGGGTCCGCAGCGCGGGTAGCGCGGGCGTGGCGATACGGATCGCCGATGTCATTGCTCGATGTGAAAGGGGCGGGGATGCATGCGCATGTATCCCCGCCCCTTGTTTGTTGAGCTGCCGAGTCTTTGTACTGGGCGTTTACGCCCTGTTAGAACCTTGCGATCTGGTGGGTGAGCAGACCCGTTGGAACCTGCGGTGCGCCGCCGGTGACCTGCGCGGCGGGGAATAGCGCGGCAACGGTAAAGTTGAACGGCTCTTTGCCCGTGTAGGTGCCGGCTGTGCGTGCCTCGTCTGCCAGGAGCTGCGCCGCCCCTGCCAGCGCGGCAGCATAGGTGGGATCGTCAGCCGGCGTCGGCTCCGGTGCCTGGTCGAGCATGGCTCGGATGGCGGCAACGGCATCCTCGCGCTTGACCTCCCACATACGGTGCGTAATGCCGGCGGGGTCGGTGACGGCATAGAGCGACGCGCCCTCTTTGGCGGCGCCGAGGATGATATCCATGACGGGCGAGGCCTCGTAGGCGAGCGTTACAGGGCGCGGCTGGACCTTAAGCTCGGCGATTGCGCGGGCGGCTGCGGTCGCACCTGCGGGGGTCGCGCCGTCGCCCGCCAGTACGCCGGCCGGGCAAATCGCCACGACACCCGTCACGCGACCCGGTTCGCCCGAGCACTCGTACACGTAATACGCCGCGCCCGGATCTTTGAGCATAAGCCCGTCGGCGATGGCGTCGCGCAGGGCGTCGTTGCTGCTCAGGATACCGCCCATCTGCGGCAGCGCTTCGAGCACGCGGTCCTGAGCTGGGCGGATGCAGGGAAACGGAAGTGCTTTCATGGGCGGTCCTAACGCGCGAGTCGGTTTGTTCGCGGCTTATTATGCCCCAACTTGGACGCTTGCGTCCCAGAGCGTGTTGTCAACAAGCGCGATGAGTACGTTCTGGCAGCGAACGATATCGGCATGGGCCCCGGGGCGGTGGGGGGTTTGGCGGGCCCCCACCCGCCCGGGCCGGTTCGCCAGCAATTTGGGGTTACCCGCGTTGCCGGCAATACCGGGGGTTAAGTGCAGCCCGGAAAA
>CAMQJB010000062.1 GCA_947002045.1 uncultured Collinsella sp.
GGGCCGGCCGGTCCGGCCCTCAGGGTATCGGGTTCCCACATTCATCCGTACATGTGCGGATGAATGTGGGAGGTGTTCGGATGAAGTCGATAATCAAGGCCGATTTATAGAACCGAGGCTGTGCTCAAAAACTTTTTTAAAATTCTCGGTTGACCGGAACGCGTCCTTGGTTATACTAATCAAGCCTTGAAACAAGGCACACCTCAAATGGCTGGGTAGCTCAGTTGGTAGAGCAGAGGACTGAAAATCCTCGTGTCAGGGGTTCGATTCCCTTCCCCGCCACCTTGAATTGACTAGGACCTCTGCAAAGGGGTCCTTTTCTTTTATTGAGGGCTCTGCGGAAATTGCGTCCCGGAATTTGGCTTCAGAGTGGGATGCGTTTTCCGCTTTGAGGCCGCTTGGGAAAGCGCGACCCGGAATCCGGCGTCAGAATGGGATGTGCTTTCCTTTTGCGGTCTTTGGCGGAAACTGCGTCCCAGATCCCGCGCTCAGACTGGGATGCATTTTCCGGTTGAGGCCTCGAACGGAAAATGCATCCCAGTCTTTTGCGAAAAACGGGATGCGCTTTCCGGCCGCCTACTTCCGGCGCATATGTACATCTCGGCGCGCCATCTCGGGCCCGCCCAGACATTCCTTCCGCTTTTGCGCCACTTTACAGACCGTTCGGTCGTCTGTCCGCACGCGCGGGTATACTCAAAACGATACTTTTCCTGTGCAATACGATGCAGGCTCAGCCTGCACGATCCGAAGGGGGCAGTGATGGAGAGGATACTCGGCGTTAATCTCTCTGGCTGGTTTATTCCCGAGCCTTGGGTGACCCCGTCGCTATACGCGGCGACCGGTGCATCCAACGCGGCCGAGCTGCAGGAGGCCATGGGCACCGCCGCCTATAACGAGCGCATGCGCCGTCATTACGAGACGTTTATGAGCGAGGATGATTTTCGCCGTATGGCGCAGATCGGCCTCAACGCCGTGCGCCTGCCGGTGCCTTGGTATGCCTTTGGCTCACAGGAGTCCGATGCCTCCTACATCTCGGTTGTCGATTACATCGACCGCGCGATTGAGTGGGCTGCCAAGTACAACATTCGCGTGCTGCTTGACCTGGCGACTGTGCCCGGTGGCCAGGGCGATTCCAACGATTCGCCCGCCACGCCGGAGGCTGTTGCCGAGTGGCATTCGTCCACTAACGGCCGCCATGTCGCACTCGACGTGCTCGAGCGCTTGGCCGAGCGTTACGGCGAGGCCGAGAGCCTGCTGGGCATTGAGCTGCTGGATACGCCGCAGATGAGTGTCCGCAAGAGCCTCTTCACCATGACGGATGGCATTCCGGCGCACTACCTGCGCAACTTCTATCGCGACGCCTATGAGCTCGTCCGTTCGTATATGCCCGAGGATAAGATCGTCGTCTTTTCGTCTTCGGGGCATCCCAGCGAGTGGAAGCATTTTATGCGCGGCGCCAAGTACAAGAACGTCTACATGGACCTTCACCTGTACCATTACCGCGACGAGCATGCGCTCGACATCACGAGCCCCCGCGGGCTGACGACGGCGATTTCGCGTAACAAGCGCGAGCTTAAAGAGGCGATTTCGACTGGGTTCCCCGTGCTGGTGGGCGAATGGTCGGGCGCGGCGATCTTTGCCAACTCGTCGGTTACGCCCGAGGGCCGCAATGCCTACGAGCGCGTGTTTATCGCCAACCAGCTGGCTTCGTTTGCGCCGGCTGCCGGTTGGTTCTTCCAAACGTGGAAGACCGAGAAGCGCATTGCAGCATGGGACGCCCGCGCGGCGCTCGGTACGCTCGAGCGCGGCATGATTGAATAGGTTGATATGACGCAAAACAGCGCCCATACGGGCAAACTCTATGTGGTCGGCACGCCCATCGGCAACCTGGGCGACCTGTCCCCGCGCGTTGGCGAGGCCTTTGCCGCTGCCGATGTCATCTGCTGCGAAGACACGCGCGTGACGTCAAAGCTGCTGATGCACCTGGGCATTTCCAAGCCGCTTGTCCGTTGCGACGAGAATGTGATCGCCAGCCGCGCCACCGGCCTGGTCGACCGTCTGCTGGCGGGGGAGACCCTCGCCTTTGCCTCGGACGCCGGCATGCCGAGCGTGTCCGATCCCGGCCAGGCGCTGGTCGAGGCGGCACGTGAGGCCGATGTACCCGTAGAAGTTATTCCCGGGCCCTCTGCTTGCGTCACGGCGCTCGTTTCGTCCGGCATTCCCTGCGAGCATTTTTTCTTCGAGGGCTTTTTGGGCCGAAAGCACGGCGACCGTGTGCGCCGTTTGCAGCGCCTTGCCGTGGTGCCCGGCGCGCTCATCTTCTACGAGTCTCCACATCGCATCGTGGCGACGCTCGAGGCCGTGGCCGAGGTCTTTCCCCAGCGCGTGGTCGCTGTCTGCCGCGAACTCACCAAGCTGCATGAGGAGGTCTTGCGCGGGCCCGCCGACCAGCTTGCCGAAGAACTGCGTGCTCGCGGCGAGGTAAAGGGCGAGATTGCGCTGGTCATCGCGCCGCCGAGCGAGGACGAGGAGGCTGGCATCGTACCGGTTGGCGCCGCGGCAGCGGATCCCGACGAGGCCCTGCGCGAGGATATCCGCGCCGCGCTCGAGGAGGGGGAGCCCGCCTCTGCGGTGGCCAAGCGCCTGTCTCAGAAGTATTCGCGCCGCAAGCGCGATGTCTATGCCATGGTGCTCGATATGCAATAGATGGAGGATATCCAGCCCTTGCGCTAGAATCATCCCCTGTATGCAACGTTTTTCTGGAGGACAAACCCCATGGATCAAAGCAAGCCTTCGTTCTTTATCACGACGCCCATCTACTACGTCAACGCCGATCCGCACCTGGGCACGGCTTATTCCACCATCATCGCCGACGTTCAGGCTCGCTATCGCCGCTCCACCGGCTATAACGTCAAGTTCCTGACCGGCATGGACGAGCACGGCGAGAAGGTCGCCGAGGCCGCAGCCAAGCATGGTATGACGCCGCAGGAGTGGACCGACAGCCAGGCTCCGCACTTCAAGGAGCTTTGGAGCAAGCTCGAGATTTCCAACGACGACTTCATCCGCACCACCGAGCCGCGCCAGCATCATGCCGTGCAGTACCTGTGGGAGCGCATGAAGGAGTCCGGTTACCTGTATAAGGGCAGCTACGACGGCTGGTATTGCGTGCCTGACGAGACCTACTTCACTGATACGCAGGTCCAGAAGGGCGACGAGGAGTACGGCAGCGTCGGCCAGCACCTGTGCCCCGACTGCCACCGTCCGCTTGAGCGCGTGCAGGAGGAGTCCTACTTCTTTAAGCTTTCCGCCTTCCAGGACAAGCTGCTCAAGCTTTACGACGAGCACCCTGACTTTGTCGAGCCTGCGTTCCGCATGAACGAGGTGCGCAGCTTTGTCGAGGGCGGCCTTAACGATCTTTCCGTGAGCCGCACGAGCTTTGACTGGGGCATTCAGGTCCCGTTTGACGAGGGCCACGTGACCTACGTGTGGTTCGATGCCCTGCTCAACTATATGACGGCCGTCGGCTACGGCGTCGACACCGACGAGGCGCGCGCCGAGCTGGCCTATCGTTGGCCCGCGCAGTTCCACATCGTGGGTAAGGACATCATCCGCTTCCACTGCGTCATTTGGCCCGCCATGCTCATGGCCATCGGTGAGGCCCTGCCCGAGCACGTCTTTGCCCACGGCTTCCTGACCGTGCGCAATGCCGAGACCGGCAAGGCCGAGAAGATGTCCAAGAGCCGCGGCAACGCCATCGCTCCGCAGGACGTTATCGACATGCTGGGCGTCGAGGGCTATCGCTATTACTTCATGACCGACGTCGTCCCCGGCACCGACGGTGCCATCAGCTTCGATCGCATGGAGCAGGTCTACAACGCCGACCTGGCCAACAGCTGGGGCAACCTTATCTCGCGTTCGCTCAACATGAGCGGCAAGTACTTTGACGGTTGCGCGCCCGCCAAGCCCGCATCGTTCGATGCGTTTGACAATCCGCTGGCAAAGATCGCCGATGGTCTGGTCGAGCGCTACATGGCCAAGATGGACGTGCTCGATTACGGTGGAGCCAAGGACGAGGTCATGGAGCTCATTCACGCCGCCAACCACTACATCGAGGACTCTGAGCCCTGGGCGCTTGCCAAGGACGAGGCCAAGGCCGACGAGCTGGCATTTGTGATCTACAACCTGCTCGAGGCCATCCGCATTGCCGCTCACCTGCTGATGCCGCTCATGCCCCAGACTTCTGCCGAAGCCCTGCGCCGCCTGTCCTGCGAGGACGAGGCCGCAAGCGACGACCTCAAGGGCATTTGCGCTTGGGGCCTGCTTGCCGGTGGTCAGCCCGTTGAGAAGGGTGAGCCGCTGTTCCCGCGTCTGGGCTAAGACGCCGCGCCATATCGGCAATTTGCTGTTTAGATGTAAGGGCATGGCCGCAACGGTCCATGCCCTTTTGTTTCAAGACGCCGCCACCATGCTAAGGAGGCAACTATGACAACTTCGCCTTTGGCAAACCCCACGGCAACAAGGGAGCTGCTGGAGGAGTTTGGCCTTGCGACCAAGCATCGCCTGGGCCAGAACTTCCTGATCGACAACCATGTAATTGAGCGCATTTGCGAGCTTTCCGAGCTTGCGGGCGATGAGCGCGTGCTCGAGGTTGGCCCGGGCGTTGGCACGCTTACGCTTGCGCTGCTGCAGGAGGCGGCGTGTGTCACGTCGATCGAGGCCGATTCCGAGCTCGAGCCGGTGCTCGATGCCCACGCCGCTGACTACGCCAACTTCCGCTTTATCATGGGCGATGCGCTCAGGGTAACGCCGGAGCAGATTGAGCAGGCTGCGGGCGGTGAGCCGACGGTATTTGTCGCGAACCTGCCCTATAACGTGGCGGCGACGATCATCCTGCAGTTCTTCCAGACGATGCCTGCGCTCAAGCGCGCCGTCGTCATGGTTCAAAAGGAGGTTGCCGATCGCATTGCTGCAGTGCCGGGTAACAAGACCTATGGTGGCTATACAGCAAAGCTCGGCCTGTATGCGCAGGTTACGGGTCGCTTTGAGGTGCCGCCGCGTTGCTTTATGCCGGCGCCGCACGTGGACTCGGCCGTCGTGCGTATCGACCGTGTTGACGGCGTGGTGCCCGAAGGACTCGATCGCGAGTTTGTGGCCCGCGTGATTGATGCTGCATTTGCTCAGCGTCGCAAGACCATCCGCAATTCCATGAGCGCCAACGGCTTTGCCAAGGACGTGCTCGATGCTGCCTTTGAGGCTTGCGGTATCGCACCCACCACGCGCGCCGAAACGCTTGATGTTGCCGACTTTGTCCGCCTGGCCCAGGAGCTAATCCATGACGCCTAATGCCGAACGCGTGACGTTTACCAAGAAAAAGAAGACGATCGCCTGCCCCGTGCCCTTGGCACCGCTTGCCGATACTCATGCGCATCTGCTTTCGTTTTGGGGCAAAGAAGTGCCCGAGACGCTCGTGCGCGCCAAAGCCGCGGGCGTCGACCTGTTGGTGACGATGCTCGACCCCATCGCCGACAAGCTCAGCGTGACGGACTATAGTGACTGGCTCGTGCGCGAAATTCTGCCGATGCGGGATATTCCGCAGATCAGGTATCTCGCTGGCGTTCACCCCTATGGCGCGCCGGATTATACCGACGACATTCACGCGCAGGTCGTTGCCGCGCTCGATGACCCTTTGTGCGCCGGTATCGGCGAAATTGGCCTGGACTACCACATGGACTATGACGACGACATCGCGCCGGCGCCTCATGACGTGCAGATTGATTGCATGGCACGTCAGCTCGAAGTTGCCGTGCGCCGTAACGTGCCGGTAGAGCTGCATCTGCGCCACGAGGACACAGATGATGGGCGCACCTCGCATATGGATGCGTACAACGTGCTGCGCGAGATGGGTGTGCCTCAGGCCGGTTGCGTGCTGCACTGCTTTGGCGAGGATCGCGCCACGATGGAACGCTTTGTGGGTTTGGGCTGCTATATCGCCTATGGTGGCGCGGCCACCTTTAAGCGCAACGACGACGTGCGTGAGGCATTTGCGGCAACCCCGCTCGATCGCATTTTGTTCGAGACGGATTGCCCGTATATGGCGCCGGAGCCCATTCGTGGTCTTGAGTGCGAGCCGGCAATGATTTCTATCACGGCAAACACGCTGGTCAACGACCGTGTCGATCGTACTGGCGAGGATGCTGAGGCAATCGCGCGAGCAGCTTGGGAAAATGCCTGCAAACTTTTTCAAAAATAGTTCTTGCGTTCGCGATGGCGCTCCGTTATTCTAATTCCTGCACGCGGGCGTGGCGGAATTGGCAGACGCGTACGGTTCAGGTCCGTATGGGGGCAACCCCATGAAGGTTCAAGTCCTTTCGCCCGCACCATTGATTGAAAGAGCTCCCAGCAATGGGGGCTTTTTTGTTATGGGCCCATCGCAGGGGCTTGAACCTGCGAAGGAGCGAGCGTCAAGAAAACGCGGAGCGTTTTTAGCGAGCTGGCGAGGACGCCGGCAGGCGGCCGAAGCCGGTGCGGATCCGCGAAGCGGATACGCGGACGTCCTTTCGCCCGCACCATTGATTGAAAGAGCTCCCAGCAATGGGGGCTTTTTTGTTATGGGCCTCCTGTTGGTGTCACGTGGCTGCTTCGTGCGGGTATCCTAGTGCCAACGTGTGCCTATCAGAGGAGAGACCATGCTGTTGTCCGGTATTATCGCTGCTCTTACGAGCCTTCTACTTCCCATCATCATTTTGTTGCTGCTGCTCCCCAACGCCTGCTATGTCGTTGAACAGCAGCATGCCGTGATCATCGAGCGTTTGGGCAAGTTTAACCGCATCGTCAACGCGGGCTTCCACGTGAAGGTGCCCGTGATCGACCGCAAGGCCGCCACGGTGAGTCTGCGCACCATGAAAAACGGTTTTGGCATCGACGTTAAGACCCAGGACAACGTGACCATCGGCCTTGAGGTCTCTGCTCAGTACCACGTGAGCTATGACATGGGCGCCGGCCCGGCAGATTCGGGTATCTACAAGAGCTACTACATGCTGCAGGAGCCCGTCGACCAGATGCGCGACTTCATCACCGATGCCCTGCGCTCTTCCATCCCTGTCTACACGCTCGATGAGGTCTTTGCCAAGAAGGATGACATCGCCAAGGACGTTAATGCCACCGTGTCCGAGCAGATGGCTGCCTACGGCTTTACCCTCGTGTCGACACTCATCACCAAGATCGCACTGCCGACCGAGGTCGAGAACTCCATGAACGACATCAACGCTGCCCAGCGCAAGCGCGCTGCTGCGCAGGAGCTCGCCGAGGCCGATCGCATCAAGCGCGTTACCGAGGCGACCGCCGAGGCCGAGGCTATGGAAAAGGCGGGCGAAGGCATCGCCAACCAGCGCAAGGCCATCGCGCTGGGCATCAAGGATTCACTCGAGATCATCCAGGAGACGGGTGTCGGCAACGACGAGGCCAACCAGCTGTTCATGTTTACGCAGTGGTCCGAGATGATGACGGAGTTCGCTCGTACGGGTAAAACCTCGACGGTCGTGCTGCCGAGCGATTTCTCGCAGTCGGCCTCGATGTTCGAGCAGATGCTGACCGCCGGCAAAGTTCAAAACGATTCGAAGGAGTAGGTGCGCGTGAAGTACACCGTCGTTTGCGTCGGTAAGCTCAAGGAGCGCTTTTGGAAGGACGCGTGTGCCGAGTACACCAAGCGCTTAGGTGCCTATGCCAAGGTGGATATCCGCGAGGTGGCCGATATCGACCCGGCTAAGGCGGGCGGCGTGGATGCCGCGCGCGACAAGGAGGGGGCGGCGATTCTTGCAGCCCTGCCGCCTCGAGCGCATGTGATCTTGCTGGCCATTGAGGGCAAAGAGCGCTCGAGCGAGGAGCTTTCGGCGCGGCTCGATGATCTTATGCTGCGTGGTAACAGCGACATCGCCTTTGTGATTGGCGGATCGGACGGCGTGAGCGATGACGTGCGCGCACGAGCCGACGAGATGCTCAGCTTTGGACGCATTACCTTGCCGCATAACCTGGCGCGCGTGGTGCTGCTGGAGCAGGTTTACCGCGCCTGCAAGATCAGCCGTGGCGAGCCGTATCACAAATAGGTCGGCAATACGAAACAATGCCGTGGGACAATAGCCTTCGTTTTGAAGAGCGTGTCTGAGAGGACTATGAGATATGAAGATCGGATTTGTCGGTTTTGGCAATATGGCGAGCGCTATGGCCGATGGCTGGATCGCCGCCGGTGTGGCTGCGAGCGATATGTGCGCCTGCGCGGGCCACTACGACGCCTTGGTTGAGCGTTGTGAGACGCGTGGGATGGTTGCCTGTCGTGATGCGGCGGAGGTTGTCGCTGCATCCGATATCGTGGTTGCTGCGGTCAAGCCATACATGATCGAGAAGGTCTTCGCTCCGCTCAAGGACGCTCTAGCCGACAAGGTTGTCCTTTCGGTCGCCTGGACTTGGGATAGCGCCAAGTGGGAGCAGGTCCTGCCGGGTGTCGCGCATATCTCGACGGTGCCCAACACGCCGGTTTCGGTGGGCGAGGGCGTCATCGCCTGCGAGAAGTCCTCTACGCTCAACGGCGAGCAGCGTGCCGTGGTGCTCGACCTGCTCGGTAAGCTTGGCACTGTCGTCGAGCTCGACACGAGCCTGCTGTTTGTGGGTGGCACCGTGGGTGGTTGCGCCCCGGCATTTGTCGCCATGGCGATTGAGGCCTTGGGCGACGCGGCCGTCAAGCACGGTATCCCGCGCGCCGATGCCTATCGCATTGTGAGCCAGATGGTGCTGGGCACGGCAAAGCTGCAGCTTGCGACTGGTCAGCATCCTGCGGCGATGAAGGATGCCGTATGCTCACCCGGCGGCGCCACCATCAAGGGCGTCGTCGCGCTCGAGGATGCTGGCATGCGCAGCGCCCTGGTCAAGGCCATCGACGCCACCCTCCAGTAAAACCTGCCATTTAGGGACAGGTTTATTTTGGTAGGTTTTTCCTGCACTGATAATTGTTCTCGGGGGAAGCGGGCACTGCGGGGCGCGGCGACAGCGCGCGATTTCCGCGTCGCAGCGCTACCCTGATGCTGAATGCCGGGGCGATGACCCACTGACCTGCTGACGCCTCTTCGGCCGTCCTCAAATCCGACCTGTCTCGCCCCGGCATCCGCGTCCCGGAGTCCTGCCATGACCTAATAGGAGCATGAGCGCGGACAATCGGACAAGCCAATTGGATTGTAGCGCTCCCGTCAGTGCAATGTCTGGGAGACCCGGGCGCGGAGCAGGCGGCAGACCGAGGGGAGCGAAAATGGAAGGCGAAACGGTCATCGCGGGCGTCGACACGCACAAGGACGTGCATGTTCTGTGCCTGCTCGACGGCCTCGGGAGGAAGATCTGGAGCGGGAGCTTCGGGGCCGACCCCGAGGGCTACGACAGGCTGACGGAGGCGATAGGCGACCCGGGCAGCTGCATGGTCGTCGGCGTCGAGGGCACGGCATCGTACGGGGCCGGGCTGACGAGGAGGCTCGTGGAGCTCGGGTACAACGTCGTCGAGGTGCTCAGGCCCAAGAGGGACAAGGCGAGGCCCGGCGAGGGGAAGAGCGACCCGCTGGAGCTGTTAGCGCTACTGTAAAAACAACCAATTTCGCCATCGCACTTTAGCCGATTC
>CAMQJB010000063.1 GCA_947002045.1 uncultured Collinsella sp.
TTTTATGTCACGTACTGTTTTTACTAACCTCAACATAACATATATTTCATTAAATTAGTATATTTTAAAATCCGCCCATACCGGCAGAATAGGGATCGTCACAGGTACCATCGCTATACCAATGAGTAGACCCCACATAATTGCCATTTTCGTCATAAACATCCATAGTTTTAATGACTACTTTGCCGCCGCCGTTAGAGGAGCCTCCCGAATAGCCGCTTCCACCAGAATAATTATTACCGCTATAAGAATTGTTGGAATAATTGTTTTGCTGAGAAGCCTGCTGCTGAGTCTGCGCCACTTCCTCTTGAGTCTTCGCCTCAGCTTCTGCTTTTGCCTTATTTACATCATCAATACGAGTTTGATAACGACTAATCTGTTCATTGATTTGATCAATGAACTTCTTAGAATCCTTTTTGGCATCTTCAAAAATAAGCTTCTGATTATCTTTATTAGAAATATCATTAAGAAGACCATTGAGGCTATTAATATGCTGCTGGAGAGAGTCAGTATCTTCAGTAGAATTCACATCAAAATTAGCATGATCAACTAGAGAAGTATTCCACTCATTATTTTGAGCCTTACGGCAGCCTTTAATAATGGAATCGTATTTATTGAGCAACTTCGTCCAATCAGGGGAAGTGCCATCCGCATACTTAAAACTGTCATTAGAGATTTCTTTATTCAAAATCTCTTTATTATTTTGAGCATTTTTAATGGTATCAAGACGTTGCTCAAAAGTTAGTAACCCAGGATCAGCCTTAAAGGCAGCAACACTATCGCTAGCCTTTGAATACAAAACTTCAACCTGCTGATTATGTTCACTACATGCTTGTTTGTAATTGTAACCAGCATAACCACCGACACAACCAGCAATGAGCAGAGCAACAATACCGGCACCAATAATTACCCGCTTTTTAATCGAAGAATTCTCAACCTCTTCATTTTCCTGAGTATTATCTTCAGGATTGTCAATCTTGTCACTATTAAGTTCGTTCATTTTAACCCCTCAATATTAAATCTGCGAGCGGTTCATGCATCCAGAAACTTACCAAACCCAACCGCTTACTTTCATACCCGATTTATTAATCCCAGTTCCAGAAAAATCTTCCTTATGAGTTGCGGTGAAATAGGGACTGTTTGGTGGGTAGAAGCCGCTATTCAATCCCTATTTCACCGCAACTTAGTTGTTACTTATGGACCAGGCGGGCGCAGAAGTGGCCGTCGTAGGAGTCGGCGTTTACGGGGACGCTTTGGAAGAGGCCTCGAGCGTTCTGGCGGACGGAGACGAGTTTCTTAGCCTGGGCAAACTCGGGCAGCTGCAGGATTTGCGCCTCGGAGAGCGGCGCCACGGTAAAGCCGGCACCCTCGGGAGAAGCCAGGAAGGCATCCACGACCTGAGTGTTCTCCTCAGCAAAAACCGAGCAGGTGGCATAGATAAGCTCACCGCCGGCAGCCACGCGCGCGGCGGCTTCCTTGAGCATCGTCAGCTGCAGTTTAGGAAGCTCAACCGTCACGTCCTTTTCGGTCAAGCGCCACGGAATCTCAGGATGACGGCGCATGGTGCCGGTACCCGAGCATGGGGCATCGATAAACACTGTATCGAACAGAACGGGTTTACCAAGCATGGCATCGAACGACGTGAGGACCGCATCGAGCTCGCATGCATCACCCGAGACGGTACGAACGCCCTTGATACCCGCCTTATGCAGGCGCGCGAGATTCTGGTCACACTTGCGATCGTGCAAATCGAGTGCAGTGTGCTGACGCTCGTAGCCGGCACGCTTGGCCTGGCACATCATCACATAGGTCTTGGTGCCGCGACCGGCGCCGATCTCCAGGCAAAGCCCAGGACGGGTCGCCGCAGTAGCGATGAGCTGGGCGTTAAGGTCCGAGGCCACGGCCGCCGCGCGTTCAAACACACCCGACGCAACCGTAGCCTGCGAATCGACCGGCGCATGGCAGCCCGGGAACACCGGCGCCACAAGCTGCGATAGGTACGGATCAGGCTTGGTTGCAAAGGCGTTCTCGTGCAAAGCGAGCGGCGCGGGCGCCAGATTTCCTGCAAAGTTGAGCGCGCCCTCGGGCGTATCGAACGACGCCATAATGCGAGCACACAGCCAGCGCGGCATACCCATCAGGCGAGATAGGCGAACCAATCGGCGCTCGGACTCATCGGCATCCGCCGCAGTGGCAAAGTCCTCGACGTTGTCCGCGACCTTATGCAGTACGGCGTTCGCCAGACCAGCAGCCGATTTAGCGCCGCTACGAACCAGCTCAACGCCCTGACTCACGGCAACGCGACCCGGGGTATGCAGGTAGAGCATCTCGAAGGCCGAGATGCGAAGCGCCATGCGAACGCGCGGCGCAACCTTTTTGGGCTTATCGAGGAACTGATCGAGCAGTTCGTCCAAAATGCCCTGGGTGGCTGCAACCCCAAGTGCCAAACGGGCGGCAAAAGCAGAATCGCGCTGGTCAATGGCCTTGGCCGAAGCACGGGACGAGAGCACATCGCGCGCATACATGCCGCGACGGTCGGCCTCCATCAGTACATCGAGCGCAAGCTTGCGCGCGGGGGATAGCTTACTCATGACAGTACACCCCACGTCAGATCGGCACCCTGCAGGCCGGCAGCCCAGGCAGAAGCAGCCATGGCACGCTTGCCGTCGGGCTTAACCTCGAGTAGCTCAACCGCACCATCGGAAAGTCCCAGGTAGACACGCTTGCTCTTAACGGCAACAGCGCCCTCGCCAAGCGACACATCCGCCAGCGCAGCATCGAGCACGCGAACCGACTTTCCGGCAATCACGCAACGAGCAGGCGCGGTATCGGACGAAGCAAGCACATGACGCACACAATCGAGCGCCGCCATCTGCGGATCTAGACGCATCTCCTGCTTAGAAATCTTGGCGGCATGGGTAACAAGCGACTCATCCTGCTCAGTCCACACGGCGGTGCCATCGGAAAGCGAAGGAAGCGTATCGGCAAGCAATTTACCGCCAAGCTCAGCAAGCTCCATGGTCAGCGCCTCAGCATGCTTACCGGCAACCGACGTGGAAGCCTGAGCACAATAAGCGCCAGTATCCACGCCATGCCCGATGCGCATGATAGAAACGCCAGCAACCTCGTCACCAGCGAGAATCGCACGCTGAATAGGAGCAGCCCCACGCCAACGAGGCAGCAAGGACGCATGGACATTCACAATACCAAGCGGTGCCATATGCAGCACGTCATCAGGCAAAATGCAGCCATAAGCAGCCACACAGAAGATATCGGCTTGCGCAGCTTGGAGAGCCTCAACAACCTCAGGCGTCATACGATTAGCCTCAATAACCGGCAACCCCAGCTCAAGCGCCTTGGCCTTAACAGGAGACGGCTCCAGCTTCTTACCACGCCCACGAACAGCATCAGGACGAGTAACAACAAGTACAATCTCGTTCCCAGCCTCAACAAGCGAAGTCAACGAAGGCACAGCAAAATCAGGCGTACCCATAAACACAATACGCATAAAAGTTAGTCTCCTCTCAACCAAAGCCGAGACGGCTAAAAATAACAGCGGAAAGCAAAGTACCCTGCCCATCCGCAAGAACAATTCAACAAAGACAAATATACCCAAAACCAAAGAAAGAGCCGCAATAAAAGCAGCTCTTCCAACAAAGCAATTATCAGCGAAGACGCCCTTCCCTGGCCTACGGCACCCGGGCGAAACGAAGCGCGACAACGTAGTCCCTGGGATGGGGCCCACACATATCGTCCCGCGCGCAGTTTCGCAGCAAAGCGAGAATGTTTGAGCACGGGATGATATGTGTGGGCCCCATCCCAGGGACGGACAATTAACCTATTCAGTCTCGCCCGGTCGAGCGCCGCGGGCCAGGGCGTCCTGGTACTCCTTGACGGCCTTGAGCCTCTGCATCGGCTTGAGTCGCTCGAACATGGTGTTGCCGTGCAGATGGTCAATCTCGTGCTGCAGACACACGCAGAACAAATCGCCCGTGGCCTCATAGCGAATCAAGTTGGCATCCAGGTCGTACGCCTCGACGATAACGTGATCGGGACGCTCGATCTCGCAGCTAATGCCAGGGATGGACAGGCAGCCCTCGCTAAACGGCACCAGATGGTCGCTCTGCTCAACAATGACAGGATTGATGAGCACGTACGGATCGTAGTCGTTCTTGTCGCTGTAGTCACAGTCAATGGTGACGAGCTGGATGAGCTCGCCGATTTGCGGGGCAGCCAGGCCGCAGCCGCCGTTCTCGAACATCATCTTCTTCATCTTCTCGGCAAGCGCCTCAATCGCCGGGGTGATCTCCTCGATGACGGCGCACTCCTGACGCAGACGAGGGTCGGGCGAAAGTACGATTCCGTTGGCTTCCATGGCCATCCTTTCGGGTTGTTACATCAAATCATAGGCGTCGACGTCAACGCTCACGCTCACGCCGCGCACGGAGCCCACCTCTTTGAGGCAGGCGTCGATATCATTAGAGACATGGTACCCCACGGGCGACTTCACAAGCAGGTGGAAGCGATAACGGTCCTTGGCTCTCTCGATTACACACGAAGCCGGGCCCAGGACCTGCGGCACGGCGCTCCCCGCCCGCAAAAAGTCGGGAGCGGCGGCGTGCCAGCGGCGCTTGAGCAGCTTTGCGATGCGCCCAATGTAGTCCTGCGCGTCATCCGCGTTCACCGCCCACACCAAAATGTTGACCAGGCGCACAAACGGCGGATACAGCGCATCGCGGCGCTGGTCCAGGTCGTAGTCGGTAAAGATCGAGCGATCATGCTCGGCAACGGCACGAATGACCGGATCCTCGGGCAGATAGGTCTGGATGATGACCTCGCCAGGGCGGTCACCGCGACCGGCACGACCGGCGACCTGCTCTAACAAATCGTAGGCGCGCTCCCCCGCTCTAAAATCGGGCAGCTTTAATGCAAAGTCTGCATTGACCACACCCACAAGCGTGACCTCGGGAAAGTCGAGGCCCTTGGCGATCATCTGGGTACCTAGCAGCACCGCGCAATCGGCGGCATCGAACTGCTCGAGCAACTTTTTATGCGCGTCCTTGCCACGCGTGGAATCGGCGTCCATGCGAATGATGGCGACATCCTCGGGCAGCATCTGGTGCAGTGCATCCTCGATCTGCTGCGTGCCCAGACCCATTTTTGCCAGATAGCGGCTGCCACATTTGGGGCAACGGCTCGTGGGCGCCGGATAGGGTTGCACGCGCCAGGACGAACCGCAGGTGTGGCACTGCAACGTATGCGTGCGCTCGTGATACGTGAGCGCGGTTGAGCAGTGGTTGCAGGTGGGGACGCAGCCGCACTCGCGGCACATCAAAAACGGCGCAAAACCGCGGCGGTTGTGCAGCAGCACGGCCTTCTCGCGGCGCTCGACCACGCGTTCCAAGCCTTCCATCAGCGGTTTTGAGAACATTGAGCGACTGCCGTGCGAGAACTCGCGGCGTAGGTCGGCAATGCGGACCGTGGGCAACACGGCGTGTCCCGGGCGCTCGGGCATCTCGACACGCGTCCAGGTGGCACCGTTGTACGTGCCGCGGCGGCAGCGGTCGAGGGCCTCGGCAGAAGGCGTGGCCGAGCCCAACACGAGGGGGCAACGATAGCGGCGCGCCATCTCGGCCGCCACCTCGCGCGCATGGTAGCGGGGACTGGAGCCTTGCTTATAGCTGGTCTCGTGCTCCTCGTCGATGATAATGAGGCCCAGGTCGCTGAGCGGGCAAAAGAGCGCCGAGCGGGCGCCCACGACCACGCGCGCGGCACCGCTGGCAACCATGTCCCACTGGTCCAGGCGCTCACCGGCCGAAAGGCGCGAATGGAACACGGCGACTGTCTCGCCAAAGCGCGAGCGGAAACGGCCGACGGTTTGGGCCGTCAGCGATATCTCGGGCAAAAGCACGCAGGCCGAACGGCCGGCCGCCAGCACGCGTTCGATGGCAGAGAGGTAGACCTCGGTTTTACCAGATCCGGTGACGCCGTCGACAAGGACCACGTCGCCGTGGGCGTCAAGGCGGGCGCGCTCAATTTGCGCAAGCGCCTGCTGCTGGCCGTTCGTGAGCGCGACCGGCGCCTTGCCGCTCGCAGAGGACAGCGTAGTCTGCTCGCTGCAGCCGCGCCAGGCACGGCGCTCTTCCACCACCACGACGCCACGTTTTTCGAGCGCCTTGATGGTCGCCGACATGCTGTTGTAGAGCAGGTTGAGATCGCGCGTCGTGACCGGCCCGCACTGGAGCGCCTCGATGAGCTGACGCTGGCGAACTGCGGTCTTGGGCGGCGTATAGTCAAAGCCCTCAGGCGTAAGCATCACCCAACGGTTTTGGATAGGCTTGACGGCTGGGCGCTCAACCGTCCACACGCCGTCATCGCCCTTGACCACGCGCGGACTTCCACCCGGAGGCAAGAATAGGCGCAGGCACTCGGAAAGAGTTGCGACGTACTCGCGACTCATCCAGCGCGCAATGCGTGCAGCCTCAGCGGTAAAGAGCGGCTTGCTGAGGATAGCCTCGATAGGCTTGATGCGCGCGGGGTCGAGGGCGTCGTTACCTTGTAGGTTGGCAAGCTCGGGCGCGATGTCGACGATATAGCCCGCGGCCGCACGGTTGCCAAAATGGACTAGGACGGTGGAGCCGATCTGGGCATCGTTGGCGAGTGACTGCGGAATGCCGTAGGCAAACGGCTCGGACAGCGCACGGGTCGGGATGTCGAGAACCACGCTCGCGTAGGCGGCGACGGGCTCAGATGCGGGCTCGGGCTGCGCCGGGGCGGCAGCAGGGGCCGCGGACTTCGGAGCTTCCTTAGGTTCCGGCGAACCAAACAGCGAAAGTTGCTCGGCCATGGTCTCTGCACCTCCCATCCCATACGTCTTTAGAAACAAGAGCCCCGCTCGGGTGAGCGGGGCTCGGATACATGCGTTTACGCTACTGCTACAGCGCCATCGTGCGGGCGCGGTCGATGCGCGCCAGGCAGTCGTCGCGGCCGACGAGCGCCATGGTCTCGCCCAGCGGAGGGCTCACCATGTTGCCGCAAACGGCGACGCGCACGGCCTGGAACACCACGCGCTTCTTAAGGTCCATCTGCTCGGGCAGCGGCTCAAGCGCGGCGTCGATGTTGGCAGCCGTCCACTCGGTAACACCCTCGAGCGCGACCTTGGCGGCATCCAGGATGGCACTCATGCCTTCCTTGGCCAGCCCCTTGTTGACGGACTTCTCATCATACTCGAGCGTATCGGCCGTAGCGAAGATGGGAGCGGCGACGGTCACGGCGTCGGCCGGCATCTTGGTGCGCGGCTTGACGATGGCAGCGAGCGCGTCGATCCAGTCCTCGCCGTACTCGACGTTGCCCTCGATGAGGCCTGCCTCGTGCAGCTCGGGGACCATGATCTCGTTGGCAAACTGGGCATCGGTCATGCCGTTGATGTACTCAGCATTGACCCAGTCGAGCTTCTTGGGATCGAAGGTCGCCGGGTTCTTGGAGATGCGGTCGAGCGAGAACTTGCTGGCCAGGACATCACGCGGGATGATCGTGGTCTCGCCGTCGAGCGACCAGCCCAGCAGAGCCAGATAGTTGACGAAGGCATCGGACAGGTAACCGGCGTCGCGGTACTCCTCCACCGAGGTGGCGCCGTGGCGCTTGGAGAGCTTTTTGCCGTCGGCACCCAAGATCATGGAGATGTGGGCGAACGTAGGCACGGGCGCGCCGAGGGCCTCATAGACCATGACCTGACGCGGGGTGTTGGACAGGTGGTCGTCGCCGCGGATGACATGGGTGATCTTCATCATGGCGTCGTCGACGACGGTCGCGAAGTTATACGTGGGCGTGCCATCGGAGCGGAAGATGACAAAGTCGTCGAGCTCCTTGGCGTCGAAGGTCACCTCACCGTGGACGGCGTCGTGGATGACGACGTCGCCGCGGTCCTCGGGCACCTTGATGCGCAGGACGTAGGACTCGCCGGCCTCGATGCGGCGGCGGGCCTCCTCGGGATCAAGATCGCGGCAGCGGCGCTGATAGCCCTGGAAGGGGTCCTTGCGCTCCTGAGCGGCCTTGCGATCGGCCTCGAGCTGCTCCTTGGTGCAGAAGCAGGGATAGGCCTTGCCCTCGTCCCAGAGCTGCTGGGCGGCCTGCTTGTACAGGTCCAGGCGCTCGGTCTGGGCATAGGGACCAAAGTCGCCGCCCACCTCGGGACCCTCGTCCCAGTCAAGACCCAGCCAACGCATGGCGCGCAGGATGATCTGCGTGTTCTCGTCGGTGGAACGGGTGGGGTCGGTGTCGTCGATGCGCAGGATGAACGTGCCGCCGTTTGCGCGGGCAAAAGCCCAGTTATAGATAGCGGTGCGGGCGCCGCCGATATGCAGCTTGCCCGTCGGTGAGGGTGCAAAGCGGACGCGAACGTCTGATGCCATGGAAATCTCCTCGATTGCAGGATGGATGTCTAACCGCATCAGTATAAAGCAACAATGCCCACCTACGCACAATGGGCACCGACCTACTCATTGGGGACAGACCTACTCATTGGGGACAGACTTAAATGACTACCCAATGAGCACCCGACTGGTCATTTATGTCTGTCCCCAATGAGTGGGTGCGGAAAGGGTGTGAATATTCGATTAACGCGATATGATGTACCCTTGCATAGAGAGCCCGGCGGAATGGTAACGGTCGCCGGGACACGTTTTGAAAGGACAATCATGTCAGAAGAACTTCGTTCCATCCCGCCCCAGCAGGGGTCCTTTGTGTTTACGTCGGAGTCGGTGACCGAAGGTCATCCCGATAAGATCGCCGACCAGATCAGCGATGCCGTCCTCGACGCAATCCTCGCCAAAGAAATAGAGCTGCAGGAGCAGGGCTACATTGCGCCCAACGGCGTGCCCGCCAACGTGGAAAACGTCCGCTGCGCCTGCGAGACCCTCGTGACCACCGGCACCGTTATCGTCGCCGGCGAGATCCGCACCCAGGCATACGTTGATGTGCAGGAAATTGCCCGCGGCGTCATCCGCCGCATCGGCTACAACCGCGCAAAGTTCGGTTTTGACTGCGATACCTGCGGCGTTATGAGCCTCATCCACGAGCAGTCCCCCGATATCGCCCAAGGCGTCGACGAGTCATTTGAGACCCAGACCGGCGCCACCACCGACCCGATCGACCTGATCGGAGCCGGCGACCAAGGCATGATGTTCGGCTACGCCTCCAACGAGACCAAGACCCTCATGCCTATGCCGCACTACCTGGCAAGCCGCCTGGCGGAGCGCCTGGCCGCCGTGCGCCACGACGGTACCCTGCCCTATCTGCGCCCCGACGGCAAGACTCAGGTCACGGTACGCTACGAGGACGGCAAGCCCGTCGAGGTCACGACCATCGTCATCTCCACGCAGCACGCTGCCGAAATTGAGGACATGGGCAAGATCAAGGACGACCTCATCGAGCACGTCATCACCCCCGTCATGGCTGCCGAGAACATGCCGTGGAACAACGCCGACATCTACGTGAACCCCACCGGTCGCTTTGTCGTGGGCGGCCCCATGGGCGACACGGGCCTCACCGGCCGCAAGATCATCGTTGACACCTACGGCGGCTACGCCCGCCACGGCGGCG
>CAMQJB010000064.1 GCA_947002045.1 uncultured Collinsella sp.
GGGTGGTTTCTGATGCGGCGCGCTGCGCGCCCCGCACAGGCTAAAGCCCGTAATGAGAAATGCATGAGTAGTGGACGGTCAGGAATCGAGAGTGGATTTCCGGACGGTTTTTTGGCGTTTTGGGGCTGTTTCCGTCCGAAAATCCACTCTCGTTCAATTTGCGTCCGAATTTCCACGCTCGTGTGTCCGAAAATCCACGCTCGTGCGGCAGATTGGTCGAGGGCCCCATATGGGTATACTCTCGAGGATTCGACTCGATTCGCCCCCGCTGGGGCGTCAAAGGAGACTGCATATGCCCACCACCACCTCAACCGATCCGCGCGCCGCTGCTGCCGCGCTGCTGGTACCCGGTACCACCTGCCACGGTTTTGCCGTCGAGCGCTGCGAGACCGTGCCCGAGCTCGATTCGGACGCCTACGTGCTGCGCCACACCGCATCGGGCGCTCGCCTGCTGTACCTGGCATGCGACGATGAGAACAAGGCCTTTGCCATTGGCTTTAAGACGCCGCCGGCCGATTCCACCGGCGTGTTCCATATTCTTGAGCACTCGGTGCTGTGCGGATCGGCCAAGTTTCCCGTCAAGGAGCCGTTTGTCGATCTGATCAAGAGCTCCATGCAGACGTTCCTCAACGCCATGACCTACCCCGACAAGACCATCTACCCCGTTGCCACCACCAACGAGCAGGACCTGTACAACCTGATGGACGTGTACCTGGACGCGGTGTTCAACCCGGCCATCTATACCAAGCCCACCATTTTTGAACAGGAGGGCTGGCACTACGAGCTGGACCTGCCGGAGAGCGTCGAGGGCGAGGGCGACGGCAGCTCCGCGAGCCTGCGCGAGGGCACGCTGCGCTATAACGGCGTGGTGTTCAACGAAATGAAGGGCGCACTGTCCGACCCCATGAGTGTGCTGGACGATGCTGTTAACGCCGCACTCTATCCCGACACCGCCTATGCGCACGAGAGCGGCGGCGACCCACGCGCGATTCCCGCGCTCACCTACGAGCAGTTCCTGGATACGCACGCGCGCCACTACAATCCTTCCAACTCTTATATAACACTCTACGGCGACCTAGATGTGGACCGCGCGCTGGCATTTTTGGACGAGCGCTATCTGTCGCAGCCGAGCGCCGCGAGCCGCCGCATGGACGCTGCCGTTGCCGCCGGCGAGGACCCGTCCGCGCTGGCGCCCAATCCGCTGGGCGTGCAGGCGCCCGTGACCTGCGAGTATAAGCGCGTCGAGATGGCCACCACGCCCGAGAACGCCCTGGTGGGCCTGGGCTTTGTGCTGGGCAGTGCGCTCGACCGCAAGCGCACGATCGCGGCGGACATCCTGTTCGAGGCGCTGCTGGGCTCCAACGAAGCACCGGTTAAGAAGGCCATTCTGGCCGCCGGCCTGGGCGGCAACGTGGTGAGCTACACCGCGGCCGAGAGCCTGCAGCCCTACGAGCTCATCATGCTGCAAAACGCACAGCCCGGCGTGGCGCGCGAGCTGCGTCGCGTGTTCCAGGACGCCTGCCGCAACCTGTGCGAGCATGGCGTTCCGCGCGAGCGCCTGGAGGCCATCATCAGCAGCAACGAGTACGACCTGCGCCAGCGCGACTATGGCATCGCCGACGGCGTGGCCATTGCGTGCGACGCGCTGAGCACCTGGCTCTACGATGACGACGCCGCGACGCTGGCACTCAAGTACGGCCCGGTGTACGAGGAGCTGCGTGGCGAGCTGGATGGCAGCTACTTTGAGGACCTGCTGCGCGAGCTGGTGCTGGAAAACGACCATATGGCGCTGGTCGAGCTGGTGCCGGTGGACGCCGCCGAGGGCGCAGAGGGTGCCGAGGCCGCCGAGCTAGCAGCCAAGCGCGACGCCATGACCAATGCCGAGCTGGCCGACGTGGTCGAGCGCACGGCCGTGCTGCGTGCCGCACAGGAGGCCGAGGACACGCTCGAGGCCAAGGCCACGCTACCGCGCCTGCGCGTTTCCGACATTGGCGAGGCGCGCCCCGAGCCGCCGCTGGTCGTGGACACGACTGCGCCCATCCCCTGCCTGCGCCACGGCATCCCCACCAACCGTCTGGCCTACGCCATGCAGTACTTCGACCTGAGCTGCGTCGCATTTGAGGACCTGCCCTATGTGACGCTGCTCTGCCGCCTGCTCAAACAGCTGCCCACGAGCGAGCACTCGGCCGAGGAGCTCGACAACGTGCTCGCCGGCAAGCTGGGCTTTTTGAGCTTTACGACCGAGGTCATGACCCAGCCCGACGTGGACGGCGTGCGCCCCTACCTGCTGGTGAGCGCCGGCGCCCTGTCCGAGAAGATTGATGCGCTGGCAAGCCTGCCGCGCGAGGTGTGGTCGAGCACGCTTTTGCTCGATGCCGACGCCGACCGCGTGCGCGACGTTCTCACGCAGATTCGCATTGGGCTTGAGCAGGGCTTTATCAACAACGGTCACTCGGCGGCGCTCGGTCGCGCGATGAGCTACAGCTCGCCTTCGGCCGTGGTGCGCGAGCAGCTTTCGGGCGTGGACTTCTATCTGTTCCTGCGCGATCTGCTCGACCACTTTGACGAGCGCGTGGACGGGCTGCGTACCAAGCTTGCCGAGCTGGCAGACCGCATCTTTGTGGCCGATGGCTGCATGGCGAGCTTTACCGGCAGTGACGAGGACTTTGACGCGTACTGGGATGCTGCGGGCGACCTGGGTTTGGGCGCGGGCGACGGTGCCGATGCCGGCCGCGACACGCTCGTGGTGCCGGCGCCGTGCGACCGCCACGAGGCCTTTGTCATCCCCAGCGATATCTGCTTTGCGGCAAGCGCGTGCGACCCTCGTCGTCTGGGCATCGACGTGACGGGCGCCTGGGCGGTTGCTGCCAACGCGCTCTCCTACGACTACCTGTGGAACGAGATCCGCGTGAAGGGCGGTGCGTACGGTTGCGGATTCCGCGCGGCCGGCGAGCGTCAGGCGGCGTTCTACACCTACCGTGACCCGGCAATCGACCCCTCGATTGAACGCGTGGCACGCGCAGGCGAATGGCTCGGCAGCTTTGAGCCCGACGAGGCCGCCTTTGAGGGCTTTATCGTGAGCTGCGTGAGCGGCATGGACGCGCCGGTGAAGCCGTACGCGCTTACCAAGCGCCGCAACACGACCTACCTGGCCGGGCTCGATCCGCACGCACGCGAGGAGCGCCGCGCCCAGATGCTCGCCGCCACGCCCGGTGAGCTTCGCTCGCTCGGCGCCGACGTGACGCGCATTGCAGCCGAGTCGCCTACCTGTGTCTTTGGCGGCCGAGACGTCATCGCCAAGAGCAACGCCGGCTTTAACGTCATCGACCTGATGGGATAACGCACAGTAAAGGTAGATTTTTGGGACATGCCTGAAAATCTACCTTTTCTTTTGCCGCTGCTTGGGCGGGGCAGCTCACCCCGTCCCACCAGTTTGTCTAAATCTGTAACATCTAGGCCCATTTTTGCCGAGTTACTGTTACAGATCGAGACAAACCGCCGCAGACACCCGCCCCACCAGCAAAAACCACCACGAAGGGGCAGGTGCCTTTGTGTTGGCTCGAACACTTGTTCTATACGTACACATGTTCTATAGTAGTGGTGCTTGCATCGGACTTAAATTGCAACTAAGATATAGTTGCAGAATGTGAGGCGGGATGACTCGGACCGATAAACTCATCGCCCAACTGTTTAGCTGCCCTTCGACGTATCGTTATGCGGATTTTTTAAAAGTCTTGGCTTCGTATGGCTTTGAAATGGACAGCAAAGGCAAGACATCCGGATCGCGCGTTCGCTTCTACAGGCCATCAGATGGCAGGATGTTCGTAATGCACGCACCTCATCCATCTGACGAATTGACAGCGGGGACCATTCGAAACATCGTTCGATTTCTGCAAGATGTCGGAGGTAGTCATGAGTAACGTTTTGGCATACAAGGGTTATTTCGCCCCAGTCGAGTTCGATGCCGAACAGCATGTGCTAACAGGTATGGTCACCGGCATTAGGGACGCAATCGTATTTGAAGGCTCCACAACTGAAGAAGTGGAGCAATGCTTCCACGACGCCGTCGACGATTACCTTGAGTTTTGCGCCGAGAAAGGCAAGGAACCCGAGCGGGCTTTTAAGGGCTCGTTCAACGTAAGAACGGGCTCTGAGCTCCACAAGCAAGCAGCGCTGGCAGCGGCAAAGAAGGGTGAGTCACTCAATAAGTTTGTGACTGAGGCGATCGCTGCAGCGTTATAGCATTAACGCACAGGCCCAAACAACCACGAAGGGCGCAGTTCACAGGCATATTTGCGGTGACTTTACTGCCCATATCGCGTTTGCCCAGATAAAAGCTGCCAAAATAAACCTGTCCCTTTTTGGCAGGCTTGGGAGATGAGGCTGGGATGGATAAAGCTGAGTTGCGGCGGACGGTGATTGCCCGGCGCAATGCTATTGATTTGGATGTGCGGGCGGCAAAGTCCGCTGTTGTATGCGCGCGGCTTGTTGAGCTGATGGAGTCCAGCGACACTGCGGGCCAACGCACCGTTGCCGTCTATGCCGCCATGGGTTCCGAGGTCGACCCAGCCGCGTTTGCCGCCGCGGCCGTCGCGCGTGGCTGGCGCGTGGCCTATCCGTGCATGCTCTCGGCAACAGACGCCATGGCTTGTGGCCAGCGCATGTGCATGCGGGCAGTTGCCGCCGGCGATGCGTCCTCGGCTCCGTTTATCGCCCACCCCACGCGGACCTTCGCGGCCGTGGACATCGACAGCGACCGCTTCCCTATCGTGCCTGCCGAAGCTCTCGACATGGTCGTCGTGCCGCTCGTAGCCTTCGACCGCGCCGGCGCGCGCCTGGGCTACGGCGGCGGCTGCTATGATCGCTACCTGCCCACGCTCTCGCCCGCATGTCAAATCATCGGCATCGCCTTTGACGAGCAGCGTGTCGACCACATTCCCACCGACACCCACGACCTGCCGCTGCCCCACATCATCAGCGCCTGATCGCCGCTGTATCGCACCCGCAAGATGAGCGTGGAAAATCTCCCACTTTGAGCCCCCTTACGAGCCAAAAGTGGGAGATTATCCACGCTCGTCCGTCCGGATTTCCACGCTCGTGCGGCTCAACGTCCTGCAACCGCCTCAACACGCACGCGGCACGCCGGCAACTTTGAGTTTGCGATCGAGCTTTGACGGGTCCCTCAAATCATCCCAGCACAAGCGCACGATTTTGCAGTTATCAAGCAGCGAAAGCCTCGACTCGCACTGACGCTCATCAAATTGCGCCTTCGCGAGCTTGCCCTCCTCCGCCGCCTTCTCGCTTTTAACGAATCCGTCGAACTCCCCGATAATCAGCCGGTCACCCACACGCCACAAGTAGTCAACTCGATACGGCCGCCCCGGCTCAACCGGGTCGAACAGCTCAACTTGCAGCTCCGGCGTCTGCCAGCCGCGCTCAATCATCAGAGCACGCGCCTTGGACTCGCCACCGCTTTCCGATAGGCCATCGGCACACCGCGCAACACTTCGCGCCGTCACAACACCGCGACGATTTAAGCCAAGCTTGTCGACTGCCTCAACGAGATGCTCCTTCGACAACAGCTGCTCATGAAGAGCCGAGTCCGCAATGATCAGTCCCTCGACAAACGACGCATCGACCAGGCAATCCGTAATCGTTTGATCGATATCGGTCACGGCAATATCCATCTGGATTGCCCGTGTTTGACGAGCATAACGATGGCGAATCACCTGAGAACCGGGCGTCGTCGATTGCGCCGGCGCCGCGGCGATATGGATGTGCGCCAAATTGGCATGCGAAACCGAAAGGCCATAGATAACAGCCGCCGTATAGGAGCAAAACGTCCAGTCGGGATGCTTTTGCGCAAGGGCCCGCACCCGATGCAGATAACGCTGCCGAAACTTGAGCTCGGACCAATAATCCGGACGCGCATACAGCCCCGGCATGACCGCCTCTAGACTTCCCGCCGCCACCCGCCGCTCAATCTGCTTTGCCTCCGCCGTCGTGCGTGCGTACACGCAGCTCATCTGCTGTTCGCATGCTTTAATGTGACTTGTAAGCCTTTGATTCGCCGTCATGTTTCCCATGTCGCCTCCCAACTCTTGGAACGGCGCAAACGTACCAGACGGTTTCATGCGAAGTCTGACCAAATGCTGTCCAGGCGCTGACCAAATGCTTGACGGCTTTGGACGTTTTAGACTGATGACTTATATCTGCAGGTAGGGTGGTTGTCGAGAGGTCCCCGTCTCCATAATTTGGCGCCTTGGTCCATCGGATTATCAGAAAGAAAAACCCGTCGAGATTCAAGACCACGCCAAATGCGACTTTGCCTCTGCACGCACCGTCTCTTAGCCGAGCCATCGGCATCTACATGCCTAAAAAATGAGCGTGGATAATCTCCCGTTTTGAGCCTAGTTTCAAGCCAAAAGTGGGAGATTATCCACGCTCGATTTGTAAACGTCCGAAAATCCACGCTCGCGTGTCCGATAATCCACGCTCGTCATGCCGTGAGCACAGCCACAGTCGCAGCCACGGCCGCAGCCTAGTGCTCCTCGCCGGCGCGGGCCAGGTCGTAGGGCGTGGTCTGGTAGACGTAGTAGTTGAGCCAGTTGGTGTAGAACAGCTGAGCCTGGCTGCGCCAGACGTTGCGCGGCTCGGCGGTGGGGTCGTCGTTCGGGAAGTAATGCGCCGGCACCTGAGGGTTAAGCCCGCGTTTCACGTCGCGCTCGTACTCCAAACGCAGCGTGTCGGTATCGTACTCGGGATGGCCAAAGACAAAGAAGCGACGGCTGTCGGTCGACTTGACGATATACAGGCCCACCTCGTCGGACACGGCCACGACCTCAAGCTGCGGCTCGGCCTCCACGTCCTCGCGGCGCACATCGGTGTTGCGCGAGTGCACGGCATAGAAACGGTCGTCGAAGCCGCGGACCAGCGGGCTTTGCGGCTTCACCAGATAATGCTCGAACACGCCGCTCGCCTTTGCCGGCAGATCGTACTTCTGGATACCGTAATGATGGTAGAGCCCCGCCTGCGCGCCCCAACAAATATGCAGCGTAGAGTGCACGTGCGTGGTGGACCAATCCATGATCCGGCAGAGCTCGGGCCAGTAGTCGACCTCCTCGAACGGCATTTGCTCCACGGGCGCGCCCGTGATGATCAGGCCGTCGTAGTGGATGTCGCGGATGTCGTCGAACGTGCGGTAAAACGTCTCCAGGTGGCCGGCGCTCACGTGCGTGGCCTCGTGCGTCTTAGTGCGCAGCAGGTCCACCTCCACCTGCAGCGGCGTGTTGGAGAGCTTGCGCATGATCTGCGTCTCGGTGGCGATCTTGGTGGGCATGAGGTTGAGGATGAGCACGCGCAGCGGCCGGATGTCCTGGTGCAGCGCGCGGTACTCGGTCATGACAAAGATGTTCTCGCTCTCGAGCTGCGCGGCGGCAGGGAGGGCGTCGGGAATACGAATGGGCATGGATGCTCCTTACGAGTCAGTTGCAGCTATGGTACAACGAGCGGCCCCATCCGCGCGAGCGCATCGCCCAGCGATGCCGTCAGCGGCCCAAATCACTCCAAAAGTAGAGATTAAGGCATGTCCCAAAATCTACGGCACTTTAGCCTAGCAAAGTAACAGCAGAACGCTACAATGGTTCGACGCGAAAAACTCGGCCGAAAGGATACGTATATGTACCAGACGCGTAAGATCGGTGTGGTCGGCCAGGGCCACGTAGGAGCGCATGTCGCCAACAGCCTGCTCATGCAGGGCATTGCCGATGAGCTGTACCTGTGCGATATCAACGAGGCCAAGGTGACGTCCGAGGTCCAGGACCTGCGCGACTCCCTTTCATTTGTCCCGTACAACACCAAGATCGTCAACTGCTACGACCACTACGAGGAGCTGGCCTGCTGCGATGTCATCGTCAATGCCGCCGGCAAGGTCGCGCTGGCCGCCGGCAACCGCGACGGCGAGCTGTTCTTTACCACCGACGCCGCCCGCACCTTTGCCAAGCGCATCGTCGACGCCGGCTTCGACGGCATCTTTGTGAGCATCTCCAACCCCTGCGACGTCGTGTGCACCGAGCTGTGGCACCTGACCGGCTACAATCCCAAGAAGATCATCGGCTCGGGCTGCGGTCTGGACTCCGCCCGCCTGCGCACCGAAATCTCCAAGAAGGTCGGCGTGAGCCCCAAGTCCATCGACGCCTACATGATCGGCGAGCACGGCTTTAGCCAGCTGGCTGCCTTTAAGGCCGCGACCATCGCCGGCAAGAGTCTCAACGAGCTTCAGGCCGAGAACCCCGACAAGTACGCCTTTGACCACATGGAGGTCGAGGAGCTCGCGCGCAAGGGCGGCTATGTGACCTACCAGGGCAAGCAGTGCACCGAGTATGCCGTCGCCAACTCCGCCGCACGCGTCTGCGCCGCCGTGCTGCACAACGAGCACGCCGTACTTTCCGCCTCTACGCTTATGACCGGCCAGTATGGCGAGGAGGGCATCTTTACCTCCCTGCCGTGCGTAATCGGCGCCGAGGGCGTCGAGGAGGTCTACACGCTCGACCTGTCCGAGTACGAGCTCGAGGGCTTCCACAAGAGCTGCCAGCACATCCGCGACAACATCGCCCAGCTCGACTGGTGGGACGCTGAGGCCTACGACGCAAAGTAGGCCGCTGGCTGCCGCAACCTTGCGAATCTAAGCGCGATACTAAGCGGGGGGGGCCCGGACAACCACCAGCCGCCCGGGGTTTTTATTTTACAAGCATACGGGATTGAGCGTGTGGATGTTATTTTCATGGATAAAGAAATTAA
>CAMQJB010000065.1 GCA_947002045.1 uncultured Collinsella sp.
CTTAATTTTGTTCAAAATATACCCCAAAAAAACACCACCGGCGGGGGGGCTCGTGACCTATGTTGTTAGGCGTTTGTGGGGGGGCCTCCCCCCCCGCCGCTGTTTGCGATCCGCTTTCCTCCGTCCCCTTCGGATCACGTGATCTGTTGGGGACGGAGGAAAACGGATCATTTCGTAGGCCCGTGACCGCCTTGGAAACCGAATGATGGTACGAGCATCTATTCGGCTTCCAGGGCGGCCACAAACAGAACGGGGCAAACAGAAAAGAGCACGTAGACCTGCCACAGTTCACCGACAAGGCTCATGCCGGCAAGAACGGCAGAGGTGGCGATTACAGTGAGGGAGCCCAAAACGCAACCGCTTACTTTATCGGCAACATGACCGATCACAAGTGAGCCGATAACGCTCACCACGGTGGAGATGGCGTTGGAGATGTTGTACTGCGCAAGCGTGATGCCCAGGTCGCTGACGACGAGCGGCTGAAACAGGCTCATGCAGTTAACGAAAATCGTGTAGCACGTGGCCATGATGACAAAGCCGGAAGCCACCACGAGCCAGCCGGGGAAGAACTTACGCTGCTGGGACATACTGCTCCTTATTTAACAAACGAATAGCCTGCGCCGGGCGCCGGTAGTGCCCAAGATTGCCTTGAAAGACAAGGGCATAGGCCTTATGGCCATGCCCGCAGGCTTGAAAGGCAAGGTTGGGTGCTACCGGTGGTCGGCGATATAGCCCAAAGCGACGGCGGTATAAGCCGCAGCACCGAGCGGCAGCTCGGCATCGTTAAAACGTGCCTTGGGATGGTGCTGGGCAAAGTGTTCGTCCGTGTCGGTTACGGCCGCGCCCACGGTAAAGTACGCACTCGGAATCTCGCTCGAGATAAGCGCGAAGTCCTCACTCGCCATGGCATGGAAAAGCGGCAAGAAAGCCGCCTTGGGCAGCACTGCGCCCACATAGCCAAGCGACGCCTGAGTCATATCGCTGTCGAGTACAAGCGGCGGAACATCCGAAAGCGTCTCGATGGTCGCCGGCGTACGATATGTTGTGGCAACGCCGTTAACGACCTCCGCGATGCGGGTCTTGAGGTGCTCCATGAGCTCAACATCGAAGCCGCGCAGCGTTCCCTCGAGCACGCAGGTGTCGGGGATGACGTTGGCCGCCAAGCCGCCAGCAAACTTACCAACGGTAAGTGCGACTTCCTTGGCCGCCGGCACCTCGCGGGCGATAAGCTCCTGGAGCGCCAGGTGCACATGGACGCCGGCCGTGATGGGGTCGATGCAGATCTCGGGGCTCGAGCCATGGCCGCCCTTGCCCTGGAGCGTGATGCGGAAACCGTACACGCCCGAAAGCGCTGGACTGCCGTAGAGCACCAGGCCAAGCGGCGACTGGCTGTTGACATGCATGGCAAAGGCCGCCTGAGGGCGCGGGTTCTCGAGCAAGCCGTCGGCGATGGCGGCGCGGGCGCCCTCGAAGGTCTCCTCGCCCGGCTGGAACAGCAGTTTGACGGTGGCATTGGCGTCGACGAGCTCGGCCTCGCGGGCCTTGAGCAGGCGCGCCGCACCAAGCAGCGCCGTCGCGTGCATATCGTGACCGCAAGCATGCATGCAGCCGTTCGTAGAGGCGAAAGGCTCGCCCGACTCTTCGGCAACGGGCAGGGCATCCATGTCGCCACGCAGCATAATGACCGTTCCGGCCTGTTCGTCCGTGCAGACGCCATTGCCCTGGGCCACGGTGGCACCGGCACCGACAAGGCCCACAACACAGGAACCATCGACGAGCGTGGCAAACGGGATGTCCATCTCGGCCAGGCGCGCTTGGATATACGCAGAGGTCTGCGGGAGGTCGTTACCAAGTTCGGGCGTCCGATGCAGATCGTGACGCCATGCGGCAAGCTCGTCTGCAAAAGCCTGAGCTTCTGCGACAAGACCGTCACCGATAGCGGTCTGCGCCGCTGTGGTAGCCTGAGGCGCTGGTTGCGGTTGAAAATCGGACAGAGCTGGTACCATAGATGCCCTCCAGTAACGTTTTTGCAGCACGCACTTTGATAGCGTAAAGTGCAAGGCACAACTGTAAGGGCATGACATAAAAAATGCCGCCCTGGGAGGGCGGCGCAACAAGTTGTTTACAATTGCGGGTGTGATTTTCGGCGCAAGAAATCGAAATGCGTCTCGCTCAAAATAATCGACAGGAAGATGAGCGCAAAGCCGGCAAGCAGGCGCGAGGTGAGCGCCTCCCCCATCAGCAGCACCGAGAACAGCACGCCCGAGGGGGACTCCATCGAAAGAAGCAGTGAGCCCGTCGAGGCCGGGACGTGCGCCAAGCCGACGTTTTGGACGAGCAGCGCCACGCACGTGCAGCCCACCGAGAGGAAGGCCATCACGCCGATAAAGCTCGGCGTCCACACGGACGCGGGCGCTTGGGTCTCGAACAACAGCGACGAGATCAGGCTCAAGACGCCATTGCCCACAAACATCCAAAACGTGATGACGTTGATGTCCATCTTGCGACCGTACTTGGCGGTCACCGCCATCTGGATGGCAAAGAAGACCGCGCCGCCCAGCGTAATGGCATCGCCGGCATTGAACTCGACGCTATCGAGCGCCACCAAGCCAATGCCCGCCAGGCACAGCAACGCGGCGCCCAAGTTGTAACGGGTAAGCTTTTCGCCGCTTAGGACGTAGCTCGCAAACGGAACCAAGATGCAGTACGTGCCCGTCAAAAACGCGCTTTTGCCTGCCGTGGTCTGCGCCAGGCCGATCGTCTGCAGTCCGTATGCTCCCCACATGAGCGCACCCATGCCCAGTCCGACGATCAGGTTGCGGGCATTGAAATGAGCGATGATGCGCTTATGGAAAATGGCAAACATAACCAGTGATGCCGGAAGAAAGCGAACGTAGACCAGCTCGAACACCGGAATGGTGTCGAGCGCGCCCTTCATAGTGGTAAAGGAGTAGCCCCAGATGACCGCCACCGAAAATAGCAGAACTTTCCAGAACAGCGGCGAGCGTGCGCCGGCACCCCGGGGAATACCGCCCGCGCCCAAATCCTCACGGGCCACAGGGCTATCGGGCATGTTTTCGATTTCGTTGGCAGCGTATTGGGCCATGGAACATCCTCGCACTCAATCTGGGCGTGGTGTCCGCACGCGTATGGCTGCGTGCCGCCTCATGGTCAAATAAAAACAGGGCGTACCGGACCCCCGGTACGCCCCGCTACTGTAGCAACAACCAGCGTTGCATCGCAATCCAGCCCACTAAAGCGTTTTGTTCCGCCGTTCTACCGAACGGCGGACCGGCCGTCGCTGAGCGAGCCGCATTCACGCCAATCTGACGTTCAATTTCAAGGGCGCGACCAGAAGGTCAGCGCCCTTTCATTTCACGTCACCTTGGCGCAAATGCGGCTCGCTCGCTGGCATTAGTGCTACATCAGCGTTAACGTTGCCGCACTAAATTAGCTTTGTAGACTCCAGCTTTTCGATGATCCAGTCGTTGGCTTTGACGACCGGGCGGCGGAAGACGACGCCCAGGGCCAGAGACGGAATCAGATAGCTCGCCAGAATGCCCAGTTCAATCCAGTACTCCATATGGTAGGCGCCAGCCATGGCGGCATGCATAGCGTTGATGCCATGGGTAAACGGCAGGAACGGATATATCGCCTGGAACACGGGGCCGGTCATCTCGATGGGGAACGTGCCGCCCGAACCGCCGACCTGCATGACCAACAGCACGACAGCGAGCGCCTTGCCGATATCGCCAAACGAAACCGTAAGCGTGTAGACGATATTGGAGAACACGAGACTCGCGACCCAGCCCGCCAGCACAAACTGCAGCGGGTTGTCGCACTGAATGCCAAAGAACAGGATGTCGCCCGCGCACACGAGCGTTGCCTGCAGCAGGGCCAAACCGCCAAAGAACAGGTAGCGACCCAGGTAGATCTCGTGCAGGCGCACGGGGATGAGCTCGTTGATAAGCTCATCGTCAACCGAGACCTTCATCATGGCCGCCAGTACAATCGAGCCGACCCAGAGCGACAGAATCGTGTAGAACGGCGCCATGGCTGAACCGTAGTTGCGGATCGGATAGACCGGCTTGCGGTCGAGTGCGACGGGACCGGAAAGCGACACGGCAAGGCCCTCGGGGTCGTTGCCAATCATCGTCTTGATCGTGGCAAGGTCGTCCGACATCAGGGCGCCATCGAGCTCGTCCTTAAACGCGCTGATCTTGTCCGACGCCTCGCCCAGCTGATCGGAAGCCTTGTTGACCAGCTTTGCAGCCTTAGAGAGGCCCTTTGCCAGCGAACCGGATGCATCGGTCAGGCCGGCAACAGCACTATCCAGGTCGCCCGAGATACCGTTGAGCGAATCCAAAACGCCCGAAATAGTCTTCTTGAGCTCCTTGGCCTTAACCGAGAACGTGGAATCGTAGTCGGACTTGGCTCCCGAAATGCCCGCCTTGGCATCGGCGATGGCCTGGTCGACCTCAGCACGCATGCTGTTGACCTCTGCCATACTGTCAGAAAGGGACTTAGCGGTTGCCGTTAGGTCCTTGGCGTTGTTTCGATACTCCACCGCGATCCTGCTCAGCGATGTTGCCACAGACTTGAGGCTCTCCTGGAGCTTTTCGTCACTGACCTGCTCGGCAAAGCCGCGGAGCTGGTCGGCCGTGGCGTCGATATCGTCGGCACGTGTATTGAGCGCCGTCGCGGCATCGTTGAGTTGGGACACCGTAAGGTCGACATGCTGGTTCGCGGCATCGAACGCCTTCGCGAGCTCGGCAGACACATTGTCGAACGAACCCGCACTTCCATCGATCGCGGCATCGATGGCATCGTTTGCCGTCTTAAGCGCTTCTTTGGAATCATCGATGCCGCTCTTGGCATGCTCCATCAGCTGCTTGGTCGACTCATCGACCGTACCCGTCTGCTGGAGCATACCGCTCGCCGACGTCAACGAATCGGACGTAGAGCTCAAAATGCCCGCCAGCGACGAAGCATTAGCCTGAACGTCTTGCAGGTCCTCAATCGAATCGCCGAGCGTCGAGGACAGGTTGGCGATAAAGTTGCTGACTTGGTCGGTGCTCATGTAATCGAGCAGGCTGGACACCGTCTTAAGACCGATGCTCGTAATGGTCTTGGTAAAAGATTCGTTAACCTGGTTCTGAACGGCGCTCGAACCCTTCTCGGTCACGATCTGCGCGATGGCGTTGGCCTTCTGGTTCTCGTAAAACTCGATATCGGCGTGTTTCACGTCGGTCGAGAAAAGCGTCATCATGTCGGCGCTAAACGTTTTGGGGATAACGACGGCAGCATAGTACGCGCCCGACTTAACGCCCTCGATAGCCTTTTCGCGATCGTTAAGCACAACCCAATCGAAGCTCTCGTTGCCGCGTAGGGTGGCGGTCACGTTTTCGCCCACGTTAACCTCGACGGGGATCAGATCGCTCTCGTAACCCTCATCGGTGTTGACCACGGCGATCTTAAGATTGCCGGTGTTGCCGTACGGATCCCAGCTGCCGGCGATGTTAAACCACGCGTACAGACACGGCACGATAATGAGGCCCATCACGACAACCAAGCCGATTACGGAGCGAGACACGTTTTGGACATCGCGCTTAAACAGATGCAGGATGTTCTTCATTTATGCCTCACCTCCTTTGGAGTGCTTGCCAAGCGGGGTGGTATCTCCATCATTTGTGGCTGTGCTGTCGCTGCCCTGAGATTTATGGTGCGAGCCTATATGCGGCAAGCGGCCCGTGGACTGATCGCCACCCTTGGCATCACGCTCGCTGGCGTTGAGGCCAAACATGCGGCGGGCGGCAGGAATGGCGGCCGTGTGCTCGCGCATCTCGCGACGCAGGTCCTCATCGGAAAGCGCCGAGATGCGCATCTGGGTATTGAGGCTCGCGCGGATATATTCGATATTGATAAGCCAGCCGCAGATGGCAATAACCGAGATGATCCAAATGACAAGCAGGATGATCTTGCCGTTATTGTCGATATCGAGAACCGTCGACAGGACAAAGAGCAGGACCTGAACGCCCACCACGGCGGCAAAACCGCCCTTGATGTAGTACGGGTAGCGATGTTCAAAGGCGACCGCATGATCGAGCAGTTCGCGACGGTACGAATCGGAATCGAGCACGACGCGCATGGCCGTTCGCAAGGAGTAGCGCTCGCGCGGCAGGTCGTTAGACTCGCAAATCATCATACCGGTCGTGGAAAGCTGTTTATCAAAGAGCAGGTTGAGGTTGAGCAGCAGCGGACGCAGCTGCAGGCCGATAAAGAGCGCCACGATCAAGAACACGCCCAGAATGCACAGGTTAAACAGGTAGTTGAACGAATACATGCCGCCGACCGTCTCACGCAGCAGATTGATGCCATAGGTAAAGGGCAGCAGCGGGTGCAGCCACTGGAAGAAGCCGGGCATCATCTCGATGGGGTACATGCCCGACGAACCCGGGATCTGCACGATGACAAGAATGACGCCGATTGCCTTGCCGATATGCTTAAACGTAGTGGACAACGCGTAAATGATGTTGACGTACGTAAATGAGATGGCGATGCCGCCCAGCACAAATAGGAGCGGACTGACGCACTGTACACCAATGACAAGATCTCCCACCGTAACGATAATGGCCTGCAACGCGCCCAGGATCACCAGGAGCAACCAGCGGCCAAAGTAGCCCTGGCGCGCGGTAAAGCTGCCAACGCCTTCGCGATCGACCTCGAGCTTGTAAATGGCGATGAGCACGTAGCCGCCCACCCAAAGCGCCAGATTGGTGTAGAAAGGAGCAATGCCCGAGCCGAAGCTCTTAACCGGATAGATCGACTTGGAGGTCAGCTCGACCGGAGATGCCATGAAGTCAGCAACGTCATCGACGTCGACGCTCATCAGGTCGGCCAGCTCGCCCATGGACTCGGAGGTCTGCAGCGCCGCGATGTCGTTGGCGGCGGTGGCGAGCTTGTCCTGGACCTTGGCAAGCGAGGCGTCGGTCTGGGACAGCGTGGTCTTGGCCTGACCGAGCGTAGCGTTGAGTTGCGAAAGTGTACCGCGCGCACTTGCAATAGTAGGCGTGAGGCCAGACACGATTCCCGTCAGATCACCCGAGACGGCGGCAAATGAATCAAGCGCGCTCGAGGCCTTCGGCAGCGCGTTTTGACCCAGGTCCGTCTGGGCCTGGCCAAGGTTGGTCGCACCGGTCTGGATTGCGTTATTGATAGCGTCGCTGGCACCCGAGACAGCCGCGGCGTCATTCGCCATGGCGCTCGACTGTGCAGACAGACCGTCCTTGATGCTCTGAAGCTTTTCATTCTGCTTGCGGAGCAAATCGATGGTCGATACAATGCGCGCGTCAATTTCCTTGGAACCTGTCGACGTGTCATTGACGAGAATTTCCAAGTGCCCGATAACGGCCTTATTGTGGTCGATCGTCGCCTGGAGAGACTCGAGCGAGTTGTCGATGCGGGTGGTCGTAGATGTGATCGTGCCCGTCAGCTTGCCAATCGCAGCGTTCGCGGAGGCTGACGTCTTGGTGAGCGCAAGGCTGCCTTCCGAGAGCGCCTTGGAGAGCGAGGCGACAGAGTTACCCGCCGTGGCGCGAGCCTCGCCCAGCAGGTCGTTGCCCTGGGAGATCGCCTGCGTCAGCGACGGCGCCTGACCCTGCAGACCGGCAAGTGCTGCATCTGCCGAGGCAATGGAACCACTCGTCTTATCGATGGCGGCATTCATGTCGTCAATCGAATCGCGCACTTCGCCCAACGTATCAGAAGCCTCTGATACCGAACCGGCCAACGAATCCTGAGCCTGGGTTGCCTTGTCCTTTAAATCGACTCCGGCATCCTTGGCAATACTGGCAACGGTCTCACCCACCGTGGAGACGAACTCCGAGTTAATCTGCTGCTCGATGGTGTTTGCACCGGTGTCGGTAACCTTGGGTGCAATAGCGCTCTTTTTCTCATTGACGTAGTACGTAAGCTTGGGCTGATGGTAGTTGCCGTCGAGCATCGAGACCAGGTTATCCGAGAAGTTCTTGGGGATTACGATGGCCGCATAGTACTCACCGCTCTCGACGCCCTCCTTGGCGTCGGCCGCCGAATCGACGAAGGTCCAGCCCAACTGATCGTTCTCCTTGAGCTGATCGACGACCTTATCACCCGCGTTGAGCTCACCCACCAGGTCGTTTTGGGTGCCCTGATCGTTGTTGGCGATGGCAATCTTGATACCCTGAGTGTTTCCGTACGGATCCCAGTTTGCCACGATGTTGTACCAGGCATACAGCGAGGGAATAACGCACACGCCGAGGGTAACCACCAAGGCGACGGGGTTCACAAGTAGTCGCTTAATGTCGCGCTTGAATATCGCAAAGGAGACCTTTGCATCGGATAGTTTGCTGCCGAGACTCACGCTTGGGCCATCCATCCTGTCGTTGAATCAAATCGTACTATCGACAACCATTGTACGTAGGCGCTTTAGCGTCTCAGAGCACAATGGTATTGAGTTTTGCGGGTAGCAATATACTACGAAGACGAATTAACGTACAGTTGTACAGTATCTTTAATTTCAGCAGGTCACAAAACCACAACCCCGACAAATAATTGATCCCTTGGGGACGGAGGAAAACGGATCACTGGCACCCCCCCCCCCCCCCCCCGGGGCCGTGTTGCGCCGGCCCCGGGGGTTGATAAAAAA
>CAMQJB010000066.1 GCA_947002045.1 uncultured Collinsella sp.
TTTGTTAATAAGACACAGATTATAAACATTTGCGGGGTTGTTTGTTGGGGGCGCCGGTGCCGGGCCGGGCTCCGGCGCCTTTGCCTTTACAATGGGGGCATGGAACAGATTATCTTGAACATACTTGAGGCCCTGCGTCGCGGCGAGACCGTGGACGACAAGGCGCTCGTCAAACTGATACATGCCGAGGCGCGCCGTGAGGGTGCCGACAAACGCGATTTGGCCAAGCGCCGTCTGCTGCCGTTCTACCAGCGGGTTAAACGTGAGGAGCCGGCTCGTTGGGCTGCGTGGAATGTCGATACCGAGCTGGAACGTCGACTGCTGCAGGTGCTGCGTATGAAGCCTCGTCGCACGGCTTCGGGCGTGGCGACCATTACCGTCATTACCAAGCCCTGGCCATGCTCGGGCGATTGCCTGTTTTGCCCCAATGACCTGCGCATGCCTAAAAGCTATCTGCACGCCGAGCCGGCGTGCGCCCGTGCGGAGCAAAACTGCTTTGACCCGTATCTGCAGGTGAGCGCTCGTCTGACCGCGCTTTCGCAGATGGGGCATGCGACCGACAAGATAGAGCTCATCGTGCTCGGTGGCACCTGGAGCGACTATCCGCAAGGGTATCAAACGTGGTTTATGTCGGAGCTTTTCCGTGCGCTCAATGACGATGCCGTCGCCGGCGTGGCGGCAAACCCCATGTTGGCGCGTCCGGGCATCAGCCGTGCCGAGGCAGGGCGCCTGCTCGATGACGCTCCCGCCGATGCCCTGCCGCCGGTGGTAACAGAGCGCCGCGAGCGCTATCGGGCTGCCGGCATTGCGACAGACGAGGCTGAGCTTGCTGCCGGCGTTGCCGACGAGCAGGGGCGTGTGGATGCTGTCGTTGGTGGCTATAACCGCGCAGTGCGCCGTCTGTACGGCCCCGGTACGCCATGGGGCGAGGCTGCCGAGTGGCAGACGGCAACAATGGAGGAGCTTGAGCGTCAGCAGCGCATCAACGAGACGGCGAAGCATCGCGTGGTGGGGCTCGTTATCGAGACGCGCCCCGATGCCGTAACGCCGCAGGCCCTCACGCTCATCCGCCGCCTGGGTTGCACCAAGATTCAGATGGGTATTCAGAGTCTTGACCAGCATCTACTCGATATCAACGAGCGCCGCATTTCGGTGGCGCAGATCGAGCGGGCGTTTTCGCTCGCGCGCCTGTTTGGCTTTAAGATCCACGCGCACTTTATGCTCAACTTGCTGGGCGCCACGCCTGATGGGGACAAGTGCGACTACGAGCGCTTTATGACCGAGGGCGCCTTTATGCCCGACGAGGTCAAGGTCTACCCGTGCGCGCTCATCGAGGGCTCGCGTCTGGTGGGCTGTTACGAGCGTGGCGAGTGGCGCCCCTATACCGAGGACGAGCTGCTCGATGTGTTGGCCGACGACATCGTGGTGACGCCGGCGTTCTGCCGCATCAGCCGCATGATCCGCGACTTTAGCTCCGATGACATCATGGTGGGCAACAAGAAACCCAACCTGCGCCAGCTCGTTGAGAACCGCTTGGCTGCTTGGGGTGACGGTGCGACGGTGCGTGAGATTCGCTATCGCGAGATCAGCACGGCGGGCGCCGACCTGGACGAGTTGACCCTTGACGAGGAAGTGGCGTACGAGACGCCGGTGACGCACGAGCGCTTTTTGCAGTGGGTGACACCGCAGGGCAAAATCGCGGGCTTTTTGCGCCTGTCGCTGCCCGACCGCGCGTTTGTTGCCGCGCATGCGGACGAGTTGCCGACGGTGTCGGACGAGGCGATGATTCGCGAGGTTCACGTGTATGGCATGGCGGCGCGCGTGGGCGATCAAGGCCAGGCGGCGCAGCATCACGGGTTAGGGCGTTTGCTCGTAGAACGTGCGTGCGAGATTGCCCGGGATGCGGGTTATGCGCGTATCAACGTGATTAGCGCGATTGGCACACGTGAGTACTATCGTCATCTTGGATTTTATGACCATGGCCTTTATCTGCAAAAGGAGCTCTAGATGAACAAGCCGAGTGTTTCTGCCGGCGTCGTTGCCGGCGTTGCTCTGGGGGCCGCGGCGCTTGGCGCGGCCGCTGTCGCTGTCCGTGCTGCCTGTCTGCAGGTTGCGCGAACCCGCCATGGGTTGGCGCGTGTGAAACGCGTGCACGATGAGGGAGGCGACGAAGTCCGTGTATTGGTGCAAGGCGGCGTTTACCAAAGCGCAAGCTACGTTGGCGAGCGTTGGGCGGAGCCCGTCTTTGCGTACTATCGCGCGTTTGACGACGTGTTTGAGGCTGAGGACGCAATGCGTGATGCTTACGGGCATGGTATCGACCGTATGCTCATGCTGGGCGGCGGCGGGTTTGCCTATCCCAAGTTTGCACTGATGTCGCACGAGAGCTTGCGCATGGACGTCATTGAGTACGATGCCGAGATTACGCGCCTGGCGCGCCGTTGGTTCTACCTGGACGAGCTGGAGCGCACGGTGGGCGATCGCCTGCGAGTGATTACCGCTGAGGCTCGCTCGTATCTGGGCGTGACGAGCGTGGGTCATCGTCGCTACGACGTGGTCGTGAGCGATTGCTTTGGCGGTGCCGAGCCCGTACGCGAGCTGGCGACGGTTGAGGCATTGCGTTTGGTGCGAGGCAGCCTGAACCCCGGGGGCATCTATGTTGCCAATATCGTGAGTGCGAACAGGGGGAGCGACGTGACGTTCCTGCGCGATTGCGTTGCCGCGGCACTCGAGGTATTCGCCCACGCCTGGGTGGTCCCATGCGGCGACGCGGAGTTCGGCGGCGAGGAAAACTACCTGCTCGTCGCCAGTGACGGCGATTATGCCTTTGCCGAAGCCGTGCCCTTCGACGCCGACTTCCTCGGCACCGTCCTTCACGACAAGTAAGTCTCTCCGTCCCAAAAAGACGGGTCTTAGGCGTGGTCGCTCCAGCTGCGGACACGCTGCTTCATGCCCTCTATGTCGAGCACGCCTTCGGCAAAGCCCTTGCGCACGAGCTCTTCGGGAACAAACTCGTCGTAGCGGTCAAAATAAGGCACCTCGTCGGGATAGACGAGCTCGATGGGATCGAAGTCCTTCTCGGCCTCGGCGGCGAGCACCTCAAAGAACGTCTCCTCGTCGGCCTTCATCTTAAACTGCATAAAGTACGGGCGTGATGGGTCGAGTCCGCGAAGGCCCAACTCCGCGGCACATTTAATCTTGAGCATGCGCTCGAGGGCCAAAAAGGCGTAGCTGCCCAGCCAGGGGAAGAGCACCCAGGTATCGCCGCCCAGGTTAATGAGCGGTTTAGTTCCCGCGCCCGAAATCTCGGCCGTATGACGAGCCTGCGCAAGGCGGGCCCGTGCGTTACCCATAAGGTACGGATACGCGGCGTGTTCGTTGAGCGCCTTGCGCATGCGCTCGAGTACGTGTGTATTGATGTCACCGGGACAGTCGCCAAAGTAGGCCGGCACCCGGCCCTTGACCTGCGTGGCAAAGACGGTATGACGCTTCCAGTCCACTTCCTCGACAATCCAGCAGTGTCCGGCGATGGCGATGCGCTCACCGGGCGGTGGCGGATTGACGATCGTGCCCAACTCGGCCGACTCGCTGCGAACGGTGAACTCCTCGTTTTCCTGGAACACGGCGTAAAACTTAAAGTTGTTAATGATGCGCTCGCCCGCGAGGCCCACGATGAGCCCACCGCCCTCGGTGACCTGGATGTGGTCGATCTTGATGAGGTGGCGCAGCAGTACGCGATAGTCATCGGCCGAGACGCGGTGGAAATAGCTGAGCGTGAGCACGCGCTGGGCAAGTTCGGCAGGCGTGAGTTCGCCGGTGCTGGCGAGGGTCGACATGGTCTGGTGATAGAGCAGGCTGTAGGGGAGTCGATCGAGCTCGGGCGGCTCGACCCACTTTTCCTCGCGATAGAGTTGTACGAGCGCGATGCCCTGGAGGAGCTTCCAAGGTATCGTTTCAGGCATCATCGTGCGCGGCTCGGGCTCTTCCTCGCGCATGACAAACCACATCTCGGGCGGAAGATCGCGGCGTCCCGTGCGCCCCATGCGCTGCAAAAAGGAGCTGACGGTAAACGGTGCATCGATCTGGAACGCGCGCTCCAGGCGACCGATATCAATGCCGAGCTCCAGCGTGGAGGTGGTGACGGTTGTCTGTGCCTGTTCCTCGTCGCGCATGAGCTCTTCTGCCGTCTCGCGTAGCGATGCCGAGAGGTTGCCGTGATGGATAAGGAAGCGGTCGGGCTCGTGCCGGCTCTCGCAGTAGCTACGCAGCATGGAGCATACGGCCTCTGCCTCCTCGCGCGAGTTGGCAAAGACTAAGCACTTTCGGCCGCGCGTGTGCTCAAAGATATATCCCATGCCGGGGTCGGCGTTGTCTGGTGCTGTATCGGTGGGGTTGAGTAATGCCTGTTCGGGTGCTTGGGGGATGTCGACTTCGCCCTCGGGGGCCGAGGAAACTTGGCGGTCCTTGGGAGCGGCCTTGCCCTGTGCCCGCTCACGACGTTGACGGCGCTCCTCTTGTGTGAGCTGTCCGCTGTGACGCATGTCTTGGGCGCCGGCGGGCAGTGCCGCGGATGCCGCCGCATCGATGCGCTCGCACGCAAGCACTTCGGCCTCTTGAGGACCTGTACCCATGAATCCCCGCTGCTGCGCCTGGGGGCCCGAGTTGTAGAAGTGCTCCATGGAGATGCGCCACACGCGGCGCGGTTCTTCAAAGCGGGGGATAACGCAGTCGCGCCCCGTTCCCTGTGAGAGAAAAGCGCCCGTGCGCTCGGGGTCGCCGATGGTAGCCGAAAGGCCAATGCGGCGAGGCTGCACACCGGCCATGCGCGAGAGTCGCTCGATAAGGCAGAGCGTTTGCCCGCCACGGTCGCCGCGCATGAGCGAGTGGACCTCATCGATGACCACGTAGCGCAGGTCGCAAAACATGCGCGGGATCGCCATGTGCTTATGGATTAAAAGCGCTTCGAGTGACTCGGGTGTAATCTGCAGGATGCCGCTCGGTTTTTTAATGAGCTTAGCCTTGTGCGACTGCGAGACATCGCCATGCCAGTGCCAGACAGGGATATCGGCCTCTTCGCAGAGGTCGTTGAGGCGGACGAACTGATCATTGATGAGCGCTTTGAGGGGGCCGATGTAGAGGGCGCCCACGCTCGCGGGCGGGTTCTCCCAAAACTCGGTCAGGATGGGAAAGAAGGCTGCCTCGGTTTTGCCGGAAGCCGTGGATGCCGTCAAGAGCACATTATCTTGTGTGTTAAAGATGGCATCAGCTGCTGCAACCTGGATAGAGCGTAGACTCTCCCAATCGTGGGAGTAGATGAAGTCTTGGATAAACGGAGCATATCGGTCAAAGGCGTTCACGGGACCTCCCCTCAAATACGAACTTCTCAACGCGGCTGGCAATGGTTTGCTGCATTACTGCCTCAGCGTTTGCCCAGATAAAACCTGCCAAAATAAACCTGTCCCTTTTTGGCAGGTTAGATGGTGAATTCGGCGAAGTTGCGGTCGCCGCCTGCGGTGCCGGCGTCGCCTGTTGCGGCTGCCGGCGCCAACGCGTCGCCGCCGACGCTTTGCAGCAGCTCGGCCACATTTGCATCGGGGTTCTGACACAGGATATCGAGCAGCTCGATAAAGTCACGGATGACCTCACGCGGCGTCAGGTGCGTATCGGCTCCCACGCGGCCAAACTCAATCTTGAGAAAGTCTACCAAGTCGTTCTCGGTAAGCGTGGGCGTCCAGCCAAAGTATCCGGCATGGATCTGCATGAGTTTTTCGATCAGCACCAGCAACTCCTCGTAGGTGAGTGGCTGCAGGCGGATGATGGGCGCGAGCATGTCCTTAAGGTCCTCGCGTGCAAAGCGGCCCTGAGCGAGTCGACTTCGCAGGGCCTCGTAGGAGAACACGCCACGGCGGCGGTCTTCGATGGAGGTTGGCGTGCCGCCCATGATCATGCCCAGGTACTGCGCCTTGCCCTGGAGCGTGTCGTTGTACATGGTCAGGATCTTCTCGTAGTTGTATTGGCGCGTGATGGCGTTGGGAATCTTATACAGATTCACGAGCTCGTCGATGAGCACCAGCATGCCCTTGTAGCCGCTGCAGACCAAAAAGCGCGCAATGAGCTTAACGTAGTCGTACCAGTCGTCATCGCTGATGATGGTCGAGGAGCCCAGCTCGGCGCGTGCCTCACTCTTGGTGCGGTACTCGCCGCGAATCCATTTGGTCACGCGGCTCATAGCTTCTTCGTCGCCCTCGGATACGGCCGCGCGGTAGCGGCGGAGCATGCGGGCGAAGTCGAGGCCGTGGACCATTTCCTCGAGTGGGGCCAGTTGGGCATTGACGGCAGACTCGTCGGCATCGGCACACGAGGCGACCCAGCGATCCAGGATAAGGTTGAGCGCACCGCCCTCGGGGCGCGTCTTGGTCGATATGTTGCGGATGAGCTCACGGTAGGTGGCAAGGCCCTGTCCCTGGCCGCCCTGCAGACGGCGTTCAGGGGATAAGTCGGCATCGGCGACGACGAATCCCTCGCCCATGGCGTGCGTGCGGATGGTCTGGAGCAAAAAGCTCTTGCCGGCGCCGTAGCGACCGACTAGGAAACGGAAGCTCGCGCCGCCGTCGGCGATGAGGCTCAGGTCGGTGAGCAGAGCACGGATCTCGACCTCGCGCCCCACGGTGATATAGGGAAGGCCGATGCGCGGGACCACGCCGCCCTTGAGCGAGTTGAGAATGACGGCGGCGACGCGCTTGGGCACGCGGGGTGCTGCGGATGCGGTATCACTCATGGTCTAGGTATCCTCTCACGTCTGCTTCGTAGTCCTCGATAATCTGCGGTCCTGCTGAGCCAAATTCAATAACGGTGTCGCCCACCAGGTCAAAGAGCGCTTCGTTGATGCTATCGACGAGCATGTCCTCACTCTTGCCCGACTGTGCCGCCGCCAATGTGGCCTGCGCCGTGTTCCGCTCGAGGAGCGCGCGAAGGAAGGCATCTGCGGCGGGCGCGAGTTTGTTCGCAGCTTCGGCAGACGCGGGCGTTACGGGCGCGGGCACAGACACGAGGAGCGGTGCCACGACGCCAAACTCTTCGGTGGAGACAGTCGGCTCGTCGGGTTCGTCTTGCCGTGTGGCCATCTCGCCAGGTCCGGCGGTCATGCTGGGCGCAGACTCGGTGTTCGGTTGCTCGATAAGCGTCGCCTCGGCTTCCATAGACACATCATCCTCGCGCTCCTCATCAATCAAAAGCGCTTCACGCGTTTGCGCGGCGGCGCTCCGAATGTGCCCCAGCTGACTCAAATCGATATCGATCTTGACAGGCTGGTGCGCGGCGTCCCACGAAAGCCATGCCACGATCTCGTCATCGATGATCTTGGCCAGATATTTGGGGACCTTCTCCTCCTTTAGGGGATGGGTGGGGTCTAGGGCCAGGCGCAGGCGTTGGTCGCAGGCGCGCATCATCTCACCGAGCTTGCTACTTTTTTGTCTGCTGCCGTGGATGCGCATGCATTCCCAAAAGCCATTTTGGCAGCGATAGATGTGAATGGGGTCCAGGCGATATTCGCAGTCCTCGTGGCGCTCGGGCGCAAAGAACACGGCCGAGGCAAACATGGTGTAGGGCATGGCCGTCTCCTCCCCAAACAAGCTCGCTACGATGCCGGTCTTTCGGTGCGTGTCATAGTAGCGCGCCATACGGACATACACGGCGCATGCCACGTGGCGCAGGTCGCGATGGTGGGAACGGTCGAGCCGTGAGTTATTCAGGTTGTACGTGGAGAGGGCGTTTATAGCGGTCATGAGTCGCTCCTCGCCTGCCTCGTCGGGCGGAAGGGGGAGCGTGGGCTCGGAGGTCTTGCGACGCGCAGGCGGCAGGTCCGACGGCGCCGGCGCGGGGGCAAGACCACGCCCCGCCCGCCGCCCGTGGATGTGGGGGGTGTGGCATTCCGACGGGTTTTAATAGCGAAGCCGCCCCGGGTCGGGGCCCGGGGC
>CAMQJB010000067.1 GCA_947002045.1 uncultured Collinsella sp.
GCTTGGGGTGCCACGACCCTGTCCCCCTCGTGGCCCCCCCGCCCGGGGCCGGTTTTGGTTTTAAAACCCCCCCCCCCCATGCGCCCCGCCTACCCCCCCCCACCGCCCAAACGGAAAGACGGGCCTCGCGCTGCGGAGTGTTTTCAAAACCAAACCCGGCCCCGGCCTGCGGTGACGTTGCTGGTGGTTCTTGGGCATCGCTTGCTGGCGGGGTTCCTTGTCTGAGTTGGACTTAGTTGGTGGGGCTACTGGTCCCGGTCGCTGGTTCGCGCTTTGCGCGAACTCCGCGCTACTGGGGATCAATTAGGCTTCCGTTGCTGGGCCCGCCACATCTTCCCGCCCCAACATCGATCTTAGCTTCTCAAAGCTCTCCTCGCTCAGGCAATGCTCCATGTGGCAGCCCTCTTGCGAGGCAACCTCGGGCGCTACACCTGCGTCCTCTAGCAGCCCCACAAAAAAGCAATGGCGCTCCCACATTTGACGGGCAACCTCAATACCGCGTTCCGTCAGATGAACATCTCGTTTTCCCATTTCGACATAGCCGTTGCTTTCCAGCGTCGCCATGGCTTTAGAGACACTTGCCTTGGTTACGCCCAGGTATTCGGCGACGTCAATTGACCGAACGATGCCCTGGCGCTCCGAGAGCACATAAATAGATTCGAGATAGTCTTCTCCAGATTCACGCAGGGCCATGGGCCGCCTTTCGCGATGGCTTCTAGTTAGCCTTTGGATACTTTTGCTTGAATTACTTTACCGCAAAAGTTGCCCATGTCTTACTACATTGTCTAAAAAGTTAACCGTGTTTCACAAAATGCGCGGAGCAAGCAGGGCGACACGACACGCAACGCGCAGGGAGTGTCCCCAGCTGCCGGCAGAAAAGGAGCGTCCCCAAGTGCCGAGCCGCAGCTATAACAGGCCAAAGTGCTTCGCGGCGTTGTAGATGCCGTCATCGTCCACGGCGGTCGTTACGTAGGTCGCCGCGGCCTTCACGGTATCCTGCGCGTTGCCCATGGCCACACTTGTGCCCACGGCCGAGAACATCGACAGGTCGTTCTCGCCGTCGCCAAAGGCAATCGCTTCACTCGCGTCGATGCCCAGGCGCTCCAGCGTCGCCGCCACGCCCAGGTCCTTGCCGCCGTTGGCCGGAATAATGTCGCAGAACAGGTCGCACCAGCGCGTGGTTGTAGAATGCGACAGGACATCGGTAACTATGCCCTGGTCGACCGGGTCCACAAAGGCGCAGAACTGGTAAACCGGCGCGTCGAAAGCATGCTCAAAAGGCTCCTCGTGATACGAGATTCCGGCATTGTCGGCAGCCGCCACCACGCGCTTGGACAGACGGTTCACAAACGAATTCTCGCCCTGCATGCACAGTGAGTCGTAGCGTCCCTGCGCCACCTGGTCCACAATCACCGCAACGTCGTCCGGATCGATCGGGCAGCTGCGATAAGCGCCCTTGGCATCAAAACAGTGCTGACCCGAAAGCGTAATGTACGCATCCCAACCCAAGTCGAACAGCCAATCCGGCATCTGGTAGGTCGGGCGACCCGTGGCGATTATGCACGCAATCCCCTGCTCGCGAAAGCTGTCGAGCGCCTGCTGCGCCGACGCCGGAATCCGATGGGTCTTAAAGCTCAGCAACGTGCCGTCGATATCGAAAAATGCGGCCTTGATCATCCTTGCCTACTCCTCGCCCTCGAGCTTCTCGCTCGCCTCGAGCCACGCCATCTCCAGCTCGTCCATGGCGGCGTGAGCCTCGTCAATCTTTGCCTGCTGCTCGCCCAGCGCCGTGTAGTTGGTGGGGTCGACCTGGGCCATCGCGGCCTCGGCCTCCTCCACGCGAGCGCGCTGCGTCTCCATTTTGCGCTCAAGCGAGCTCACCTCGCGGCGGAGCTTCTGGCGCTCGGCGTTGGAAAGACCATTGGGCTGGCCGCTCGACTTGGGCTTTTCGGCCGCAGTTGCCGCGGCACCGGTGTCAAACGTGCCGGTCTTGGCGCTCGGCGCACCCACGGGCTCGCCCTCGGCGGTGGCGTTGCACAGGCGCAGGTACTGGTCGACGCCGCCGGGCATATGCGTCAGATGGCCGTCAAGCAGCGCCCACTGCTGGTCGGTCACGCGCTCCATCAAGAAGCGGTCGTGCGTCACCAGGATCAGCGTGCCGGGCCAGCCGTCGAGCAGATCCTCGACAATCGCGAGCATGTCGGTATCCAGGTCGTTACCGGGCTCGTCCAGGATAAGCACGTTGGGCTCGTCCAGGATCGTCAGCAACAGCGACAGGCGACGGCGCTGGCCGCCCGAAAGATCGCCGATGCGGCTCCAGAGCTGCTGGGTCGTAAAGCCCAGGCGCTCGCAGAGCTTCTCGGGCGAAGTCTCCTTGCCGTCGATGACGTAGTACTTCTTATAGTTGCCGAGCACCTCGCGGATCGTATCGCCCATGTAGGGCTCGAGCTCCTCGAGCTGCTGCGACAGCACGCCAAAGCGCACCGTCTGGCCAATCTTCACGCGACCGCGCAGGGGCGCGATCTTGCCCTGGATCACGTCGAGCAAGGTCGACTTGCCGGCGCCGTTCTCGCCCAAAAGACCATAGCGGTCGCCCGCGCCGATAAGCCAAGTCACGTCCGAGAGCACCTGCTTGGGCGCGCCATCGGTATCCGCATAGCCGGCGTCCACGTCGACCACGTCGATAACCTGCTTGCCCAGGCGGCTCACCGCCAGGCGCTTGAGCTCCAGCTCGTCGCGCACGGGCGGCACGTCGGCGATGAGCTCGCGAGCGGCATCCACGCGAAACTTGGGCTTGGTGGAGCGCGCCTGGGCGCCGCGGCTCAGCCACGCGAGCTCCTTGCGCGCCATGTTGCGACGGCGTTCCTCGGTAACGGCGGCCATGCGGTCGCGCTCCACGCGCTGCAGGATGTAGGCCGAGTAGCCGCCCTCGAAGGGGTCGACCTGTCCGTCGTGGACCTCCCACATGCTGGTGCAGACCTCGTCCAAGAACCAGCGGTCGTGCGTGACCACGAGCATGGCGCCCTGACCGCGCTGCCAGCGGGCATTTAAGTGGCGCGCGAGCCAGTTGATGGTGCGCATGTCCAGGTGGTTGGTGGGCTCGTCGAGCATAAGCACGTCGTAGTCGCCAATCAGCAGGCGCGCGAGGTCCACGCGACGGCGCTGACCGCCCGAAAGCTCGCCCACCGTGCCCTCCCAGGGCACATCGCTAATAAGACCGGCCAGAATCTGGCGCGTACGCGGGCTCGAGGCCCACTCGTACTCGGGCGTGTCACCGACGACGGCATGATGCACGGTGTCGGTATCGACCAGGTTGTCCTTTTGGCCGAGCAATCCGATCGTCGTGTCGCGGCGATGCGTCACGCGGCCGTCGTCGGGCTCCAACGTGCCGGCGAGTACGCTCAGCAGCGTCGACTTTCCATCGCCGTTTTTGCCGACGATACCAATGCGGTCACCCTCGCCCACGCCGAGCGTCACGCTATCGAAAATATGCTTGGTGGGAAACTCTAGGCTGACGGAATCGCATCCCAAAAGAATCGCCATATGCCCTGCTCCTTCGTAGAAATTCAACGTTGTCCATGATAGCAGCGAAAAGGCGGGCCGCACACGACACAAAAAGGCGGGCCACCTCACGCAAGAGATGACCCGCCTCTCCAATCAGTCCCGCGGCAACCGTGGCCGCCGCGGGCCTCAAGCATGTCCCGGACTAGGAGAACATGCCAGTGAGGTAATCATTCAGCCGCTTATCCTTGGGCCGTTGGAAAATCTCGTCGGTCTCGTCGTACTCGACCATATCGCCCATGTAGAAGAACGCCGTGCGGTTGGACACGCGCGACGCTTGCTCCATGTTGTGCGTCACGATAACGATGGCACGGTCGGCAACGATCGATGACATCAGGTCCTCGATCGCCAGCGTCGAGATGGGGTCGAGCGCCGAGCAGGGCTCGTCAAACAGGATCACGTCGGGATTGAGTGCCAGCGTGCGCGCGATGCACAGACGCTGCTGCTGGCCGCCCGAAAGCGCATAGGCGCTTTTGTCGAGCTTGTCCTTGACCTCATCCCACAGTGCCGCACCACGCAGGCTCTCCTCGACCATGCGGTCGAGCTCGTCACGATCGATAATGCCGTGGCGTTTGGGTGCAAACGTGATGTTGTCGCGAATGGACTTGCGGAAAGGATTGGGCTGTTGGAACACCATGCCAATGGAACGACGCAGCTCGTAGGTGTTTTCGGTCTTGGTGTTCACGTTGCGTCCGCGGTAGTTGATCTCGCCCTCCACGCGGCAGCCGCGAATCTCGCGATTCATGAGGTTGAGGCTACGTAAGAAGGTCGACTTACCGCAGCCCGAAGGCCCAATGAGCGCCGTGATCTCGCCCTTGTGAAAGTCGAGCGACGTATCGTGCAGGGCATGGTGGTCGCCATAGTACACGTTGACGTCCTTGGTGGAGAGCACGACCTCGTCGCTCACGGCCTTGCCGCTCGCGCGCACGCGCTTCTCGCTCTCCCCCACGCTCGACAGGAAGTTCTGGGTCTCGGACGGTGCCGCTTCGGCTGCGGGTGTTGCTTTCATCTCGCTCACTCGGCCGTCATCCTCCTTGCCAGTTGCTTGCCCACGATACGGGCGACTACGTTAAATAGCAGCACGCAAATCATCAGCAGCGCCGCGGTGCCCCAGACGATCTGCTGAGCCTCGGGGCTGCCCTCGCCGTAAATCTTGTAAATATGCACGGCGAGCGACTCGCCGGGACGGAACACGTTCCAGGCGCAGGTGGGACTCGACAGGTTAAAGCTCAAGAAGTTCAGGCGAACCGGCGAGCTCATGCCTGAGGTAAAGAGCAGTGCCGCGGCCTCGCCAAACACGCGGCCGGCCGAAAGCACGATGCCGGTCACGATGGCGGGCATGGCCTCGGGAATCAAGATGTGCAGCGTGGCCTCCCAGCGGGTAAGGCCCATGGCCAGGCACGCATCGCGCTGGGCCTGCGGCACGTCCTCGAGCGCCTGTTGGATCACGCGCACCAGGATGGGAATGTTGAACATGGTGAGCGCGACGGCGCCGGAGATGATGGAGTACTTCCAGCCCAGCTGCACCGAGAACACCAGGAAACCGAACATGCCGACAACGATGGAGGGCAGCGAGGACAGCGTCTCGATGGCGGTGGAGGCGATGTCGCGGATGGGCCCATTCGGCGCGTACTCAACCAGAAAGACCGCGCCGCCCAGACTAATGGGCACCGAGATGGCTAGGGTGATCAGCAGCAGATAGAACGAGTCGAACAGCTGATAGAGCACGCCGCCCTGGGTTCCGTTGGCGCGCGACGGCTGCGTGAGAAAGCCCGGCTGGAACAGCGTCGAGACCCCCTCGAACAGGATATAGGCCACCATAGCGATGACGATGAGCATGACGATGGCGGCGATTGCCGTCAGCACGCCCGTGGCGATGCGGTCCTGCTTTTGGACGCGCCCGAGTCTCGCCTCGTCGATATGGATGCGCGTGCTAGCCACGAGCCTTCGCCCCCTTGCGGCCGATAAGGTGGATGATCAGGATGAAGATGAGGCTCATGCCCATCAGCAGCAGACCGAGCGCCCACAGAACATCGTCCTGGGCCGAGCCCTCGGCATAGACCGCCATAGACGTGGTGAGCGTGGTGGTGATGGTGGACGCCGGCGACAGCAGCGACGTCGGCATGGCCTCGATGCCGCCGATGACCATACGCACGGCGAGCGTCTCGCCAAAGGCACGCGTCATGCCAAGGATGACCGCGGTCATGAGCGACGGCATGGCGGACTTGAGCACCACGTGCCAGATGGTCTGCCAGCGGGTGTAGCCCAGAGCGAGCGAGCCCTGGCGGTAGCTGTCGGGCACGGCGCGCAGACCATCGACCGAAAGGGTGGTCATGGTCGGCAGGATCATGACGGCCAGCACGATGGCGCCGGGCAAGATGCCCAGACCCGTGCTCACGTGGAAAACGTTCTTCATAAGGCCGACGACCACGTGAAAGCCGATGAGGCCAAAGACGACCGAGGGAATGCCGGTCAAAAGCTCAATAAGCGGCTGAAAGATCTTGGAACCAAACTTAGGTCGAATCTCGACCGCAAAGATGGCAGAGCCGATGGCGATGGGCAGCGCGATGAGCGTGGAGAGCACCATGACCGCAAACGAGGTGACGATCAGGGGCAGGGCGCCGGTATAGGGCAGGCCGTTTTCGGCTGTGTTGGCTAGGTCCCACTTGGTGCCGGTGAAGAACTCGACGACCGAAACGCCGTCCTTGAGAAAAGCCGAGAGGCCCTTTTGGGCGACCATAAAGATGAGCGCGGCAACGACAAACGTCACGAGCGCTACGCACGCGCCCGTGACGCCCAGGCCCACGTTCTCAAGGTCGCGCTTTGGCAGCTGTTTTGCCATTGCAAACCTTTCCGGGGCGATTACTTATTTAGCGGAGACCTTGCCGCTGGCATCCTTAACGACCTTCATGGCAGAGACGGGGATGAAGCCCTGCTCCTCGACGAGCTTGTCCTGGACGTCGTCGGAAAGCATGAACTCCAGGAATGTCTTGGTGGCATCGTCGGCGTCCTTTGCGCAGTACATGTGCTCGGTCGCCCAGATCTTAAAGGAGTCGTCGGTGACGTTTGCGCTCTTGGGCTCCACGCCCTCGACCTTGATGGCGTTGAACTTGGAGTCATCGAAGTGCGAGAAGTCCAGGTAGGAGATGGCGTTGTCGGTGCTGCCCATCTGAGTCTGGACATCGCCGGACTTGTCGAGCTCGGCGTCGCCCTTAAAGTCGACGGTCTCGTCGCCAAAGACGGCCGCCTCGAAGGTGGCGCGGGTACCGGAGCCGGCCTTGCGGTTGAGCACGACGATGGTGGCGTCGTCGCCGCCGACCTCCTTCCAGTTGGTGATCTGGCCGGAGAAGATGCCCTTGAGCTGCTCAAGGGACAGGTCGTCGACCGTCACGTTCTTGGAGACGACGGGACCCATGCCCACAACGGCGACCTCGTGGTCGACGAGGTTCTTGACCTGGTCGGCCTCGAGCTTGGTCTCGGCGAAGACGTCGGAGTTACCGATGGTGACGGTGCCGGCGGCGACAGCGGTCAGACCCTTGCCCGAACCGTTGCCCGAGCCGGAGACGGAGACGTCCGGGTTGGCATCCATGAACTTCTCGGCAGCGGCCTCGACGAGAGCCTGGAACGAAGAGGCACCGTCGTAGGTCACCTCGCCGGAGACGGACTCGGCAGCAGCGGCGCTACCCTTGTCGGCAGCGTTGGAAGCGTCTGCGCCACCGCAGCCAACGAGGCCGAGGCCGACGATGCTGGCAAGACCACCAGCGAGGCCGAGGAACTGACGACGAGAATAAGCCTGATCGAGCATGATCTTCCTTTCATACATGCGAATCGCGGGCACCCTGCCCGCTTTGCTGTTTGGAAAGATACGGCCCCGACCGGGCAGCGCTCGCGCCAACTGCGGTTTCTTACGGGCATCTGATAGACCCTTACCGCAAACACGGCTCGGCTTTACAAACGAATAACATTCCCCGCCCAAGCATGGCACGCTTTTTACACCAATAAAAACAAAGTTGCGGTGAAATAATTCCTGTTTGGCCATCAAATGGGGGTGCGGACAGAAAGTTGGACCGTGAAGCGGTCCGGACTGGAGGTTCGCA
>CAMQJB010000068.1 GCA_947002045.1 uncultured Collinsella sp.
GCCCCGGAGCGGGCGATCCCCCACGCCCCGCCGAACCCGGCGAGCAGCTCCAGCCACCGCCGGTCCGACAGGTCGACCGCGGCCTCGAGGGCCGGGCAGGACTCGAGCAGCACCGCGCGCAGGCGGTTCTTGTCCCTGGTCGCGCAGGCGACGACGTGGTCGCGCTGCGACGAGAGGGCGCGGGCGGCCTCGAGGGCCTCGCCGCGGCCCGGGACCCCCGACAGGGAGTCCGGCACGCCCAGGGCGGTCCGCGCGATCACCGCGGCGTCGCGCTCGTCGGTCTTGGCCTCGCCGGCGAACAGGCCCGCGGCGCGGCTGGCGGCGAGGCCGGGCAGGTAGGCGACCCCGAGCCCCGCGGCGCGGGCCCGCCTCACGGCGAGGGACCCTATGTTGCGGAACTGGTCGACGACGACGAGCGTGCCGGCGGGCGCGGAGGCGAACAGCGCGTCGAGCTCGGCCTCCCTGTTGCGGACGGGGGCGCTGTCCAGCACCTCCCCGTCGCGGTCGATCAGGCAGGCCCAGTGCGATGACTTGCCGACGTCCAGGCCGAGCACGGCCGCGGGTCTGGTGGATGGCGCTTTCACGGTGGTATCCTTCCGGTAGTCGTTCGACCGGATGGCCTCCCCCTCGGCACTCACATTACCAGCCGCGGCACCTGCCCGGCACTTTCCTATCAGCCGTCGGGGGCGGCGCGCCCCGCGCCGGCAGCACCCAACGGGCCCTCTCGGGGCAGGGACGTTCGGCCGTGCGCGGGCGCCCGGTCGGCGGCCCGTTCTGGGCGCGCCTCAATCGTAGCCCGAGACGGTCCCGGGCTGACAATTTCGACTGTAATGGACGTTCCTTTTATGCCGGCACCTTGGGACACTCCTTGGCATGGCCAGCCTGGCAAGTGTGCAGGAAAAAGGAGTCATAAGAGGCCCGTTCCAAATGGGCTGGTTTCAAAAGTATGGCGGATTACGGGGCTGGACCTGTATTACTTAACCATGGGAAAAATCGCGAAATTAAAACCGCAGGTAGATGGCTTGTCAAAAATTGAAAATGGCCGGTATGGATGGGGGTCTCCGAATCAGCCCCGTAATCCGGCATAGTTTTGAAATGGCACTAAAGTAGGCACAAGCTAAATACCGATTCCAAGGATAGTTGCGGTGGAATAGTTCCTGGATGCCGGGGTTTTGGCGGAAATCAGGAACTATTTCACCGCAATTGAAGAGGGCTGGGTGGATGGCGGGGTAGCTAAAAGAGCCCCGTCCCTAATTAGCTACTTGGGCTCGGTTGATGTCCATGCTGGCGATGAGGTTGATGCTGGTGTCGAGGAGGTCTTCCAGTACGACGTCGCCCATGCGGATGGGGGCGTTGACGACCAGGCCTCGGATGAGGTTCATGGCTTGGGCGTGGAGTTCTAGCGGGATGGCCTTGGCGGTGCGGACAGGCAGCAGCGTCTCGTCGCCGCCAGATACTGCTACGGTAGTGGTGAGCACGCGCATGGGGCAGGTGAGCTCCTGATGTGCAAACTTATCACCTCGTGGGCAACTGTTGCCGGTCACTGAGTGCACCTCTACCACGGCGCCGTCTGCGTCGCGCTCCACCTCTACGGTCAGGAGACACTCGGATGGGCAGGTGGTGCAGTTGAACTGCAGCGTTTCGATCGCGTTTATGCTCATGGCCTTACGCCTCTTCAACGGGGTCGACGGACAGGACAATCTCGCTAACACCCAGGTCGAGTGCGCGCTGGATTACCTTTGCCGGCAGCGGGAAGCTTTCCATTACGCTCGGTTTAAACGGGCAGACCTTGCCTGCATACAGTTCCTCGCCGCCTGCCAGAATGCGCACGCGGGCGGCGTTGACCGGTCGGCATACGCGGAAGTTGAGTTTGGTGAGTGCCACAGCCGTAATGCGTCCCGGCAGCGCGTAGCCCGCAATGCCGGCGGGGGAGACCGTGAGCTGGCAGCCTGGGCCCGCAGCGTCCGCATCGGCCACAGCACCACAGACCAGTGCGTACGCCGCCGCAGCTGCGCCAGCCCTCTCGGACTCGGTCGTCACGTTGTCGGCCAGGTCGTGCACGTGCAGCACGTTGCCGCAGGCAAAGATACCCGGCACACCCGTCTGCAGACTCTGGTCCACCACGGCGCCGCGCGTGCGCGGGTCAAGCTCTACGCCCGCGGCAACCGAAAGCTCATTCTCGGGAATCAGGCCTACCGAAAGCAGCAGCGTGTCGCACGGAACAATGCGCTCGGTCCCCGAAATGGGCGCCAGGCGCTCGTCGACTTGGCTCACCTCGACGGCTTCCACGCGGTCGTGCCCGATCACGCGCGTGACTGTGGTGGACAGATGCAGCGGAATTCCAAAGTCGTCCAGGCAGTTTTTTACATTGCGGCGCAGACCGTTGGCGTACGGCATGAGCTCGTACACGCCTTCGACCGAAATCCCCTCGAGCGTGCAGCGACGTGCCATGATCAGCCCGATATCGCCCGAGCCCAAAATGACGGCGCGCGAGCCGGGTTTGAGGTTTTCGATATTGATGTATCGCTGTGCTAGGCCGGCCGTAAACATGCCGGCGGGACGGCTGCCGGGGATCTTGATCTCGCTGCGGGTGCGCTCGCGGCACCCCATGGCAAGGACGACCACGCGTCCGGTGAGTTGCAACATGCCGGCGGGGCTCATGAGCGTGACGGTGTGGGCTTCGGCGTCGTTCGCGTCCGGAGCGTCCGAGGCCTCATCAATCCCAAGCACCATACTGTCCAAGAACAGCGCAATGTCGGTTGCGTGCACCTGGTCGATAAAGCGCTGCGCGTATTCGGGACCGGTGAGCTCCTGTTTAAAGTGCGACAGGCCAAAGCCGGGGTGGATGCACTGGCGGAGGATTCCGCCCAGGTGCTGTTCGCGCTCCACGATGGCCACGCGCGCTCCGGCCTTATGCGCGGCCAGCGCGGCCGCCATGCCGGCAGGTCCGCCGCCGATAACGACTACTTCGAAGGCTTGCGTTTGTATGGCTTCTACGACGCCGCAATCAATCGCGCTCGATTTGAATTCCGCCATCCTAGCGCACCCCCTTCAACGGTCCCTCAACCAGCCAAGATCCGGTATCCTCCAACAGCACCTCGCTGGGGTCGCAGCCCAGCTCGCGGGCAAGAATCGTCACTACACGGCTCTGGCAAAAGCCGCTTTGGCACCGGCCCATGCCGGCGCGACAGCGGCGCTTGACGCCTTCGACCGAGACCGCGCCTGGCTGGCGTCGGATCGCGGCCACGATCTCGGCCTCGGGCACCGTCTCGCAGCGGCAGACAATCTGGCCCCACGCGGGATCGGACTCGATCAGCTCCTCCTTGCGCGCCAGCGATATGCGGTCAAAATCGTCCGGCGCGCGGCGAATTGGGTTCCAGTCCGTCCGCTCGTGCAGCTCCGCGCCCGCATCGCGCAGCACCTGCTCCATGCACTCGGCAATTGCCGGCGCGCTCGCCACGCCCGGCGACTGTATGCCCGCTGCCTGGAACAGCCCCGGCACCACGGCTGACTGTCCAATAAAGAAGTCGTTCGTTCCCTGAATGACCGGACGCCCGCCGGCAAATGCGCGCACCACACGTCGCGTATCCAGATCGGGCACCAGCTTGCGCGCGCCGGTCAGCAGCGCGTTCACATCGCTTGCATAGGTCTGCGTGTCGCCCGGCTCGCGCACGGCGGCCGTCGCAGTGATCACGGTGTTGCCGTGTACGGTGCCTGTCACGATAACGCCCTTCGACACCGGCGTCGGCACGGGGTAGAGCGGCATGAGCGTGCGCGGCTCCTTGTCCAGCACCACGATGTTGCCCTGACGCCAGACCATCTGGAACTCCTCGGCACCCGCCATATGCGAGATGTCGGCGGCGCCGTTGCCCGCGGCGTTTATCAGATAGCGGCAGCGCACGTTGCCCACTGGGGTCGCCAGCGTAAAGCGCGCGTCGTCGCCTGAGCCCGCGACTTCAATCGCTTCCACCGATGCGGAGCGCATAAACGTCACCCCGTTGGCCACGGCGTTCTCCAGCGCGGCGATGGCAACCTCAAACGGGTCGACAAACCCAGTCGAGGGGCACCACAACGCGCACGTTGCATCGGCACTGGCGCGCGGCTCTAATTCGTGGATGCGGTCGGGTCCGACGATCGACAGCTCGGGCACGCCGTTGATATGACCGTTGCACCGCAGCTGCTCCAGATGCGTGCGGTCCTTGTCGTTAAACCCCAGCACCATCGACCCGGTGCGGCGGAACAGAAAGCCCAGCTCCTGGGCCCACGTGCCGTAAAGCTCGCAACCTCGGGCATTGATCTGTGCCTTGACCGTGCCCGGTGCCGGATCGTAACCGGCGTGCACCAGGCCGCCATTGGCCTTCGATGCGCCCAGCGCAATATCATTAGCCGCCTCGACCACGCAAATGGACAGGTCAAACCGCGCGAGCTGCCGCGCGATGGCGCATCCGGTGATGCCCGCGCCGACATCGCGATATCAAACGTTTCTGTCACAGTGCCTCCCAGACGAGTTGACAGGCCGTCAATAAGACTATCCTACGGTTCGCACACCCCCAGTGCGGCGGCAATGCGGCGAACAGCCCCGCAACACCCGCCAACGGCAGACGAGGGGAGACCCGGCAACGCCGACAAGCTCGTCTGAAGACAACTACGGCAACCGTTCGTCTCGATCTGTAACAATTAGATGAGGATTTGGGTTCCAGATGTTACAGATTGAGACGTTTGCCAGGCGGCCCCTCTGTTCGTCTCGATCTGTAACATCTGGACCCGGATTTCGCTCCCACCTGTTACAGATTGAGATGTTTGTGTCCGCGCCAGCCCCGTACCCAGCCGTGGTCCCATATAAACAAACCCCGTGGTAAACTTGACCGGACTGTAAATATTCCGAAAGGTACACCTCAATGTCCAAATACATCAACGAGCTCATGTCACCGCAGCTTATGGGCGTCATCTATGCCTTCGCGGGCTTTATCATCGCCCTGTACGTGCTGTCGGTCGTCTATGTGTTCATCGACGCTCGCCGCCGCGGCGCCAGCGCCTACGTGGCATGGGGCATCATCGCCCTGATCCCGTTTGTGGGCCTCATCGCCTACCTGGTCCTGCGCCCGCACTCCTACGCGGCCGACCGCGAGGAGCAGGAGCTGGACATGGCCCTGCGCGAGCGCCAGCTTGCCCAGTACGGCACCTGCCCGCAGTGCGGCGCGCCCATCGAGAAGGACTTTGTCGTCTGCCCGGTGTGCGACACTCAGGTTCGCAACGTGTGCCCCAGCTGCCATCGCCCGCTCGACGCGCACTGGAAGGTCTGCCCCTACTGCCGAACTCGCATCCAGTAACGCATCCATCGCCGGGCCGGCGTAAGCCACGGGCGTGCCGCAAGCACGCGCGCCCCGCAGCCCCGCCCCCACACGATGAAGCATGCGTAGAAAATCGCCCGCCGTGCCATTAAGGTGCGGCGGGCGCTTGTATACCAAGGCAACCTGCCTATAATGATGCAAGTCAAAAACGCCGAGCGCATCGCACGCACTTGCATCAGGCATCCGAGAGGAGAAAACATACCCATGAAGGCACTCTACAATGACGGTTCGGTGGCCGAGCTCCCGCAGGACGAGGTCACGCACGTCATCCGCCACTCCGCCGCGCACATCATGGCGCAGGCCATCAAGCGCCTGTACCCCCAGGCCGACTTTGCCTACGGCCCCGCGACCGACAACGGTTTTTACTACGACGTCGACCTGCCCGAGGGCGTCAAGATCAGCGAGGACGACTTCCCCGCGATCGAGGCCGAGATGAAAAAGATCGTCAAGGAGAACCTCAAGTTCACCGTGTACGAGAAGCCTCGCGCCGAGGCCATCGCCCTTATGGAGGAGCGCGGCGAGAAGTACAAGGTCGAGCACATCGGCGACCTGGACGACGACGCCCGCATCACCTTCTACCAGCAGGGTGACTACATCGACATGTGTGTCGGCCCCCACATCTGCTACACCAAGGCGCTGAAAGCCTTTAAGCTCACCGGCGTCTCGGGCGCCTACTGGAAGGGCGACAAGGACAACAAGATGCTCACCCGCATCAACGGCGTTGCCTTTGCCACCAAGGAAGAGCTCGACGAGCACATGCACATGCTGGAGGAGGCCAAGAAGCGCGACCACCGCAAGATCGGCCGCGAGATGGACCTCTTTATGATGCGCGACGAGGCCCCCGGCTTCCCGTTCTTCCTGCCCAACGGCATGATCCTTAAGAACACGCTGCTGGATTACTGGCGCGAGATCCACCACAAGGCCGGCTACGTGGAGATCTCCACGCCGCTCATCATGAACAAGCAGCTGTGGAAGACCTCGGGTCACTGGGACCACTACAAGGACAACATGTACTCCACCGTCATCGACGACGAAGAGTACTGCATTAAGCCCATGAACTGCCCGGGCGGCGTGCTGGTGTACGCCTCCAAGCCGCACTCCTATCGCGAGCTGCCCATCCGCGCCGGCGAGATTGGCCTGGTGCACCGCCACGAGCTGCGCGGCGCCCTGCACGGCCTGTTCCGCGTGCGCTGCTTTAACCAGGACGACGCCCACCTGTTTGTGCGTCCCGACCAGCTGACCGACGAGATCGTGGGTGTGGTCAACCTTATCGACTCCGTGTACCAGAAGTTTGGCTTTAAGTACCACGTTGAGCTTTCCACCCGCCCCGAGGACTCCATGGGTTCGGACGAGGACTGGGCTCGCGCCGAGGAGGGCCTGCGCACCGCTCTGGAGCAGCTGCACATGGACTACGAGGTCAACGAGGGCGACGGCGCCTTCTACGGCCCCAAGATCGACTTCCATCTGGAGGACTCGCTCGGTCGTACCTGGCAGTGCGGTACCGTGCAGCTCGACTTCCAGATGCCGCTCAACTTTGATCTGGAGTACGTGGACGCCGACGGCACCAAGAAGCGCCCCATTATGCTGCATCGCGTGTGCTTTGGCTCCATCGAGCGCTTCATCGGTATTCTGATCGAGCACTTTGCGGGTAAGTTCCCCACCTGGCTGGCCCCCGTGCAGGTCAAGGCGCTTCCGGTTTCCGAGAAGAGCCGCGACTACGCCCACGAGGTGTGCGCCAAGCTGGAGGAGGCCGGCATCCGCGTGGTCTGCGACGACCGTGACGAGAAGATCGGCTACAAGATCCGTGAGGCCCGCAGCATCGACCGCGTACCCTACATGCTCATCTTGGGAGAGAAGGAGGTCGAGGCCGGCAACATCTCCGTCCGCGATCGCTCCAACGAGACCGTTCAGATGAGCGTTGACGATTTTGTTGCCAAGGTTCTCGAGGAGATCAAGACTCGCGCCTAAGGCAAGCTTCACAACAATTAACAAAGGCGACCGTCCGCATAGGGCGGTCGCCTTTTTCATGCCGAAATAAGAAAAGCCGCTGGTTGAGCGGCTTTTTTTGTTGCACAAAAAGGTACAGGTTTTT
>CAMQJB010000069.1 GCA_947002045.1 uncultured Collinsella sp.
CCTGCGCAAGACGGAAAGCACATTAAGTGCTTTCCTTTGCGTGCGGAACTCGCGATAAAGTTCTCATGCGCCGCCCGGCTCCCGCGGCTCTCAGGGGCTCCCATCCCAAATGCGGAGCAAAGCTCCGCATGCCATCTTTTTCTTTCAGCTAAAGAACGCCGAAAATTCGACGCAGGCTGGCTAACCTTGCCGGACGCTGTCGACGCCAAACCAGCTCAAAAGCTATATCGATACAGAAAGGTCCCCGGCGCTGCCCGGGCGCCAGCGGCCGCATATGAACTTTATCGCGAGTTCCGCACGAACAGGAGGCCACTTAATGTGGCCTCCGTCGTGAGCAGGACTGTAGAGCAGGAAAGTTCATATGCGGCCGCTGGCGCCCGGGCAGCGCCGGGAACCGCACCCATACGGCTACAGCGTCATGTTTGGATCGGCGTCAACGTCGAACGGCGAGATTTCACCTCGGTCGAATTTACGGCGAGCGACCTCCGCGATCATGGCGGCGTTATCGGTGCAGGCAGACAAGGGCGGCACCGTTACGCGGATTCCCTGACGCCCGAGTTTCTTGATCATCATCTCGCGCAGATGCGGGTTGGCTGAGACGCCGCCGCCGATGCAATACTCCTTGCACCCGGTAGCATGCAGGGCGTTTTTGGCCTTCTTGTACTGCACGTCAAAGACCGCCGCCTCAAACGAAGCCGCCAAATCGGGCAGATGAATCGTGCGCCCGGCCTTGGTCTCCTGCTCGATGTAGAGCGTCACCGCCGTCTTGAGGCCCGAAAGCGAGAAGCGGTAGTCCCCCCTGCTGTTAAGCGCACGGGGGAAATCGATCGCCTTGGGGTTGCCCGTCTCGGCCAGCTTAGAGATGATGGGGCCACCGGGATAGCCCAGACCCAACGCCTTGGCTACCTTGTCGAAGGCCTCGCCCACAGCATCGTCGAGTGTCTCACCAAGTACCTCGTAGTCGCCCCATGCCTTCACGTGCACAAGCATGGTGTGCCCGCCCGAGACAAGCGTGAAGATGAACGGCGGCTTGAGGTCGGGCTGCGCTAGCAAGTTGGCAAACAGGTGCCCCTCCAGATGGTTGACGCACACGAGCGGCTTGCCGGCAGCGTAGGCAAAGCCTTTGGCGAAGGCGACGCCAACCACGAGCGCGCCCACCAGGCCCGGACCCTGCGTCACGCCCACGGCGGCAAGCTCACTTGGTGCAATGGCTCCGCCCGTAAGGCCCAGCGATGCTGCGGCATCCTCGAGCGCCGCATCCACGACACTCACAATCACCTCAACGTGCTTGCGCGAGGCGATCTCGGGCACCACGCCGCCAAAGCGGGCGTGAAAATCAATCTGTGTCGACACCTGGTTGGCCAGCATATTGCCATCTGCATCGATTATCGCCACGGCCGTCTCGTCGCAGGAACTCTCGATAGCGAGCACTAGGTGGCGGCGCTCAATTTCGGCACGCTCCCCCTCGGAGCGCCCAGGCGCAGGCAGCGGCCATACGCGCTGCTCTGCCGCCGTCGGCTCCGGCGAAGCATTGTCGACCGGAAGCACCAGGGGCAGCGGCGCCGTCATGACGATGGCATCCTTGCCGGCACCGTAGTAGCCACGGCGACGACCCGCCTCGGTAAAGCCCAGGGCGGCATAGAGTGCAATTGCGCCCTCGTTGCCGTCCTCAACCTCAAGCGAAGCCGTGGTGCAGCCGAGCATCTGCGCGTCATAGCTCACGTGCGACAGAAGCTTGCGGGCGATGCCCTCGCGGCGATGAGTCGGATCGACGGCAACGTCCAGAATCTGCACATCACCGTCCACGACCATACCGCCGGCAAGACCCAGCAACTGACCGTCGTCGTGCGCCACCCACCAGCTACGCGGAGCGGCAACGTCCTCGCCCAGCTCGGACAAGAACATGCCCGGCGTCCACGCCTCGTGTCCGGCGCCTTCAAAGCAGGCGGTCTCCAGTGCGCTCGCGCCCTCGGCATCCGCCGCGCCCATGGGGCGGAATTGCAGATGACGCCCAGCGAGCTCGTCGGCAACACCTGTCACCTCACTCTGCGCGCTCTCGGCAAGGCCCAGGCGCTTGCGCTCGTTTTCCTCGGCGTCCGAAAGGCGCGTGTAGATCGGCAAGACGCGAGCGGGATCGCCATCGCCTGCGGCGTGCGCCATCAGCAGGCCCTCGCCCGAGGGCCACCACAGGCCTCGCTCCACGCAGCGTGCCGTCTCGTCCTCACCCAGCAGCTTGCCATAACGCACGAGACCGTCACCAGTTAGCTGAACCTGATCCCAGCCCGCGGTCTGACGCCACTCATCAAGCGCCACGGCGGCCTTGACCACGCGCTCGCGCTGAAACAGACGCTCGGGACCCTCATCGACCAGCATATACAGCGCCGGATATACCTCACCGCGCATAGCATCGGCCAAGATACCAAGCTTGCCGCGCACGCCAGCCTTCCACGCCGTCCAAGCGCAGGCGTCGAGCGTCGACACGCCCAGCAGCGGAACATTGGCACCACGCGCGAGGCCCTTGGCAGTGGAGATGCCGATGCGCACACCCGTAAAGGACCCCGGGCCGCGGCCGACCACATAGCAACCAACATCGCTGCGATCCAGACCGGCTTGAGCCAGCACGCCATCAACGGTATTCACGAGCTCAACGTTGGCGTGACGGCGACACATGTGGTCGCCACTCACGAGCTTCGTCTCGCCCGTCTGCCCATCAATCCAGCTTGCCGCGCAGGCAAGCATGTCGGTCGAGGTATCGAGCGCCACCACCAGCGCGTTGTCGTTATGCAAGCTCATCTTGTACAGCCCTATCAATCAAATGGGAAAGCTCCATTGCGCGGTCACCGTGCGCCTCAAGCGTTATCGTTCGCACATCGCTGTCGCCCTCATCACGCTTGAGCGTCACCGAAAGATACTCATCCGTCAGCTCGTCCTGGAATTGTTCGCCCCATTCCAGCAGGCAAGCACCCTCATAGCCCAGTACATCGAAAATGCCCGTATCCTCGAGCTCGTAAGCATGCTCCAGACGGTACAGGTCAAAGTGGAACAGCGGAATACGCCCCTGGTCATGAACAGCCATGAGTGCAAATGTGGGGCTCGTGACCATATGGCCGTCTCCCAGACCACGCGAAACGCCCTTGGTAAAGTGGGTTTTGCCCACCCCGAGACCACCGGTCAAGATCAGCACATCACCATCTTCCAGGCACGGCGCAACCAGCTCGCCAAAATGCTCTGTATCGGCAGAGCAAGCCGTTTTATAAATACCTACCCCCAGGCGCTCCAGGGACATATATGCTCCTTATTATTCCGAGGCACCCTCTGGTGCGGGATGTCGCTCCAGATAATCGCCCAGCATCTTAAAGTCTTCCTCCAGCAGCTCCTGCCACGCCGGATTGCGCAGCGCTGCTGCCGGATGAAAAGTGGGCATTACTACAAAATGCCCCATCTGGTGGAACCTGCCGCGCAGCTTAGTAATACCAATCTCGGTCTTAAGCACAAAGTGTGTCGCGGGGTTGCCGAGCGTCACGATAATATCGGGCCAGATGCTTCGAATCTGCTCACGCAAAAACGGCGAGCAAGCCAGCACTTCCTCGGGACGCGGATTGCGGTTTCCCGGCGGGCGGCACTTAAGCACGTTGGCAATGTAGACGTCTTCGCGTTTGAGCCCCGCCAGCGACAAAATGCCGTTGAGGTCCTCGCCTGCCGCCCCCACAAAGGGCTCGCCCTGCAAATCCTCATTGCGGCCCGGCGCCTCACCAATAAACATCACGCGAGCGCGGGGGTTTCCCACGCCAAACACGATATTGTGACGCGACTGGTAGAGCTGGCAGAGGTGACAATCGCCCAGAACGGCCTCAATTTCCTCGAGTGCGACCTCACGTGTTGCCTGATGGGTATGGCCGGGGATGTGCATGACGCCCATAGCGGCTCCTACACGTAGACCTTGTCGAGACGCATGCCAAAGCCGCAGGCGACCTCGTAGTTAATCGTTCCGCGCAGTCGGGCCATCTCGTCCATAGTGATCTCGGCATCGCCATCGCGGCCGACAATGATCATCTCGTCACCATACTCGGCCTCGGGAATCTCGTGTGCCGGGTTGGACTGAATGGCGACCATAAACTGGTCCATGCAGATATTGCCAACCTGATGCACACGCTCGCCGCGATACAGCACATCCATACGATTGGAAAGCGTACGCGATAGGCCATCGGCATAACCGATCGGCAGCGTGCAGATCTGAACGCGCGTACGCGGTACGCGGTAGGTAAAACCGTAGCCCACGCCCTCACCCATCGCAGGGTGTGCCACGCGCGTCACACGCGCATGGACGCTCATAACGGGATCAAGCTGCATCACGCGGCCACTCAGCTCGCACGGCTGCATGCCATACAAGCCAACGCCGGCGCGGATCATATCAAAATGCATCGAGGGGTCAAGCATCGAGGACGGCGTGTTGGCGCAGTGCACGATACCGCACTCAAAACCCGCATCCTTAATGGCCTGAACGGCCTCGGTAAAGCGCTGACACTGCAGCTTGTAGTCCCAGCCCGAAGGTTCATCGGCCGTGGCGAAGTGCGTAAATACGCCGTCGCACTGAATACCGCGATGGAAATTTATACCGCGGACAAAGTCGAGCACCTGCGTGTAGTGAACGCCGATACGATTCATGCCCGTCTCGATGGCGAGATGATACTTGCCCACTTTGCCCGCCGCGACGGCACATTCGCCATACGCAAGAGCAAAATCAGACGTATAGACCGAAGGCATGATATCAAACTCGAGCAACGTCGGAATGGCCTCGATAGGCGGCTCGCTTAGGATGAGGATGGGTTTCGTAATCCCGCCCTGTCGGAGCTCAACGCCCTCGTTAACCGTCGCCACGGCAAACATGTCGGCACCGGCCGAATACATGATCTTGGCGCACTCAACAGCTCCATGACCATAAGCATCGGCCTTGACCACGCAGCACAGGCGCTGACGTGGATTCAGCAAGTTCTTATAGGCCCTCGTGTTGCGACGGAGCGCCCCGCGGTCGATCTCGACCCAGGACCAGCGCGTCAAATCGGCTTTATTCATGATTAGTCATCCGACCCTTCGTCCATGATTCCCAGATCTTCGAGCGCATCCTTTGCCGCCAGTTCCATGGCCGGACCGATCAAGTCGATAAGATCGGTCGCGATGACGCTCTTCTCACCATACTCCGTCGCCGCGGCAAAACCGGCGTAGCTGTGAAGTGCGACGGCGTACGAATACAGCAGCTCCCAACGATCCATCTCGTCGCGCATGGTGGCAAGCGTGCCGGCCAAAATACCCGCGAGAACATCACCCGAACCGGCAGTTGCCAGAGAAGCCGGACCCGAGAGCGGCAGCAGCACACGCTCAACGCCACAGATAGCCGTCGTCGGCCCCTTGGCAATGACCACCAGATTGTCAGAGCCTGCAGCCCAGACAACCTTCTGCGCGGCTGCAATCGCAGTACCAAGGTCGTTCACCTCGTCACCGGCAACCAGACGCGAAAGTTCACGATAGTGCGGCGTCATAACCAACGGCTGCTCGCGACGATACATCTCGGGATTACTATCAATACCGTCAATGGCAATCTTAGCAAGGCAGTTGAGTGCATCGGCGTCCAAGATAAGCGGCACATCAAGCTCGAGCAAGCCCGAAACCACCTGCATAGCGCCGGCAGATGTCGTCATACCGGGACCGCACAGCACACAGCTGTACTTCTTTGCAATCTCGCACACAGTCATGCGCGCAGCGGCGCCAAAGGAGCCGCGGGAATCAGACGGAATAGCAAAGACGGGAATCGAAGGAAGTGCCATGCGAATAAGATTGGCGCAGGCGTCAGGAGCCGCGACTGCCACGTAACCAGCACCCGCGCGAGCTGCAGACTTGGCCGCCATAATGGCAGCACCAGGATATTGCGCAGATCCGGCGACAATAAGCACAGAGCCACGGGAATACTTATCGATATTCGTAGGTAGTGGGGCAAAGTAATCAACTAAGTCACCGGGCTCGACAATCTCGGCGGCGTGGTCGACATCATCGATGACCTCGTCAAGACGGTCGTAAAGATTGCCGCAGATCAAATCGCCAGCATACTCAGGACCATCAGCGCTATACAGACCAATCTTGGGCGCAATCATCGTCACCGTATGCTCGGCACGAATGCAGTCGTCATCAACAGCGCCCGTCTCGGCATTCAGGCCCGAGGGAACATCAATGGATACGACACAATCGGCGCATTCATTGACCGTAGGAATCCAGATGGAGAACGGCGCACGCAGATTTCCGTGGAAACCGGTACCAAAAATGGCATCGACAACAACATCGGCCTTATCGATCAAAACCTCGAGTTCGTCACGCGAGGGGCCGACGCAAACGTGCACATCGCGGCCGGCAGTACGACGAGCAACATGACGTGCCAGAGCAGCAGGAATCTCATCCGGCTCAACCGGAGAAACGATATCCACGTCCACACCCTTATGGCTCAGGATATCGGCGGCAACCCAACCGTCGCCGCCATTATTACCAAAACCGACCAGAACGAGAACCCGATCGGGATTGAGCTTCAAGACCTCGTTGGCGGCAAACTCACCCGCTAGCTCCATAAGCTCGGCCTTCGAAGTCCCTTCGCGTTCGATGATATCCTCGAGACGAACGACTTCTTCGGTACTCAAAACCGGTTTCATCTATGCTCCTAGCGTATCTTGCGAAGCATCGCCCAGGTGCTCCGTCAATGCTGAATTCTGCAGCTGCTCAAGCTCATCTAAAACAGAGCGAGCCTCTTTAAATGTCTGCGCTACGCGTTTCTTGGTGCTCACCTTTTCCTCTTTTGGCTTAGGCCGAGCATCTTCGGTAATCGCGATGGCATTCGCAACGGCCAAGTCTCCTGTAAGCGTAATGGAAAGAGCGACCTCAACAACACCCAGTTCTTGAGCGATCTCGAGAGCACGGCCCGAAAGCAGCGCCTTCGGTTTGCCGAGTTTATCACGCGTAACCGAAACATCCTTGCGACCCACGCCTTGACTAAAACCCGTGCCGAGAGCTTTAAGTACCGCCTCGCGCGAAGCAAAGCGGCTCGCATAGTGAGCAGCGGGACGCGATGATGCATCGCAATACGCACGCTCTTCTTCGGTAAACACACGCCGAGCAAACGACGGCGTCTTTTCAAGAATTGATTTCATGCGGGAAATCTCGACGATATCAACGCCGATACCAGCTTCAGCCATGTTCACCTCCATATCGCACAGACTAAGTTATTGTAGCCCGTTCGCAGAAGATGCGACAAACGAGGGTTATAAAACACAGCTACTATGTGAGACAAAAGCCCGTAAACGAAAAAAGGGGGAGGCCGCGAGGCCTCCCCCTTCTCAGTTCAAGCGTACGGCTCGGTGCCGTCCACCGGTCAGCGGCGCCCTGGCCTCCCA
>CAMQJB010000070.1 GCA_947002045.1 uncultured Collinsella sp.
AGACCGTTCTGATTCAGGAGCTCATCAACAACCTCGCCCAGGAGCACGGCGGCACCTCGGTGTTCACCGGTGTCGGCGAGCGCACCCGTGAGGGTACCGACCTTTATCTCGAGATGAGCGAGTCTGGCGTTATCGACAAGACCTGCTTGGTCTATGGTCAGATGAACGAGCCGCCCGGAGCGCGCCTGCGCATCGGTCTGGCCGGCCTTACCACCGCTGAGTACTTCCGCGATCGCGGCCAGGACGTTCTGCTGTTCATCGACAACATTTTCCGCTTCTCCCAGGCAGGTTCCGAGGTTTCCGCACTGCTGGGCCGTATGCCGTCCGCCGTTGGTTACCAGCCCACGCTGGCAACCGAGATGGGCGACCTCCAGGAGCGCATTACCTCGACCAAGACGGGCTCCATTACCTCCGTCCAGGCTGTCTACGTCCCCGCAGACGACCTGACCGACCCGGCGCCTGCCACGACGTTCACCCACCTCGACGCTACCACGGTTCTTTCGCGTAGCATTTCGTCGCTCGGCCTGTTCCCGGCCATCGACCCGCTCGCGTCTTCTTCCGACGCCCTCGATCCCTCGATCGTCGGCGAGGAGCACTACCGTGTCGCCGTCAAGGTCCAGGAGCTCCTGCAGGAGTACTCCGACCTTCAGGACATCATTGCCATTCTGGGTATGGACGAGCTGTCCGAGGAGCAGCGCCTTACGGTCAACCGTGCCCGTAAGATTCAGCAGTTCCTCTCGCAGTCCTTCCATGTCGCCGAGAAGTTCACAGGCAACCCCGGCGTCTACGTCCGTGTCGAGGATACCGTCCGCTCCTTCGCCGAGATTGTCGACGGCAAGGCCGATGACCTGCCCGAGCAGGCATTCCGCTATGCCTCCACGATTGAGGACGTGCGTGAGCGCGCCCGCAAGATGGAGGAGAAGTAGGTTATGCGTATCCGCATCGTGTGCCCCGTGAGCCTCGCCTATGAGGGTGACGCTGCGTTTGTGTCGATTCCGTCTACGGATGGCGAGTTTGGCGTTCTGCCTGCTCACTCCAGCGAAATCTGCACGATCGACCGCGGTTACGTTCGCGTTTCCGATAAGGCCATGGGCACTGTCGACCACACGTTTGCCGTGGCCGGCGGCTATGCCCAGGTTGCGGAAGATGTCGTGACCGTTCTCGCCGAGCGCGCTTGCGATTTGGCGACCGTCGATGCCGACAAGGTTAAAGCTGATATTCAAGGTTTTGAAGAGAAGCTGGGTAATTTGTCGGAGGATGATGCACGCCGCGCCTACCTCTATAATGAAATCGCATGGTGTAAGCTCAAGCTTGCCCAATAGTCAAACGATTTAGCGTTCGACCATTTGCGAACACATCATGCCCGGGATGGCCCAGCCACCCCGGGCATGCTTTTTGAAAGGGTAGACCTTGGATATTATCCGCGTTGAGGGTGGCCACGCCATCGGAGGCTCCGTGCCCGTCTCGGGTGCCAAGAACTCCGCGCTCAAACTCATGGCGGCAACGCTTCTGGCGCCGGGCAAGACGACGCTGCTGAACGTGCCCGATATTTCCGATGTCCACGTGATGGGCAAGGTGCTCAAGGGCATGGGCGCCACGATTGAAGTTCTCGATGAGCACACGCTCGAAATCGATACCTCCCAGGTTGATTCCTGGGAGGCTCCCTACGAGCTTGTCGCCAAGATGCGCGCCTCTACGGCCGTGATGGGCCCCCTGCTGGGTCGTTTCCATCGCGCCAAGATCGCCATGCCGGGCGGCTGCAACCTGGGCGCTCGCAAGATCGATATGCATATCTTGGGTCTCGAGGCTCTGGGCGTCGAGTTCGACACCGCCCACGGCTACATCAACGCCAGCGCTCCCCAGGGTCTGCACGGCACCACCGTCACGCTCGAATTCGCGAGCGTGGGCGCCACCGAGAACCTCATCATGGCTGCCGTGCGCGCACAGGGCACCACGGTTATCGACAACGCTGCCCGCGAGCCCGAGATCGTCGACCTTGCCAACATGCTCAACGAGATGGGTGCCAAGATCGTCGGCGCAGGCACGCCCGTCGTGACCATCGAGGGCGTGGAGGAGCTGCATCCCGTTACCCATTGCGTGGTGGGTGACCGCATCGAGGCCGGCACCTTTATCGTCGCCGGCGCCCTCATGGCCGATGAGCGCGGCGTCGATGTTACGGGCTTCTGCCCCATCCACCTGGGAATGGTGCTCAAAAAGATGGAACTTATGGGCATCGAGTGCGAGCGTATCGAGAACGGCGTCCACGTCAATCGCGTCGAGCGCATCAGGCCGGTCGATATCCAGACGCTTCCGTTCCCGGGTTTCCCGACCGACATGCAGGCGCAGATCATGGTGCTTTCGGCCCTTGCCGACGGAAGCTCCGTAATTACCGAGAACATCTTCGAGAACCGCTTTATGTTCGCCTCCGAGCTCGTGCGTATGGGTGCCGATATTCGTATCGAGAGCCATCACGCCATGATTCACGGCGTCAAGGGCTTCTCGGGCGCACAGGTCACCTCGCCCGACCTGCGTGGCGGCGCAGCGCTTGTGGTTGCCGGTCTTATCGCCGATGGCGTTACCGAGGTCTCGGCCATCCATCACATCAAACGTGGCTACGAGCAGTTTGTCGAAAAGCTGCAGGCGCTTGGCGCGCATGTCGAACATGCCACCGTTCCCGATCCCGTCATCTACTAATGCAGGTTGCCTATGTTTAACAAGAAACCCCTAGCGGATAACACCCGAAGACCCTCGACTGGTGCGCAGGCCAAGATCTACAGCCGCGACAATGTCGCACGCTATTCCGAGCGCGCCCGTCAGCGCCGTCGCGGCCGCACGGTTCGCCGCGTAGCTCTCATCGCCGTACTCGGCGTGCTGCTGAGCGCCACGACTGCTGCGGGTCTGTGGTTTGCCACTATCATGGGCAAGCTTGGCGACTCCAATGTCATTACCAACAACCTGCGCCAGATTCTGGTCGATACCAATGAGGCAAAAGATCCGTTCTACGTGTTGCTTCTTGGTACCGACGGTCGTCCGGGCGAGGATACGTATCGTGCCGACTCGATTATCCTGGCACGCATCGACCCCACGCAAAAGCTGGCGACGCTCATTTCCGTTCCGCGCGACACCAAGGTCGTGTACAAGGGCGAGACCATGAAGATCAACGCCTGCCACACCGTTGGCGGCGCCGGGGCCATGGTCCAGGCGGTCAACGAGCTGTGCGGCGTGCAGATTTCTCACTATGCCGAGGTCAGCTTTGACGGCATGCAGTCGCTTATTGATTCGGTTGGCGGTATCGACATCAACGCGACCGACGACGTCGACGATCCCGAGCATCTGGATATTAAGATTACCGCTGGTCAGCAGCATATGGACGGCGCTACCGCTCTTACCTATGCCCGCTGCCGCTACACCTATGCCGACGGCGATTACACGCGCATGCGCCATCAGCGTCAGGTGCTTGGCGCCCTTGCCAACCAGATTCTCAATAACTTCGATGCCACGAAGATCTTTGGCCTGGTTAATTCGCTGTCCGATATGCTCGTAACCGATATGAGCGTTCAGGATATCGTGTCCACGGTCAATGCCATGCGCGGCATGGATGTCGAGGGCATCTACTCGGCCAACCTGCCTTCGTACGCCGACGACAGCACTATGATCGACGGCGTGAGCTATGTCTTTGTTTACGAAGACGAGCTTAAGGAAATGATGGCCCGCGTTGACGCCGGTGAGGATCCCAAGGGCCCCAACACCATGGGCCTTTCAGACGGCTCCAGCTCCACGATCGGTGACCTCAACAACAATACGTCCGAGGACTACGCATATGGCACCGCGACCTCGTCGGGTGGCTCGGACGATTCCGACGATTCGAGCGACGGCTCCGATTACTACGAAGAGCCCACCGGTGACGGCAACGGCTACGAAGCCAACTATTAGAGTTACGCGGTTTTACCAAACCGCGTAACGGCTCGACGCTGCGCGCCGCCCAGAACGACAATTTGTCATTCAAAAGGCAGGGCATGACCAGAAGGTCAATGCCCTGCCTTTTTCATGCCAACTTGTTCGCCTTGGACGTCGCTCGCTGACGTTGGCTCAACCTGCGATGCCGACTACTTTTCTTGCACCAAAAATCGCCCCGTTCTCTGTTGAGGACGGGGCGATTCGTCTTTTGGGCTTATGCAGCCAGTCTTATGCGAAACGGGCGACGAGCTCCTGCAGGACGTCGGTCATCTTGACGAGTGAGTTGACCGGGACAAACTCGTTGACGCCGTGGTAACAGTAGCCGCCTGTCGAGAGGTTGGGGCAGGGCAGGCCGCGGAACGACAGCTGTGCGCCGTCGGTGCCGCCGCGAATCGGCAGTACTTGGGGCTCAACGCCGCAGGCAAGGTAGGCTTCCTTGGCAACATCAATAAGCTCGGGATAGTCACGAACGATCTCGGCCATATTTCGATACTGCTGCTTAATCTCGACCGTTACGCGCTCCTCGCCCAGTCGCTGGTTGAGCAGTGCGGCGGCGGCATTCATCAGCTCGAGTTTCTGCTGGAACTTGGCGGCATCGTGATCACGGACGATATAGCGCGCCGTGGCATGGTCGACCGTTGCCGAGACGCCCTCAAGGTGATAGAAGCCCTCGTAGCCCTCGGTGTATTCCGGGCGCTGCTCGTAGGGGAGCAGGGCGTTGAAGTCGCAGAACAGGTTGCCCGCGTTGACCATGCACCCCTTGGCGTCGCCGGGGTGAATGGACTGGCCCTCAAAGCGAACGGTTGCCTCGGCGGCGTTGAAGCACTCCCACTCAAGCTCGCCAACCGGACCGCCGTCGACCGTGTAAGCGTACTTGCAGCCGAAGGCCTCGATATCCAACAGCTCGGCACCGTGACCGATTTCCTCGTCCGGGCAGAAGCAAATGCCGAGCGCGGGATGGGGCAGGGAGGGATCCTGCGCGATGCGTGCGACAAGCGCCATGATTTCGGCGACACCCGCCTTGTCGTCGGCGCCCAGCAGCGTAGTTCCGTCGGTGCAGACAAGGTCCTCACCCACCAGGTTGTTGAGGGCAGGAAGCTTGGCGGTGCTCATGGACACGGGCTTGCCGTCGACGATGCCGCAAACCAGATCGCCGCCCTCGTAGTGCACGATGTGCGGCGCTACGCCGGCGCCCGGCGCGACCTCGGTGGTATCGAGGTGCGCGATCAGGCCCAGGGCGGGCTTATTCTCGGAACCGGCGCTAGCGGGAATGTGCGCGCAGACATAGGCGTTTTCGGTTACATGGGCATCGGTTGCACCCAGCTCGCGCAGTTCTTCGGCAAGCACGTTGGCAAGGTCAAACTGTACGGTGCTCGACGGCACCTGGTCGCAGTTGGCATCCTCGGACTGCGTGTTGATCTGGACATAGCGCAAAAAACGCTCGAGGACGTCGGGGTCCGTGGTGGTGTTTTCCATACAGATCGCTCCAATCTTGGTCGTCGTGTGCAACAAGAACTCTAGCACGGTATGCCGCGGCATACCGCGACGCTTGGATGGGGTAGAATCAGCCATTGAGTGCAGAAGGGACGGATGTTCATGGATACGACAAATAGCTCGCGCGAGCTACACCTAACGGTGGCGAACGAAGACTACTTGGAGTGCATGGTTCGCATCGAAAGTGAAGATGGGGAGACCGGCGGCGTGCGGTCGGTCGATATCGCACAGCGCCTTGGCGTCTCGAAGGCATCGGTCAACAAGGCGGTTTCGGCTCTCAAGGCATCTGAACTTGTCGAACAGTCTCACTACGGCAAAGTTATCCTGACTGACCGTGGGCGCGAGGTCGGCTCGGCTATCTGGTATCGCCATCGTCTGGTCCGCACGTTTTTGGTTCAGGAGCTCGGTGTCGAATTTGAGCGAGCCGATTCCGAGGCCTGCATGATGGAGCATGCTCTATCCGAGGACACGATGAACCGCTGGCTCGCCTATCTCGAAAAGCAGGGAATCAGCGTCGAGGAATAGCGGGATATATATGGATACGAGTTATTACAACCGCTTTGGTGCCGAGGAACTTACGCGCCGCTTGTCGAGCGAGACCTTGTTGGCGCAGGGCCCCATGGGCAGTGTTCTGTTGAGTGAGTACGATGCCGCCGACATTCCACCGGCGTTTTGGAATCTGGCAGAGCCGCAGACCGTTTCTCGTATCCATCGCTTGTATGTCGCCGCCGGCGCGCAGGTGCTCATTACCAACACCTTTCAGGCATCAAGCTATGCCCTCAAGCACGACCAGATTGCGCCGTCCGTGGCGGAGGTCAATCGCGGGGCCGTCGACGATGCTCGCCAGGCGCACCCACAGCTGCTGCTGGGCTCGATGGGCCCGATTTGTATTGAGTGGTTTGCCGAGGACTCTGCCGAGTATCGTGAAATCCGAGGCATTGCGCGCGAACAAGCGCACGCCTTGCTCAATGCTGGTGTTGACGGTCTGCTGATCGAGACGGTGACGTCTATCCGTAATTTGCAGCCCATGCTTGCCGGCGCCCGAGATGCCGCCGACGGTATGCCTGTCCTGGTGAGTTTTGTCGTTGACGATAAAGGCGACCTGTTGGGCGATGGCCTCAACATCGAGGCAGCCGTTTTGTACGCCGAAAAACACGGCGCAAACTCGGTTGGTGTTAATTGCTGTTCGCTTGCGGCCGCGAACGCGGCGGTGCCCAGGATGGTTGCATCGGCGACTACTCCCGTCACGGTGCGTCCCAATGCGGGAAATCCGGTTCAGACACAGGATGGTCCCGTGTGGCATGAGGACCCCGAAGCCTTCGCTCGCGCATGCGTCGAGTGGAAGCGGGCGGGCGCCGCAATGGTAGGCAGCTGCTGCGGAACCACGGCGGTTACGACAGCCGCTATGGCAGATGCGCTCAATATATAGAACCCGAAAATGGGAGTATCGAATCACCGCCCCCGCTGGGGCGGTTTTTTGTTACGGGCTTTAGCCTGTGCGGGGCGCGCAGCGCGCCGCATCAGAAACCA
>CAMQJB010000071.1 GCA_947002045.1 uncultured Collinsella sp.
AAATTGTTTTAGGGTTAGATTTCTATAATGTATGTGATTGGTGTTTGTTTTTGTATTTACTTCTAGGGCTGGGCCGAACCCGGCGGCCCCCGGCATTCTTACTAGATAGGTCTATCGAATGAGCCAGAGCGTAAAACAGCTTAAAAAACAGCTCATGGGTGCTGCCTGTGCGGTGCTTATGTCCGCTGTTGCTCTCTCGTCTGCTACCTATGCTTGGTATGTCGCAAATAACACGGTGAAGGCTACATCTTCAACCATTAGCGCAACGACTAATGGTTTCATCCTTCAGATCGATGAGCTCAGGAAGGGTGCCCAGCACGGTGGCGAACAGACGTCGCTCGCGGCTGCAATACAGGGCGGAAAGATAACGCCGTCTTCTACGGATGATCTTAAGAACTGGTTTGTCTGCCAAGGCTGGGGATCAGACGGTAGAGTAACCTCTTATTCGCAGATTAAGTTTAAGCAGGACGGCAAATCTGGCGAATACGAGGCTGGTGGCGAGACTCACTACGCCTATCTCAAGAGTGAGTTTATTGTCTACACCATTACGGAGTCCGGTATAGCCGACGTGTATCTTGAAGGATCTGACGGAGAGCCTGTAGTTGTTACCGCTCATGGGGCACCAACGACCGATACGATCCCGAATTCTTTGCGAGTCGGTATTACCACGCAGGCGATTGGTGCGAATGGAAACCTGACTGGTGATGAAACTCTAAAGGTCGTATACGCTCCCGCTGCAGTTTCTCCCACCGATAAGGGTAACGATAAAAATGCCATCGCTGGATGGTCTTGCGTAAAGGACGCGGTCAACGGACCCCAAACGCCTTCCTACCAGCATATTGAAAAAGGCAACTGCGCCGGTTGGCTTGCGAACAAGGTCGGAGATGATTATCAGGTTGACGCGGGTACGCATAAGATCGCAAGCCGTGTTGGCTATGATGGCATAGCGGTCCGAATTTATATTTGGATGGAAGGAACCGATGCTGACTGCGTTAACAACGCGGCAGCCGAGGACCTTGCGACATACGATGTGACCGTCAAACTCGCTGGTGTCGCAGCGTCGTAGTCCGACGTTCGCTAGCATGCGGATGACCAAGGGCCCGCTTCGAAGGAAGTGGGCCCTTTTTCGTTCGGCGGTATCACTGCATCGGCGATAATGTGAAGAACTGTTCTTCCTGGAGGTTCCTTATGGACGGCATCGCTTCTAGTGTTCCGCTGATTACTCGGCCGAGTTTCGACCGCGCTTGCAGCTTTGTGCCGTCCGAATATGTCCAGGCTTGGGAATAGTTCTTGCGCGAGGAGCAGCGTGGCGGCCTGTGGGATAAGCTCCCGCATCGAACGAACGCCGACAGTCCTCAATATCCCTTTCGTCTGACGATTGATTCCGAGCTCTTTCCGGTGTCACGCGATTCGGGTATCTTTTGGCCTGGTCGCGGGCGAGTTAAACATCCGCGTGAGAAAACCTTCGCGCTCTCCGTGCACAATTCCAAGCGTGGCGCTTACCCCGATGTCCCGCCGCTCTATCTTGAGGATGGCACGTGGGTGCTCAAGTACTCGTCGCAAAGTGCTTCAGTCGAAAACTGGCGCGACCAGGACTACAACCAAAAGATGATCAACTGCATGGAATGCGGCGTGCCGGTCGGCGTGTTCTTTGCAACGAGCGCTGGCTACAAGGTGCTGGGTCTCGCATTCGTCGAGCGCTATGAACCCGAGAATAGCTGGTTTGTGTTGCATGGCCCCGTCCATAAAGGTGGGCCCGACGCGCGCTTCTTCCCCGATATGAGCTACATGAAGGGCGCTCCGGTCGCGGCGGAGTTTTCCGGCGCTCCGGCGAGCGACGATGAAAAGGTCCGCTACGCGCTGCGTCGCGAGCGAATCGGCCAGCAGCGCTTTCGCACTGAGCTCTTTGAGGCCTACACTGGTCGATGCGCCGTCTCGGGCTGCAACGTCGACGAGGCGCTCGAAGCCGCGCATATCGAGAATTACTCGGGTCCCAAATCGCAGGTTGTCAGCAACGGTATTCTGCTGCGTCGCGACCTGCACTCGCTGTTCGACGCCCATCTGATTTCGTTTGAGTTAGTGCGCGGCGATTATCAACTTTGCGGGTCGTATCTTCTGCAGCATACGGACTATGCCGCGTTTGCAGGGTCGGTATTGTGCGAGCCGGATGAGCGTCGCCTGCGTCCCAACGCCCGCTTCCTTGAGGCTCATCGCGCCGAGTTCGATTTCTCGGAAGCGCGACGTCGGGCGGAAGCCGTTGCTCCGTATTAGTCAGATGCGGCCCGTCGCAACCCAATCATGTCGATTGATCGGATCGCGCCGCGCCGCATCGAGTGCTGCGCGATCCTGCCATCCTCTCCTCAACAGTTAAAACGGGAAAGGGGAGACCATGGGATGGCGAAGCGATATCGCACGAGGCGTGTACGGAAATCTGCCGCGAGCGCTAATGGACCGGAGACTGTTCCCGCTCGTTGAGGCCACCTGCAGCCAAATCTGTGTGCCGTGCCCAAGCTGCGGTGCAGACCTCCCATGCCTAGACATCAGCTTCATCGACACCCGCGACAAACACGCTATCGACCCGCGGGCTCGAACGGGACTGCGTCTCCCGGTCTATCCTCAGCAATGCCCAACCTGCGGATGTGCCATTACCTATGACGAGACGGAGCCGTAGCTTCGAAGATCGAATTACCCATTAAACAAACCCAGTGCCCCGAATCACCGCCCTACGCCCGCAACGCTCCAATGGGGAACACGTAGACGTCGTGCTCGGCGTCGTAGCGGCAGAAGGGCGAGGTCGCGGTGATGACGGCGCAGAACTCCGGCTGGGGGTTGCGCGCGGCAGGGTTCAGAGCGACCTTGCGGCGCAGGCGCTCGATGTTGCGGATTCCGTCGCTAACCTTGGATTCGCCGAGCTTGATTTCTATCGCTGCCCAGCGGCCATCGTTCAACTCGATAATGGCATCAACTTCAAGCCCGTCGGAGTCGCCATAGTAGTGGAGCGAGCCCGGATGCGAGCCGGGCAGGCACGAGGTGTAGACGCTCAGATCGTGAATGCACAGAGACTCAAAGAGCAGGCCAAAAGTCTGACCGTCCGCAAGCAGCCTTTTGGGATTCATTCCAAGCGCGGCTGCGGGAATGGAGGGGTCGGCGAAATAGCGCTTTGGCTTGGTGCGCAGGCGGGACTTTGCGCGGACGGGTGCATCCCAACCGGGCAGATTTACAATCGCATACATGCTCTCCAGCATGTCGAGGTAAAACGCCACGGTCGAAGTTGCCGGCTGGGCGTCACTGTCGCCCAACGAGGCGTCTGCCGCGATGGTGTTGAGCGTGGCAGAGGTCGCAACGTTGCGCGCGAGCGAGGACACAATGTGCCGTGCCGTAGACCCCACGCCTCCTTTTTGCGGAACGCTGACTTCGTACATGGCATCGAGATACTGGTTGACGACCTCTGCGGCCATCTGAGGGCTCGCCCCGACAAGCGCCGGCCATCCTCCGCAGCAAATTGCGTCGGCCAGCATGGGGAGCGAGCCTGTATAGGCCGAAGGTTCGAATGATCCTTCGAATAGGTTTTGCAGCGAAACGGATCCCGTTGAAAGCCCTCGTTCCCAAAGCGTCATGGTGCTCATGTCGAGACGGGCTATGCGACCGGCGCCGCTGTGAGTGACAGAGTCTTTTGCCGGCGTTGACGACCCGGTGAGGATAAAGAGGCCCTTCTCGCCGCCGGATGCATCTACGGCGCGGCGTGTGGCGTCCCATGTTGCGGGGGCCTCCTGCCACTCATCGATGACGTGCGGCTTATTGCCCTGAAGAGCGAGCGAAGGATCGGCTTCGACCAGCGACTTTACGTTTGGGTCGTCAAGATGAACGACGCTCTCACCGAATGCGAGCGCGGTCCATGATTTGCCGCACCACTTTGTGCCCCGAATCTCGACCGCTCCAAAAATCTGGAGCAGGGTTTGCAGTCGTTCGTCCAAAAGGCGAGGACGGTAGGATTTGGGCTGTTCCGAACCATAAGAAATCATGATTTGATAAACCTCACTACCTGCGCATACTCGATTTTCGATGATTTTCACACTCGATTTTCGAGGATAATCATACTCGATTTTCGAGGATTTCTACACTCGATTTTCGAGGAAATCCGGACTAGATTTTCGAGTTTTGCCCTACAGGTAAATTCCCTCGAACAGGCTCTTGTGGAACTTAGTGTGGTGGTCGCGTGCCCAGGTGAAGAGCGCTTGGTCAAAGTTGCTCTGACTGGCGGGGATGCCATAGACGCCGGCGACTTCCACGCGCACGAACTCCAGCGCGGGCAGTTTGTTGATGGCCGTGAGCGCAAACGGCGACATGGGCTCCTCGAACAGGTAATGGCTGCCTTGCAGTGCGCCGCAGCCGGTGCAGGTGCTGGCGAGCGATACGGCCTTGGTGGTGCGCGACGTTACGGGCTTGTAGCCGCAGCGCTCACGCAGGTAGTCGCGGATTTCGGCCGGCACGCAGCCAAGCGCGGGGACGATGGCCACGGCGTTGGCGCGGGTGGTGTCGATCGCGATGTGGCCCGCGTCGTCCATGGTGGGCGCAGCACTGGGCGCAGCCTTGCTGCCCGAGTCCTCGGCCGCCCAATACGGAATGCCAAAGGCCACGACCGTCGTCTGCTCGTGGCACTTCCAACATTCGCGCTTGCCAAGCACCAGGTAGATGTAGGGCGCGCTGGGGTCGGAGCGATCCACGCCGGGTAGCCACGCGGCAAAGGGCTCGGGGTTGACGCCATCGGGCACGTACCAGATCTTCTTGGCCCGGTCCCACTTGGCGCCCAGGGCCTTGGCCTTGTCTTTGTGCGAAAAGGGAACATCGAGCTCGGTGCGCATGGCGGCTCCTTTGTGCGGCTTGCGGTGCATGTGCTCCAAGGATACCCCAGCGGCGGGCGTGTGGTCGCTAAACGAGCACTTCGACCGCCCGAGAAGTCGCGGAGCATTTTGGCGAGGGCGCACCGACAAGCAAATGGGCAAGCAAATGGTCAGCTTTTGGTCAGTTGAGTGGCAACCTTGCCAAAAGCTTGACGGATTTGCATTTAGACGTCGACGAATGAGCACTTTGAACGCGCCGCGGCAAAAAACCGCTGGTCGTTTGCCGAAAACTCGCCGGGGTCGCGAGCCGCCGCCGACGTGCGTGCTATCTTCGCGCCATGGGGTACTTTATCGTTTCACATAACGCTGCATTGGCGCTCTTGGCACACATCCCGAACCCGCGCTTTGGGGATTCGGAACCAGAAGTCGTGTCGATCGCGGACGCCTGCGCGCTCTCGGATCAAGAAGCGCAGGAGGTTATCGATCGCTATGACCTGGGGATCGAAACGCTGGATTTGCTGGTGCCGTCGCGCGCCGACCGTCGGCGGAGCAAGCATGTTAAGACGCATCTGTGCACCAACGAGCTCCCGGCGGGCTCGTTTATCTCGCTGGGCCACTGGATGGGCGACCTGGATGCATACGTGTGCTCTCCCGAGCTGGCGTTTTTGCAGGCCGCGCACGATGGCGATGCGGCGGCGGCCATCTACGCCGGCTATGCCATGACATCGGACTACCGGCTGGATAACCTTGCTCCCGGCGGGGTGACCAGTAGGGATGCGGGCATGCGCGATGGGAAGCTCACGACCAAGGAGCTCATTGCGGCGTACCTTGACCGGGCGTCAAAGGTGAGAGGCGCCGCCAAGGCGAAGGCGTTGCTTCCGTACGTGGAAGAGGGCTCACGGTCTCCAAGGGAGTCGGGGCTTTGCATGTTTATGTCGCTGCCTGCATATTACGGCGGGCTTGCGCTGGGCAAGGCCGAGCTGAACAAGAAGTACTTCATTCGCGACGGTTACAACGATGGGCGCAACCGCAAACTGCGCGTGTTGGAGCGCACGCCCGACATAACGCTTACGGCGAAAGCAGAGGTGGGCCTGGATAAAGTAAGGGCTGGCTTGCTGCCCGAAGTACTGGCCGCGCTGGTCGATTACGACAGCGACGCCATCCATGATGGAAGCGAGAAGATCCACAAGGATGCCGAGCGCCGCAACGAGCTGCAGATGCTCAATGGGGTCGCGTACTTTACGGTGACGACTGACCAGGCGAGCGACTACGAAAAGCTCGTCCGCCTGTGCGAACGCGTCCGGCGCAAGCTGCATCGGAATAAGCGACCCATCTTTAACAGGCCAATGACGGAGGAGCAGCGATATTTTGCCCTCAAGCGCGTCGAAACGAAGCGGTTTAAGCTTTGGCAAACGGTTATCGAGGCGCGTCAACATTGGTAGGGGCGGTTACTGGGGGTGGGGCC
>CAMQJB010000072.1 GCA_947002045.1 uncultured Collinsella sp.
CCCCAACCGCGCCCCCCCCCCCCCCGCCCGGAAAGAAGACGGCCGCGCTGGCCGCGGAGATCTACACGACCGCCGCGAAGGCCGAGGGCTTCCGCGATATTAAGGGCATCCTGCAGATTCGCCCGGACGGCTCCGGCATCATCCATGCCCACGGTTACATGAAGTCCAACGAAGACGCCTTCGTCCCCGCTTACCTCATCCGCTCCGCACGCCTGCGCACGGGCGATGTCATCGAGGGTTCGCTGCGCCCCTCGCGCGGCGGCGACAAGCGAGCCGGCCTCGCCAAGATCACGACCGTTAACGGCATGGATCCCGAGCAGATCCGCAACCGCCCCAAGTTCGGCGACCTTACCCCGGTCTATCCCAACGAGCCGCTGCGTATGGAGCACGGCAAGGACTCCATTACCGGTCGCGCTATCGATATCGTGTCACCGATCGGCAAGGGCCAGCGTGGCCTGATCGTGTCGCCGCCCAAGGCCGGCAAGACAACGATCCTTAAGAAGATCTGCCAGTCCATCTCGATCAACAACCCCGAGGTGCACCTCATCTGCCTACTCGTCGACGAGCGCCCCGAAGAGGTCACCGATATGCAGCGCTCCATCAAGGGCGAGGTCGTGGCCTCGACCTTCGATATGCCTGCCGAGAACCACACCCGCGTGGCCGAGCTCGTCATCGAACGCGCCAAGCGCATTGTGGAGCTGGGCGGCGATGTCGTGGTGGTGCTCGACTCCATCACGCGTCTTGCCCGCGCCTACAACCTGGCGGCACCCGCCTCGGGTCGTATCCTTTCGGGCGGCGTCGATTCGGCAGCTCTCTATCCGCCCAAGCGTTTCCTGGGTGCAGCCCGCAATATCGAAAACGGCGGCTCGCTCACCATCCTCGCCTCCGCCCTTATCGACACCGGCTCCAAGATGGATGAGGTCATCTTTGAGGAGTTCAAGGGCACCGGCAACATGGAGCTCAAGCTCGACCGCGATCTTGCCGATCGCCGCATCTTCCCGGCCATCGACCCCGTTGCCTCCGGTACGCGCAACGAGGACCTGCTGGTCGACGAGCAGATGCGCCCGTTTGTCTTCGGCCTGCGTCGCATTCTCGCCGGTATGAACAACACCGAGCGCGCGGCGGCGTCGTTTATTAAGGGTCTTAAGGGCACCAACACCAACCAGGAGTTCCTGGTGCGTTCGGCCAAAAAGCACAGCGACTACGAGCAGACGTTTTAGACCAAAAGCCGCACGCTATATCGCCATAAGAACGGGCAATCGGGCCGGGGTTTATGCCCCGGCCCTTTCTTTACGGCGCCACTCGGCAACATTTTTTGACCTTATGACCGACAAGCAGCAGTTTTCGAGCCATAATCCGGCCTCATCGCTTGCAATCGGAGGGTCGGTTTCGCATAATAACTTTTAAGCTTCGCGACGGAAAACGCAGATGAAACGAACTATATACCGTTGCTTTGGGACGCATGTCCCGCTTCATCTTCTCTCGCGCAGCCAACTAAATGATGCGATTTGGGTGCTGGAAGATGGGGAGAGCTCATGGCTTCTTCTGATGCAACACAACGAGCAGTCCTTGCCGGACTTTCCTGCGGGATCGGCCTTGCCGCCCCCGTGGTGATGTATGCCGCGACGTTGCCGTTCTCGTCGGTCAACGAGACGGTTGTCGCGGGCGCGGTTCCCTTCGCCGTTGGTGCGGTGGCGGGCGTGGGCATCTACGCAGCCTCGCTGGGCATCTCCGAGTATCGTGCCGAGCACGATGGCCGCCTGTTTGAGCCCGATGCCGTGGGCGGCGCCGCTCAGTTTGGCCGGACCCACAACGAGTTCAAGACCGCCTCGATTCCCGCACAGCAGCAGGGAGCGGCGCCTCAGCCTGCGGCTCCGGCTGATCAGGCCAATGCCGCACAGCCTTCTTCCGCATTTCTCTCCGGCCTGACCGGTGCGTTCCAGCGCCGTCACGCCGACGATGGCGTTCCCACCATCGCGCGCGCGGCTAACGCCATGGATGAGGCCGAGGCCTGGTCTATGATCGACAGCATGCTCGATGACGATTCCCCGGTCAGCTGCGATCCCGTGCGTTCGCGCGATGTCTACCAGGTCGCAATCGATGAGCTCACCAACGGTGGAAAGACCGGTTCTTACAATCGCGATGACATTGCCGCTGCCGCACGCGCCGTCTCGGGCTCTCACGCCGCCCCTGCGGGTAGTACCGCAGCCTTCGTGGCGCTTGTGGCCAACGCCGCCAACAATGCCGCCTATAGCGGCGCGTCGTCGGCTGCGTACGCCTCTGCCGCGTCGGCTGCTTCGGCCGGCCAACAGAGCGCAGCTCAGGCGGCTCCTGTCGCCGACCCCTTTGCCGATGAGCCCCTGGCTGTCGACGAGGAGACCATTGCCGCTCGCCGAGCTGCCGAAAGCTCGCTTTGGGGCGCTTCGGCCCAAATGCAGGCCGCGGAGGCGGCGCCGTACAACGCCAAGCTCGCCAGCATGCCCATCATTTCCGATGCCAAGGGTGTGGATCTCTCCGATCTGGACGAGCCTGCTGCCATCACTGCGTCTATCGACGCCCAGGATCGCGTGGATACCGACAGTCTCCCCGATGCCTCTCTTGAGGAAGATGTCCCCATGGCCGATTATTCGGGCCACGAGGACATGTGGGCCGCCGCCATGGCGATCATGGCCGAGGCTGCCGAGCCCGCCCCTGTGGCGGTGCCCACGCCTACAGCCTCACCTGTCTCGGTTGCTCCCGTCTATGTCGGCCGCCACAGCTCCGTGTTTCCCGAGGATACCGCGCGTATCTCGCGCGAGGGTATCGAGCGCGCCGAGGCTATCGCTGCCGGCGTTATGGAAAACCGTCGCCATGAGCGCGTCAATCAGATTCTCGAGGAAGAGATCAACCGTCTACAGTCTGCGGCCGTCAAGCGCACGGGCCGTGCCTATCTGAGCGTTATCGAGGGCGGTACCGCCAGCTTTACACCGCTGCGCGCGGAGGCATAATTGCCTCATGGTTAAGCTCGATCGAAAATGGGCGCTTGCCGCCTGCGCCATGGTGCTCGTCATTTGGGGCAATTCGCTGGTTCCCGGTACGGGGTCTGGTTCGTTGAGCTTGTCGATCATGGAATCCATTCGCGGCTTTTTGCAGGCCCTGGGGCTTCCATACGAGTGGTTGACCAACTTCGTCGTGCGCAAGTGCGCTCATTTTACCGAGTACATGGTGCTTGGCATCTTGGCGACGCACGCCTTTGACCTCGAAGGCCGGCGCACGTTTGATGTGTTGCTGCCCACGGCGGTGTTCTTGCTGCTTGTTCCCTCTATCGACGAGACGATCCAGCTTTTTGTGCCCGGTCGCGCCGGCATGATTACCGATGTGATGATCGACTGCTGCGGGGCGACGACAGGCGTCGTGCTCCGATATCTCTTACGGTCGCTGATTTACACCAAAAAGGCCGCCTAGGACGTTTTGCTTGGTCCTAGGCGGCTTTGTTCGTTTGAGGGCCTCTGCGGGGCGTGACGGTTTTGTCCGGGCGTTTTGCGAGCTTGGCTACGCCGTGCGCCGTTGATGCACCCTTTACTGGAGCGCCTGGGCGCCCAGGGCCAGGCAGCCCATGATGCCCTGCTTGCCCTCGAGGCTGTTGTTGACAATGTAGGTATCGATGTCGTTGACCTCGGGCGTGACGATATAGCCGTTGAGCATCTCGGCGCACTTTTTGCGGGCGAGCGGCACGATGGGGGTGTGGTCGGCCACGCCGCCGCCGATGATAATCTTTTGCGGTGCGTAGCACAGCGTGTAGGTCATGAGCGCCTGTGCCAGATAGCCTGCGAGCAGGTCCATGGCCTCCGGGTCATCGGCCATGTCTCCGGCGCTCTTGCCATCCCAACGCTTTTTAACGCCGGGACCGGCGATGAGGCCCTCGAGGCAGTTGTCGTGGAAGGGGCAGGCGCTGTGCTCGCCAATGGTGTCGCGCGGGTCGCGCGTGACCAGGATGTGGCCTGCCTCGGGATGCATCATGCCGTGCACGAGCTGGCCGCCCGAGAGCACGCCGGCGCCCACACCGGTGCCGATGGTCAGGTAGACCACGTCTGTGAGGCCCTGGGCGCAACCAAAGGTGACCTCGCCCAGGCAGGCAACGTTGACGTCGGTGTCGTAGCCGCAGGGAATATTGAGCTCGTTTTGGATGGTGCCCAGCAGGTCGAAGTAGCGCCATGCCGTTTTGGGCGTCTCCAGGATCTTGCCGTATTGGGGCGAGGCGGGGTTGACCGCGGTGGGGCCAAAGGCGCCGATGCCCAGCGCGGCGATGCCCTTGTCGGCAAACCATGCATTGACGGCCTCAACGGTCTCCTGCGGGGTCGTGGTCGCGATCTGCTCGCGCTCCAGGACCGTACCGTCTGCATAGCCCGTGGCGCAGACCATCTTGGTGCCGCCGGCCTCGAGCGCTCCGATAAGCTGCTGTTCTGCCATAGTATTCCTCTCACTGGGACGAGTTGCTCCGTGACTAAAGTATAGGGCTCTAAACCATTTAAGAAAGCGCTATAAAAAGAAGCCTCGCAACGCGGCGGGCGGTGCGAGGCTTCTTTGGTTGCTTTAGTTGCTGGGCCGTCCTTACCCGCGCGGCTTGATTTTATCACGTAACGACTTGAGGTTCTCCAGCGCTGCGTTGAGCGTCTCGTCTCGCTTGGCAAAGTGGAAACGAATCAGATGGTTGACGGGCTCGCGGAAGAAGCTCGAGCCGGGCACGGCGCCCACGCCCACCTTAGACGCGAGATCCTCGCAGAAGTCGAGGTCGCTGTCATAGCCAAACTCAGAGACGTCCATCATGACGTAGTAGGCGCCCTGCGGCACGTTATGCACAAGACCGATGCTATCGAGCCCCTGGCAGAACAGGTCGCGCTTGGCGGCGTAGAGGTCGAGGACCTCCTGGTAATAGCTGTCGTCGAAGTTGAGGGCGGTGACAACGGCTTCCTGCAGGGGAGCGGCGGCACCCACGGTGAGAAAGTCGTGGACCTTCTTGATACGCTCGGTAATCTCGGCCGGGGCAATGGTGTAGCCCAGGCGCCAACCGGTGATGGAGTACGTCTTAGACAGCGAGCTGCAGCTGATGGTTCGCTCGAACATGCCGGGTAGCGTGGCCATATAGACGTGCTCGTGGGGCGCGTAGACGATGTGCTCGTATACCTCGTCGGTAATGCAGTAGGCGTCGTACTTTTTGCACAGGTCGGCGATGAAGGTGAGCTCCTCGCGCGTAAAGACCTTGCCGCAGGGGTTGGACGGGTTGCACAGGACGATGGCTTTGGGGTCGTTGTCGCGGAAGGCGGCCTCGAGCGTCTCGCGGTCAAAGTCGAATGTGGGCGGGTTGAGCGGCACGTAGATGGGCTCGGCACCCGAAAGGATCGTGTCGGCGCCGTAGTTCTCGTAGAACGGCGAGAAGATGACGACCTTGTCTCCGGGGTTTGTGACCGTCATCATGGCAGCCATCATGGCCTCGGTGGAGCCGCAAGTGACCACGATATTCTGGCTGGGGTCGACCGGCATGCCCATAAAGTGCTCCTGCTTGGCGGCGAGCGCCTCGCGCATGGCCTGGGAGCCCCAGGTGATGGAGTACTGGTGATAGAGCGGCTTGGGGTCGGTCGCGATGGTGCTGAGGCTCTCGAGCAGCTGCGCCGGAGGATCGAAGTCAGGGAAGCCCTGCGAGAGGTTGACGGCACCGTACTTGTTGGAGATGCGCGTCATGCGGCGGATGACCGAATCGGTAAATGTTGCCGTACGGTTGGAGAGTTCTTTCATGCTGGTCCTTTCGAGCATTTGCAGTGGGGCAAGTTTACTCCTATGAAACCGGTGGGAATTGCTCGAAACGCGCCCGAAAAACTCTTTTCAAAATTCTTGAAAATTGGGGCTTGCATCGCGTGGCGTTCCTTGCAATAATAGTCGAGCGCGAAGCGCACAGGACACGGTGGGTGTAGCTCAGTTGGCTAGAGCGACGGGTTGTGGTCCCGTAGGTCGAGGGTTCGAGTCCCTTTACCCACCCCAGTTCTTGCTTCGTGTTGATATCGGGTCGTTAGCTCAGTTGGTAGAGCAGGGGACTCTTAATCCCAAGGTCCAGGGTTCGACCCCCTGACGGCCCACCACACGATATCTCCTCTAAAGTCCGCCATAACGGACTTTAGCTTTGGGTCGTTAGCTCAGTTGGTAGAGCAGGGGACTCTTAATCCCAAGGTCCAGGGTT
>CAMQJB010000073.1 GCA_947002045.1 uncultured Collinsella sp.
TCCAAGGGTTATACCCTAAGAGCAAACCACCCCTTTTAGGGGTGGTTTTGATTTATTTCTGAGTTGTGGCAGTCTACCTACCGCCTACGTAAACATGCGGTCTCTCAGCTCGGCTGCCTCGTTAATCTCGATGTTGGTACGGCCTTGGTGGTCTTCGGTGCGTTTGCTGGTGAGCTTGCCGTCCTTTAGTCCGTAGGTGGTGTACTGAACGATTGCGCCGGCGGTTTCGGCTGCCTGACGTAGGGGCTCGTAGGTGTCGGTTTGTTCGCACCATGCATAGAAATCGTCAACGGTGGCGTTGGGATTGCCGCTAAAGAGTCGATACCATTCGCGTCCAAAGCTGCCAAGGACCGAGAACGTCTTTTTCTCGACAAGCTTGTCGCCCTTGTATTTGTAGTCCAGCGTGAGGTCCACCAGATAGGCGGCTCCCGTTTCAAAGGCGTTCTCGTTGCTCTGATGACCGATGGCCTCGGCCTCCGGATAGTGCTTACCAATAAACTCGGCGGCATCGCCTTCGTAATCGGCAACGATGCGCGCACTCTGCACCTTGCCCCGCTTGTACGTGTAGTGCAGGATGCGCAGCAGTCGCTCTTGCCAAAACGCATAGGAAAACAGGTGGTCGACAAAGTGCGGGTTCTCAAGCCGATTGGCCCGATCCATCCAAACGGTTTGGAACAGTTGGTAGTCGGCCTGCGGCTCGTCTGTGACCTCGCGGAACCACTGTACGGCGAGGTCGGCGGGGATATAGAACGATAGTCGCTCCCGCGGAGTACCGCTCTTGGTCGTTTTGGCGCGCAGGGGAATCTCGACCTCGTAGCCAGAACCGTCGTCCGTTCCGCAGTTTAAAACGGGCGGCAGCATAAACTGGCAGGGGCCCTCGTCGCATACGCGCATCGGCTGGGGGTTAACAGGTTGCCCTTCAAACTCAATCTCGATGTCTGTGTCGTCTTCTTCGTCCTCGTCATCATCTTCGATGCCAAGGTCGTAGCCGGTGTAGTAGTCATCCAGGTGTCGTTCGTTTACATTTCGCCCGTTTACGACGTCAAAGACGGTAACACCCGTCATGCGGTCGCAATACTTTGCGACTTCAAAGAGGTTGCAGCTCTCCTCGGGCGTAAAGTTATCAATGCGGTGCGGGAACTCGGTAGAGCATTCATCGGGATCATAGCCGTCCATTTCGCTGTCACCGAGCCAAAAGTTGGGATCACGATTGCTTTTGAAGTACCACCAGTACCAGACGGGGCCGAATACCGCATTTACGCCAAAAAAGACTTTCTGGATGATGTTGCCGTTGCCGTCGAACTTGTAAGCGAGCGGCAAGTTAACAACCGGAACGTTTGATGTGTCACGCGCCATGGTGTGCTCCCTGCGATGATTTGTGTTGCGCGCGAAGGCCAGATTCGATGCGTCTGACCTGCGCGCGCCTGTTACTTCGCATACTAGGCCGCCTGCGTTGCATTCTGTTGCGCAACATCGCGGACGGTGCGGTTCGACGTCCAGGGGCGATGCCGCGCAACAGATACATGGCTTGGTCGTGCCAATCGCTCTCTAGTAGCGCGCCGAGCGCTGGGCGTTGCCCGGGTTGTAGCCCGCCCAGGCGGCGATGACGTCCGACTCAACGACGCTCGTTGCAATGTTGATAAAGCTGCCGGCACGGGGCAGGTCGGTATGGAAGTCTTCGAGCAGGTTGGGCTGGAACCTAAAGTCCTCAAAGTTGACGGTGTTGGGGTTGTAGAGCTGACAAGTACCATCCTCGGTAGAGATCGGGCCAACCATGTAAACGGCCTTGTGCTCTACGACCTCGGTATCGTCGACGTCGATCACCTCTCCGCGATCGTGCGCGGCTGCGGCGTGCTCCATGAGCTCGAGGAATCGGTCGGCTTCGGCGCTGCAGGGTACGCAGCGCGAGAAGAGCACCGTAAGGGCATAACCCGTTTTACGACCCAGTTTTTCTCGTAGCTCGCTAAATCGTTGCGACTGCTCCGGGGTCATGCGCGTCTTGGACGGCGCGGTCTGCTTGAGTCCGCACGTTTTAAGGAACATCGCGTTGGCCTTGCGCAGGGCGCTCATGGCGGCAGAGTCGCTCTTTGCCGCGGAGACGTCGATGCGTCCTCCCTCGGGAATCCGTTTATAGCGAGAGAAGCCCTTCTCGCCCTCGACGGGCATCCAGTACGTAATGACGTCATTTTCCACTACGCTAAAGCGGCACGTAAAGGGCGCGCCGATTGCCGGTGCCTCGCCGTAGAACTTTACGCGTACGGCTTGGTCGGTGTCCGCCATCCACATCATAAAGCGATGGCTATTGTCGCCGTCATGGCTCCGGAGCTTTGCAATAAGGTAGCAAACCGAGTCGCAACGGCTTTCGAGTGCGGCGCCTCTTCCGGTGGCGATGGCGCTTATGCCTTGGGCCTTGAGCTCGATGTCGCGGTGCAGCGCGTTGAGCTCTTCGGATGTCAACAGGTCTTGGCCGAGAAGCCCCGCGACAAGCGCGCCGACTTCTATGTCGGTAGTAAGGGCGGCGTCGATAACCTTGCGGTGCGCCTGGTGGCTTGCATAAGCCGGTAAAGGTTTGCGGCCTGTGGCAAATCCAAATGGGTCTCGGATCTGATCGCCGCCGCGATAGAGCGGCTCCAAAAAGAACATGTTCATGTCATTTTGCTTGCCCTGCTTTTGACCGTAGGCATCGAGGGAGTTCCAGACATGCTTTTCTGCAATGGGGTTCATCCACAGGCTGATTTTCGATTTTTCTGCCGAGGAGGTCGAGGTGTTCTTTTTGGAACTTGCGGCGGGACGAGAAGCCGGTTTCTGATATCCAGCGGGGAGAACTTGCTCAAGATCGAATTTTTTAAGCAGCCTAACGTAGACTCCGACCGATGCTTCTTCTGCCATTTCCGCCATGACCGACTGCGATGGGTCGTCGACAAAGGAAATGCGCGTTTTGCCATCATCGGAGACTGCCTGGCAATAGCCGCATCGAAGTGCAACGTAGCCTTCGTTTTCGCTGCCACGGTCAAAGTACATCTGCTCTTTGCAGCCGAGTGTGCCGGGGACGAATGCGGTCGGGTTTGCTATGTCGGGGATCGTAATGGCAGCGCCGGTCGCGCGTTTAAGCTCATCGAAATACTCGACGTACAGCGGAATGTTGTAGTGCTGGACGAGCGCCTCGAGAACGACGGCGTTGGGCACGGAGTGCGCCACGCGATAGCGCACGGAGTTATAGCCCCATTCGACATCGGTTGCATCATCGGGGATTCCGTGGCCTGCCATGGTCCTCAGGACCTCATCGGGTGAGTCAAACGTGCTATCGGGCGTGCCGCAAATCGCCTGGAGTGAGAACCCGCCAAAGCACTTGTCGAGATCATTGCGGATATACTCGCAGCAGTCATGATTGGGAAAGACGATGCGAAACGTCATCGCGCCCATGGCCTGGGACATGTAGACGTTGCCCGATGCCTGGGCATCGGACTCTGCCTGGGGCTCGTCATCCTCATCTTCGTCGTCATCGTCCGATGGGTCTGCAAACGAGCTGTAGTTTGCATTGATCAGGTCGAGATACATGGAGACGGTCCCGCGGGTTGCCAGCTTTTGCATGATGGGATTGAACGTGTCCGCAAACGAGACCTCGCGGTCCTGGGGCACGCCATTTTGGGTCACGGAAAGCGTGACGGTCGCCACGCCGCAACGAACTGCCGTGGCATCTCGGTACTGGCTGTTGTCGGGGAAGAACGTCCACTGGCTTTTAGTGAGGCTTGCCGCAAACGAGACGTCGTCGTCATCGGGATCGGCTAGCCATGCTCCGGCCTTGTAGCCGTTGGTCACTACGTACTCGTAATAAACGGGCGCCCCGAGCAGGCCGGCGAGCGCCTTTGCAGCTCGCAGCAGCGGGATGCCGTCGTATTCGTATTGAAGCGAGTTGTAGCCCCACATCTCGTTGAATGTCCGTCCGCCTAGGGCGCCACAGATATGGATGCACATGGCGGCGTTTTGCGGCTGGCTCAAATCGCCAAGGTCGGAGATTGCGGGTATCAGCGTGGCGAGCGAAAAGCCGCCAAATTCCTGTTCCAGGGTCTCCTTTACCTGCATGCAAGCATTGTGTCCGGGAAAGACGATGCGGTTGATGACCCTTTGGGGCTGGATCTGACCGCCTGTCTCTTCGATTAGATGGCTAAAGAGCACATCAACGTCTGATGCGTTCATGGTGGCGGTTGCGACCTCCTGCGTCTTGGTCGACTTCTTTTTGCGTTTGCTTGCCGCAGGAGACGATTTTTTGCGCGAGGGCGCCGGCTGGGGCTCCTCTTGGGCGCCAAACTGGTCCTTGAGAAAGTCGAAGTACAGGGACACGTTTCCGCGCTGCGCATACGAACGCATGATGGGGTCGGTGGTGTCCTCAAAGTACTTTTGGCTTCCGTCGGGCATGGACATGGTTCCCATGCCGCAGCGGAACAGGGTGTCGGTGGCGCCGTCGAACCCCTCCGGGAAATACACCCAGCAGCTCTTGTCGACCACGTTTGCAAACGAGACGCTATCGCCCTGCGCATCGGCGATCACGGCGCCGGCGGCGATCTCATCGGCATCGGTGTACTCGTAGTAGACGGGAACGCCGATCATCTTGGAGATAGTCTTGGCAACCTCCAGCGAGGGGATGCCGTTGTATTCGTACTGGAGCGAGTTGTAGCCCCAGACGACGTTGGTGACCTCTTCGCCGTCGGATCCGCAGGTTTCCAGGGCGGCATTGATGGCGTCGGTCGGATCCATGTGCTGGAAGTCCTCGTAATCGGGGATCACGGCAGCAAAGCAGAACTCGCCATAGTCTCGCTCCAGGGCAGCTTTGGCCTGCATGCAGATATCGTGGTTGGGAAACACGATGCGATTGACAATCTGGTTGATCGAGATCCCGCGGTCGGTATCTTGAAGCAGATGCTCAAAAATCTCGTCCATCGTTCCTTCTTTCGTATGCGGTGGAAGCCCACGATTCCGGGTTTTAGGGCTCGTGGCTTTGTTAACTCGAACGCTACCGCCCCGATGGGCGAGAACGTTGCGCAACATCCGCGAGTGCGCAAATTGCAATGCGGAACGGTCTGTGCTGGGGCGTTTTGAGAGCGGATCCGTCTCGTTCCCGGCAATGTTGCGCAACGTCTGCTCGGTATGGATTTCTACACTTGAGTTGTCCAAAAGGGATTCGGTTCTCGAATGAGGGATGAACGATGAACAGGAACTCCTATTACGATGACGATATGTCTGAAGAGGACTACGAGCGAGTCATGGAGCATATGTACGAGCTTGAGTGCGAACTCGAGGAGCCTCATGACGCTCGCACCGACCAGTTGATTCGCGAGGAGCTCGAGGATCTTTCGAGTGCCATGTTGTTTGAGCCGGTGGTCAAAAACGGTGAGTACCTTGGTGAGCGCGACCATGTGCCCGGGTATTGGACGGATCGTCGCGATTTGGAGTCCGAGTCTTCAGGCACTTCGAGTGATGCCGACGAGGTGGAAAAAGATGAGCCGTTTGATTTGATTGGCTATCAGGGCTCTTCCTCGGGCGGTTCGGTGCTCGACATGTTTACTCCCATTTTAAGGAGTCGCGTGTTCTGGATCTTCATCGCGTTTCTGGTGTTTATCGGCCTGCTCGACATGTTCTACGACAGTTTTATTGTTCCTTCGGGCTTCGCTATTAGCCGTATCAATTTTCAGGGCTTGGTGCTGCTGGCGATTGTCGTTGCATGTGTTGCCCTGAGGCGTCGTCGCCGTTAACGGCGGTAATGACGCAGTTTCCGATGTTGCGCAACAGGTTATCT
>CAMQJB010000074.1 GCA_947002045.1 uncultured Collinsella sp.
TGTTGGTGCCCATCCACATGCGGACGGGGGCAAGCGGGTCGGGGTGGGCGACGGCAGCCGTTGAGCCAGCGTCCCCGACGGCATCTCCCGTCTGGGTCTCCCCCGCAGTCTCGGGCTGCGCACTGGCGCTTTGCCCCTCCACCACGTGCGCGGTAGACTCGCTGAGCGACGATGTCTGCTCCACGCTCTGCTCCGTCAGCATCCAAATACTTGCCAGCGTCGCGACAAGCAGGACAACCGATATCCATCCGACTATATGCTTCGCGCGCGCCAAGGGCTAACCTCTGTCTGTTATTGAGCAGCAGCGAGTGTACCCCCAAATGTTGCCGTCGCCATAGCGGAATCCCAAATGTTCAAAACAAGGCGCCAGATGGCTGCGGTCCCCTACTCCGTCTCGCGCATCCAGCGATCGAAGGTCCCCACGCACACACCTAAACGCTTTGCCGCCTGACTCCGGGTAATATTGCCCGCCTCATAGATATCGCGCACTCGTTCAAATTGCGGAGGGCACGGCTTGCGGGGCCGACCAAAACGCACGCCGCGCGCCCGCGCCGCCGCGATTCCCTCCGCCTGACGACGGTGGATGTTCTCTCGTTCCACCTGCGCCACATAACTCAACAGCTGCAAAACGATATCGGCGATCAGCGTGCTGGTCACATCCGATCCGCCGCAATCTCTCGCACGCGTATCGAGCAACGGCATGTCCAGCACAACGATGGCCGCACCAAGTTCCTTGGTTATACGACGCCATTCCTCGAGTATCTCGCTGTAGTTTCGACCCAGCCGATCGATGGAAAGCACCACCAACACGTCACCGGAAGCCAAGGCATGAAGCAATTCCCGATACCGTGGGCGATCAAAGTCCTTGCCGCTCGCACGGTCGGCAAAAACATTCGCCGGCTCCACGCCATAGGCGCTCAGCGCATCCAACTGGCGATTCAAATTTTGATCACGCGTGCTCACCCGCGCATACCCATATACCGTTGCCACAACATCCCCGCTTTCTCGTAAACCCGCCAAAAAGGGACAGGCTTGTTTTGGTAGGTCCTATCTCCCAAAAGCATATGAAGAAGCGGCCGAGCTCATGGCAGGGCAATCAAGAGACACGCAAAGAGGGCGGCCCCGAAAGACCGCCCTGTCCGCTTTGCCGATACTCACTCCGTACCGGTTAATGAATGAGCTTAAAGTCCAAATGTCCGCGAGTAGTGTTGACGCGTGAGACCTCGATAATCACGCGCTGGCCCAACTCAAAACGACGCCCCGTGTCGGCACCCGTCAACGTGAGCGCGTCCTCATCAAACTCAAACCACTCGTTACCCAAGCTCTTAATGGAAACCAGCCCCTCAACCTGCGTCAGATCGAGACGCACGAATAGCCCCATGCTGCTGACCCACGAGACCGTTCCGGCATAGCGCTCGCCCAGGCGGTCCTCGTAGTACTGCGCAATCTTGATTTTTTGCGTCGCATGGCTGGCAGCGTCGGCCGCACGCTCGGCATCGCTGCACGCGCGGCAGATTTGCGGCAGGATGCGCGGAAGCGACTCTCTGCCTTTTCCGATCAGCCTCGGCGTACGCACCAAGGCGTCTTTTCCACCCAGCTGCTCGTATGCCAGCTGCAGCTTGAGCACGCGATGCACCACCAGATCGGGGTAACGGCGAATGGGGCTTGTAAAGTGGCAGTAGCACGGCGCGGCGAGCGCAAAGTGGCCCTCGTTGCGAGGCTTATACAACGCACGCTGCATACTGCGCAAAAGGAGCGTGTTGACGAGTGGCGCGTTAGCCGTGCCGGCAGCGGCGTCAACCGTCGCCTGCAACTCATCAGGACTTCCCAGGGCAATGCCCGCCGCACGGCGATCATCGATGATACCGAGCTGCGCCAGCGCCGCAGCAGCACCGTGCAGACTGTCGGGGCTGGGGTCATCGTGCACGCGATAGCACGCCTCGATATCGCGGTCGGCCAGCCACTCGGCGACGCACTCGTTAGCCAGCAGCATTGCCTCCTCGATAAGCGAGGTTGCGCAGGAGCGCTCGCGTGCCACAATCTGCACGGGCACGCCGTCCTCATCCAGCAGCGCGCGAATCTCGGCCGTATCAAAGTCGACCGAACCGCGTGCGCGACGTATGCGACGCCGAAGCTCCGCGAGTTCGTTTGCGGCGACCAGGAAATCGGCCAGGTCAACGTTACAGCTGTGAGCAGTGTCCTCGCACGCAAGCCCGCGCTCAAGCGCTTCCTCGCGCGAGGCTTCGGCCGCAGCGACATCCTCCGCAGCGCCCTCCAACACGGAATACTCAACTGCGCCGGCGCGCACCAGCAGCGCCTCGGCGCCGTCATAGTCCATACGCACACGCGAGCGAATCACACTGGGATAGGGATCATAATGACGCACACGGCCCTGCGCGTCGAGCTCGATGTCGACGGTAAACGCCAGGCGATCCTCATCGGAGCGCAGGGAACACAGGTCATTAGACAGGCGCTCGGGCAGCATGGGAAGCACGCGATCGGCAAGGTACACCGACGTCGTGCGATGGCGGGCCTCCAGGTCGATATGCCCGTCCCAGGCAACATAGTGCGAAACGTCGGCGATATGCACGCCCAGCTTATAGCCGCCCTCGGGCGTGCGCTCGAGCGAGATGGCATCGTCAAAGTCGCGCGCATCAACCGGGTCGATGGTGATGACAAAACGATCGCGCAGGTCACGACGAAGCGGGTCTTTAAGCGCTGCGGTCACATCGAGCGTAAGCGCCTCGGCCTCGGCAAGTGCGGCCTCGGGATAGCTGTCGGTATAGCCATAGCGTGCCATAACGTATTGGACGCCCAGATCGGGCGCATCGTCACCGCCGATGCGGCGCTCAAGAGTCACCGTTCCCGACTCCAAGCGCGTCGGGTAGGTCAATATGCGCGCGACGACGACATCGCCAGGGCGCACGCCCAGGCGCTCCGCCGAAGTGTCCTCGGGCAAAATAAAGAAGTCAGCCTTCAGGCGCGAATCGAGCGGCTCGATCACGCCAAGCGGGCCGGCCATCTGATACGTACCCACCACGCTGATGGCGGCACGTTCGACAACGCCTTCAATCACGGCGCGACGTTCACCATGCGGGCTGTTCTTAATGCTCACGGCAACGGTATCGCCATCCATGATCTCGCGCTTGCCGCGGCCCATGACCTTGTAGTCGCCGTTCTCGGTTATGACATAGGCACTGTGCTCATGGAGCTGCACGCGGCCAGTCAGGCTCGGACGACGCTCGCTGCGCACCGGCCCACGCTTATTGCGAGCTCCACGCTTATGCTTGTTATTGCGCCCCATGGCGCCTCCTTACTATCGATAGCCGTTTACACCCCAAGAGTCTACCCAAATGATCCCTAGGGGACGGCAGGATTGCGGATCACTCGAATCGACCGACCCCCTAAGTGATCCGTTTTCCTCCGTCCCCAAGGGATCAAAAAACGGGCCGTCCCAAAAGGAACGACCCGTTGGAAGGAACGAATTCAAAGCATGCCTACACGCGCAGGTAGCGGCGCATGGCGATGGCAGAACCAAAGAGACCGATAATGACGCCGACAAGAATCAGCGCGGCGTAGGTCACCAGGTAGTACTGCATCGGCAGCGCAAACGACATCCAGCCGACACTCTCCTGCAGGCGAGGAACCATCAGATTGCGCAGCAGCTCCAAAACACCGATGGAAAGCAGCGAGCCCAGAATGGCCTGCAGCACACCCTCGGTAATGAACGGTCCGCGGATGAAGCCGTTGCTGGCGCCCACCAGGCGCATAATCGCAATCTCGCGACGACGCGCCGTAATGGACAGGCGAATCGTGTTGTTGATAAAGATGAACGCGATAAAGGTCAGCAGACCGACGAGTACCACGGCGGCGATACGGATGTAGTTGGTCACCTGGAACAGGCGGCTCACTTCCTCCTGGCCATACAGCACGCTCGCGTTGACGTCGCCGTCGTCCGCGATCTTTTGGAAGTCGGCGTTCTTCTTGAGCTTCTTGGCCGTGCTCTCGACCTGAGACGGATCGTCCATCTCAATCGCAAACGAGGCGGGCAGCGGGTTCTGGCCGTCGAGTGCACTCATGGTGGCGTCGGCGTTGCCCGACATCTTGCTCGTGTACTCGGCCAGCGCGTCGTCCTTATCCTTATAGGTCACGGACTTGACGTTGCTCCACGTCTTGAGCTCGGCCTCAAAGGCCTGGACGTCTGCCTGATCGGCGTCATCGCTAATAAAGGCATTGATGACAACCTGATCCTCGACGGTACCGATCACGGAGTTCAGCATCGCGGAACCCATAATGAACAGGCCGATGATAAACAGCGAAAGGAAGATCGTGATGACGGCGCCGAGCGAGGTGGTCCAGTTACGGAAGAAGTGGCTGATAGCCTCTTTGAGCGAATAGCCCACGTTAGTTGGTGCCATAGTTGCCGTAACCTCCCCTCTCCTGGTCGCGGATTACGTGGCCGCCCTCGAGGGCGATCACGCGACGGTGCATGCTATCGACCATCTCGCGGTCGTGCGTGGCGACGATCACGGTGGTGCCGGTACGGTTAATGCGCTCGAGCAGCTTCATGATGCCCAGCGAAATCGCGGGGTCGAGGTTGCCCGTGGGCTCGTCGCAAATAAGCAGCGGCGGACGGTTGACCATAGCGCGGGCAACGGCAACACGCTGCTGCTCGCCACCGGACAGCTGATCGGGCAGAGAGTCCATCTGATCGGCCAGACCGACCAGGCGAAGCACCTCGGGCACCTGGCTGCGAATGACGCCCTTGGGCTTGCCGATGCACTGCAGGGCAAACGCCACGTTTTCGTAGGCGGTCTTCTGCGGCAGGAGCTTAAAGTCCTGGAACACGGCACCGATCTGGCGACGCAAGAACGGAACTTTGCGGTTCTTGATCTTCATGAGGTCCTGGCCGGCGACCAAAATGCGGCCGCTCGTCGGCTTGACGTCGCGGTTGAGCGTCGACAGCAGCGTGGTCTTACCCGAGCCGGAGTGACCGACCAGGAAGACAAACTCGCCAGGATAGATCTCGATGTTGATGTCGTCGAGCGCGGGCTTGTTGGGCTGTGCCGGGTAGATTTTGGTGACGTGCTCCATGAGGATGACGGGCTCGACACCGGCCTGCTTGGCCATCTTCTTGCGGCTGGCCTGCGGATCGATGGGCGCAAACACCGACGTAAAGTCGGGATTGTTGAGCGCATTGTCGAGGCTTGCGACCTCGGCGGCCTGATCGCTCTCGACTACGGGAGCCGCGGGCTGCGTAGGATCGGGAATACCGGCAAAAAGGCCGGACTGCGCAGGCTGTGGCGCCGGAGTCGCAGGAGCCATGGGATCGGGAATACCGGCCATGACAGGCTGCGGCGCGACAGCGTCCGCCTGGGGCTGGTCCACGCGAGCGGTCACCTTCTGCACGGGCTCAAAACCCGCGGCCTCGGAAAGCTCGACATCATTGGTGGGATTGTAGGCAAAGGGATCTGATGCCGGCTGTGCCTGATCTGCCGGCTGTGCGGGGATCGGGCAAAACAGCTGATCCTCTGAATCCGGGGTGGCGAAACGAGTGCCCGCGGCGCCTGGCTGCGTCTTGGGGGCGTCATCGCCCGCACCGGAGGTACGGAAGTGGTTACCCACTGGTGCTCCTTATCGTCGTACGTTTAAACTACATGAGCGCTTTGTATTTTAGCAGCATTAGCTTTACTGCACATAAGAAGCATGGCGGGGTTTTGGTCTCACCGGCCGGGGGGGGGGGGGGGGGGGGGGGGGGGGGGGGGGGGGGGGGGGGGGGGGG
>CAMQJB010000075.1 GCA_947002045.1 uncultured Collinsella sp.
CAAGGGTTATACCCTAAGAGCAAACCACCCCTTTTAGGGGTGGTTTTGATTTCTCACTCATCTCTAATATGAGAGATAACAGAAAGATGAGAGATAAATATGAGAGATAACTGAGCAGCAAAGAGACAAGCAATCATGGTATTGTCTCAATACCGATTGTTCTACCAGCAAGAACATGTTTAAATGAAACAGATGGTAGACATCTTATCTTCCATCTCTCACTCATCTCTTATATGAGAGATAGCAGTAAGATGAGAGATAATTACGAGAGATAACTGAGAGATGAAGGAAATCTATTCGCGGCATTCTCCGCCGGACTGAGCGAAAGGACGTGCAGATGAACGAAAACCAGCTGACCGGTCTGCTCGAGTCTTTAAGGCGCATGGGCTCGGACGATCTTAACGTCGAGGTCAAGGAGAGCGCCACGACGCTTTCCCGCGACGTATGGGAAACGGTTAGTGCATTCGCGAATACCGCTGGCGGAATTATCGTGCTCGGCGTGAGCGAGCGCGCGGGCTTTATCCCGGTCGAGAACTTTGAGACCGAGAAGGTGCTCAACCAATTCGTAGCGGGCATGGGTGATGCCGGCGGCCGCGGAAAACTGGCCAATCCGCCCAAATACACCATTGAACGCGTGGAGCTTCAGGGCACCGTGGTTCTGGTCATCGCGATTGAGGAGCTCGACCCGTCGAGCAAGCCTTGTTATGTCATAGAGCGGGGCGCTCAAGGCGGCAGCTACAAACGCATCGATGACAAAGATGTCCCGCTTTCGTCGACTGAGGTCCTGTCCTTGTCATCGTATGAACGGACGAGCCCCAGTGATCGCGATGCAGTACCCGGCGCGGTCGCAGGCGATCTTGACGAGGCCCTGGTCGACCGCACGATAGAGCGTGCTTTCTCGCTGACACCCCGTGCAATGCGCGGCGCGCCGGACAAGAAAACGAAGCTGGAGCGCCTGAATTTCCTCGACTCCCAGGGCAATGTTACTAAGGCCGGGCTCCTGGCCACGGGTGCCTATCCTCAGCAGTTCTATCCCAAGCTCTTTATCGATGTGGCGGTCTATGCCGGAACGCAGAAGGGCGCGGCGGGGTCGTTGAGGTTCATGGACCGTACGATCTGCGAGGGAACGTTGGGCGAAATGATCTCGGATGCCGTCGCGGCAGTCGCTAAGAATTTGCGGCGAACCTCGACGATCCAAGGCGTCTCGCGTGTCGACTCGCTGGAGATTCCCGAGGAGGTCCTGCGCGAGGCAATCGCCAACGCCGTAATCCACCGAGAATACGGAGATCGGTTCTGTGGGCAGTCGATCGCTGTTGACGTCTTTGATGACCGTATCGAGGTGACGAACCCCGGCGGCCTATACGGAGGAAAGACTCGCGAGAACCTGTTTGACGGCAGCTCCCGATGTCGCAATGCGACGCTTGTGAAGCTCGTGTCGCTTGTCCCATTGCCCGACGGCGCAGGCTCTCCTGCTGAAGGCAACGGGTCGGGCATTCCAATGATGCTCGATGCCATGCGTGCGCACGGTCTGGCTGAGCCATTGTTTTGCCCGGGTTTCGACCGGTTTAAGGTTGTCCTCTACCGAGCGAAGGTTGAGCAAATCGATCATGGCGGGGACTTAATTGTGGCGGCACTCAAGCGCAACGGCGAACTGGGAACACGTGAACTGGCAGAATGCACGGGACTCACCGTCTCCCAGGTTAGGACGCGCGTCAATGCGCTCATCGCACGGGGCGAGCTTGAACCTACGGCGTCGGCGACGAGCCGCAACCGCAAGTACCGGCTGACGGAGCGCGCGGGGCAGCTGCACTAGTGGCTGCCCCGCCTCACATCCGCGCCATTTCACGCACCGCACATCGAAACCTGCGGCAAAGCAGTTACAATAGCCCAATGTGCATCGCGCACGACGATGATATCGGCGCCCGCGACTGGGGGAGAATACATGGCAGAGCAACAGATAACGCCGGGGACTAAGCTTCAGGTGGCATTCGACGTGCCCATGGGCCAAAAAACCGACTTCAACATGCTCGCCACGTACAAAGAGGACCTGGACGAGGCGTACTTTCTTATGAGCGCGCCCATGCTCGCCGGCAAGCCGCTCATCATGGACGAAAACCAAAAGCTCCTGCTGCAATACAAAGTGGGCGAGGAGACGTTCGTGCTGGCCGGCTACCCCGAGTCGGTCGAGAAAAAGGGCATCCGCACCTACTGGAAAATGCGCAAAGTCGCCGAGCAGCGCACCTTCGTTAAGCGCCGCGACGAGCGTTTTAAGGTCGCCATGCGCCTGACCTACCAACGCGACAACGCACCGACCCCCGAGCCCGAGGACGCCGTGACCATCGACGTCTCGGCCGGCGGTCTGGCTATCTACCTCAACGATTACCCCGACGTGGGCGAGGCCCTGGCCGTGCAGATGCCCGCGATCCGCCTGCAGGGCGAGCGGCACGAGCTGCCCGAGCAGCTGGGCATCGTGTGCTGGGTGCGCCGCGCGCCCAAGGGCAGCCTGTACCGCAACGTCTGCGGCCTGCAGTTCCGTTACGCCGACGACATGGAGCGCGAGCTCGTCAAAGAATACGTCGGCTACATCCGCGCCAAATATAAGCTCTGATCGCCATGGCTCTGTTCAAGCGTAACGACAATAAAGATCAAGTTGCCGAGGATTTGGCTGAGGGCATGGCTGGGGACATGTCGCAGGACGAGCCCGGCACCAATGCCGAGGACGCGCCCGGCGAGGACTCCGCACCCGAGCAGGCTCCCGCCTCCCGCAAGCGCTTCGGCAAACCCAAGCGCAAGCCCAAGCCCAAACGCAACCTGCGCGGCGTGGTGCGCATCGAGGAGCTGGAGCAGGCGCTGGCCGACCAGGACCTCGACGACATCGACCCCGACGCGGTCGTATCCATGTATATGCCCAAGCGCCGCATGGAGCGCATCGGCGCGGCGCTGCTGCGCATGGACAAGCTGCAAAAGGCCCTCGTGGTGCTGGCGCTTGCCTTTGGTGTGCTGTTCGCCCTGTCGTTTATGCAAGAAAACATGGGTAACTTCACCATCAACCTCAACCGCCTGGAGCTGTTCCGCCGCGGCGTGGCCATTGCCGACAACGGCGACTTTAACAACGCCACCGCGCGCCTGGCCGCCGACGCCTTGGACAATGGCACCAATATCGCTGCCGAGGACCTGCCCGACAACCTGGACGACATCGACGGCAGCCACAACGGTAAAAACTACGTGGCGTACACCTTCTATATCCGCAACGCCGGCAAGACCGATCTGGGCTACAGCGCCAAGCTCAAGGTGGTCAGCGCCAGCAAGGGCGTGGAGAAGGCGGCGCGCGTGCGGGTGTATCGCAACGGCCAGCCTACGACCTATGCGGCGGCTGCGGCCGACGGCAATCCCGAGCCCAACACCGAGCCGTTTGCGTCCAAAGACGTGGTGACGACCATCAGCCACAAGAACTTCCGCGTGGGCGATGTGGACAAGTACACCGTGGTCATTTGGCTGGATGGCGACGACCCGGAGTGCGTGGACAAGATCATCGGCGGCGCGGTGGAGTTTGGGTTTGACTTTGATTCGTCCGAGACCGACGATTCGAGCCTGTTCGTTAAGTTCGTGCAGGATATTGCTGACACCCTCACCGGCAATGACCCCATCGGCGCGAGCGGCAACGAGGCGCCCGATTATTACAAGGAACACAACGTGACCTGGAGTAACCGTCGCAACCAAAAGAACTCTCCCGCAGGGGACGGGGATAAGTAGAACGAAGAAGCGCCGGGTCTGGATTGATTTCCCGGCCCGGCGCCTTGCTTGCGGAGTGGTTATTTAGGCGGCTGTCGAGGCTCCGTCCAGCAAGAACAGCCGCAGAGCGAGCTTGATCGCGTAGCCTGGTTTGGCCTGCGCCGCGTCGCCCGTGCGCTCGCTCAGATCGCCGCAGTAGGCGTAGAGGTCGCGGATGAGGTCCGTGCCCGAGAGGGTGAACATGTAACCCGCGTCCGAAAGCGCGTTGGGTGCTGCGGGCAACCCCGCAGCCGCACAAAAGCTCGCGAGGTCGGGGTCCATGACGGCTTCGTAGTCGATCGCGGCGCCACGGTCCTGAGCGGCCTGCTCCTGCTTGCGGGTGTACGACAATGCCGTCGCCAGTACAAAGCTGGGCGTGGGCGCATTGACGTCGTCGGTGGTGGCGACGAGCTTGCCGGCCGCTTGTGTGACCAGCCAGGCGACTTCGCGCTGACAACGAACGGCCTTGCGCGTCACCGGCTTAATCGATCCGGTGGAAACGCTTCCCTTGGGTTGATTGGCGGCAGGCATGGGCCCTCCCAACAAATAGCCCGTTTAGCAGGCAAAAATGACACGTTCTGTACCAGTATAGCGAGTGGGGGGAGGCTCGGGCGAAGCTCGGCAGAGGGTGAATGTATGCGATGGCGTGGCACTGCGGCCGCAAGGCTTAAGGGGGACTTATGACTGCGCGGGAGAGAGATTAAATAAGGTAAACGATGTTCACAAAGCACCACATATAACCCGAGGTAGACCTATGAATTTGCCGGAATGTAGGCTGCCGAAAACTCATAAGGAAATCGTAAGAATTGTGGTATTCTCAATTCCATGTCTAAAGGATGGGCAAGCAACATCCAACACGAAAGCGCGGGCTCCCCTTCCGGGCTTCTCGAGGGTCATCTGGGATGAATGGGGAAAGAAAGGGGTCCGTATGGATACCAAGGCATTAAAGAAGCAGATGGGCGCCGCCATCGCCATGGTCCTCGTGGCAGCCGTAGCACTGGGCTCTGCCACGTTCGCATGGTTTGTGAGCAACAACAAGGTCGAGGCGACGACGTCTAAGATTGCTGCTCAGTCGAACTCGGCATATCTCGTGATTGATACTAAGACTACGACGAAGGCTTCTAAGAGTGCTGTCACTTCTGAGGTGTCTAGAGCGGATCTCTTTCCTGCTAAAATTGTGAAAACTGAGGGCAAGGCCGTTTGGAAGTCCGCTTACGCGTCTGAAGCTACTGCCGCGACGATGAAGAAGGATAGCGAATTTCAGATTGATGACGGCACTGCCGATAAAGCTGTGAATGAGTACTATGCGGTCAAAAATACTTTCTATGTAGGTACTGGCACCTACGATGGTGAGTTCACGAACCTGCATATTACGGACGTGAAGGTTACTAACCCCACCACGGTGGATAACATGAATCTTGGCAACGCCCTTCGTGTTCTTGTTGTTTGTGGCAATAAGTGGGAGGTCTGGAGCGGTGCTGGCATTAAGCTCAGCTCGTCAAGTGATTCTGATCCGGCTAAGGCCAGCAATTTGCTTGCTACCAATGATGCGGTGATCAAACGCGATAATGACGTTACGGTTCAGGTTTACCTGTACTACGACGGCGATGATGCAAATGTTTTTTCCAACAATCTCGAGCATATCAATACTCAGGCTGGCGACAATGGTGTGACCATCACCTTTGAGGCGACGCCCAAGGAGTACGCGAAGACTTCTAACTAGTCAGCGCTTGCTTCGTCGTTTTTGAGATTCCAGAATGCCGGGGGGCGCCCCCGCGGGGCCCCCCGCTCTATAAAAGATTTTGCGTTAGAAAGACCCCCCACGAAAACACGCTATAAAACAGACCAATTGG
>CAMQJB010000076.1 GCA_947002045.1 uncultured Collinsella sp.
CCCCCCCCCCCCCCCACACCCCCCCCCCCCCCCCCCCCCGCGGGGGCGAACAAACACCCCCCCCACAAAACCCCACTACTCGCCAACTGCATACATGACAGAATGATTTTTTATTCCCCGTTCCAGAAAAATCATTATGCATAGAAAGTCATAATTATCATTTCGTAAACATTTCGATGAAATTAACGCCATGGCGCATACTTGCGGTTAAAATACCGCAAGGCCTAACCACCAACCTTTAAGCCGGTCCGGAGAGACCGGGAAGGAGAATTATGGCGAACAACCATACTGCGGGCACTGCTGCCCGCACCTTCGCGCCCAGCGAGCTTTGCCAGCGCATGCTGGCCAAAACCAGCAAGGGCACCTGCGGTCCCTGCATCCTGTACCTTGAGGATGGGACCGTTTTTTATGGCCGTGCATGCGGTGCCGAGGGCGCTGCGACCGGCGAGGTCTGCTTCAACACCTCGCTTGAGGGCTACTTTGAGGTCATGACCGACCCGAGCTATGCCGGCCAAATCGTAACCATGACCTATCCGCAGATCGGTAACTACGGCATCGACGAGACCGACGTCCAGTCGGCCTTCCCCAGTGATGCTACCCGCCCCGCGAGCGCTCCCGCCATGCGTGGCATGATCGTCCGCGACATGTGCGCCACGCCTTCCAACTGGCGCTCGGCCGTCAGCGTGCCGGAGTACCTGCGTGCCCACGGCATCGTCGCTATCGAGGGTGTCGACACCCGCGCTCTTGTGCGCCACCTGCGCGACAACGGTTCCAAGATGGGCATTATCTCGACGGAAATCTTTGACGTCGTCGAGCTTGCCGAGCGTCTGGCCGCAGCGCCGACGCTGGTGGGCGAGAACCTGGTCAAGACCGTGAGTTGCCCTGAGCCCCACGCTTTTGCCGCGAGCGACCTGCCCACTACGCATGACTTTGCGCTTGCCCCTGCCGCTCCCGCCCGCCACAAAGTGGTCGCCTACGACTGCGGCGTCAAGCGCGGCATTCTGGAGGGCCTCGTCCGCGCCGGCTGCGACCTCACCGTCGTGCCGTGGGATACGCCCGCCCAGCAGGTCCTCGACATGAATCCCGACGGCGTCTTTTTATCCAACGGCCCCGGCGACCCCGATGCCGTGGTGGAGACCTACGAGCAGGTGCAGCAGCTGATCGGTAAGGTGCCGGTCTTTGGCATTTGCCTTGGTCACCAGATGATCAGCTTGGCGTGCGGCGCCCAAATGGAAAAGCTTAAATTCGGTCACCGTGGCGGTAACCAGCCGGTTATGAACCTGGTGAGCCGTCGCGTGGAGATCACCGCGCAAAACCATGGCTTTGGCCTGCTGTTCCCCAGCCTGGGCAAACTGATCCCGGAGCTTTCCGGCGGCGAGACCGAGCATGCGGCCGACGGCGACCTGCGTGCCTGGGTGCGCCGCGGAATCGCGCCGGTCGTGATGAACGAGCGCTTTGGCCGCATTCGCCTGACGCATGTGAACCTCAACGACGGCACCGCCGAGGGCATCCAGCTGCTCGACGCGCCGTGCTTCTCGGTCCAGTACCACCCCGAGGCCTCGCCTGGCCCCACCGATGCCCACTATCTCTTTACCGCCTTTACGCGACTCATGGACGGCGAGGAGAACTACCTGGACATCGACACCGCGAAGGACCGCCTTGCCGGCTGGAATTTCGCCGATAGTGGTTCCGCCGTTCTACCGAACGGCGGACCTGTCGACGCTGCGGCTGCATCTGGCACATCATCTTGCCGTTCTGCTTCGGACGCGCGGGCATAAGCCCAGCGCGCCCTCGCATCACGGCAACCTGATGCACCAGCTGCACCCTCGCTGACTTTTCCAAAACATTGAGTCAGCCTCTCTAGGAGGTTTTAAACATGCCTAAACGTACCGACATCAAGCGCATCCTCGTCATTGGTTCGGGCCCCATCGTTATTGGCCAGGCCTGTGAGTTCGACTACTCCGGCGCCCAGGCCTGCAAGGTGCTCAAGGAGGATGGCTTTGAGGTCATCCTGGTCAACTCCAACCCGGCGACCATCATGACCGACCCGGGTCTTGCCGACCGCACCTATGTTGAGCCTATCACCGCCGAGTTCATCGAGCGCGTGATTAAGAAGGAGCACCCGGACGCGCTGCTGCCCACGCTGGGCGGCCAGACCGGTCTGAACGCTGCCGTCGAGCTGGCAAAGGATGGCACGCTCGACAAGTACGGCGTCGAGATGATCGGCTGCGACCTGGCCGCCATCGAGCGCGGCGAGGACCGCAAGCTCTTTAACGAGGCCATGGCCGAGATTGGCCTGGAGGTCGCGCGCTCGGGCTACGCCTATAGCGTCGCCGACGCCGAGACTATCGCCGAGCGCGTGGGCTATCCCTGCGTACTGCGCCCGAGCTTTACCCTCGGCGGCGCCGGCGGCGGCATCGCTCACACCCACGAGGAGCTCGTCTCCATCGTGAGCCAGGGCCTGGAGCTCTCGCCCGCCCACGAGGTGCTGGTCGAGGAGTCCATCGAGGGCTGGAAAGAGTACGAGATGGAGGTCATGCGTGACCACGCCGGCAACGGCATCATCGTGTGCTCCATCGAGAATCTCGACCCCATGGGAGTGCACACCGGCGACTCCATCACCGTGGCGCCGGCGCAGACGCTGAGTGACCTTGAGTATCAGCGCATGCGTGTCGCGTCGCTCGCCATTCTGGAGAAGATTGGCGTCGAGACCGGCGGATCCAACGTGCAGTTTGCCGTGAACCCCCAGACCGGCCGCCTCATCGTCATCGAGATGAACCCGCGCGTGAGCCGTTCGTCCGCGCTGGCCTCCAAGGCCACGGGTTTCCCCATCGCCAAGGCCGCTGCGCGCCTTGCCGTGGGCTACACGCTCGACGAGATCGTCAACGACATTACCAAGGCAACGCCTGCCTGCTTTGAGCCCACGATCGACTACTGCGTGGTCAAGGTGCCGCGCTTTGCCTTCGAGAAGTTCAAGGGCACCGACCCCACGCTCACCACGCGCATGAAGGCCGTGGGCGAGATCATGGCGATCGGCCGCACCTTTGAGGAAGCCTTTGGCAAGGCCATGCGTTCGCTGGAGGACGGGCATCAGGGCATTTGTGCCGGTGGCAAGGAAGGTGCCGACAAGCTGAGCGATGATGAGCTCGCTCAGGCCGTGGCAACCCCGACTGAGCACCGCATCTTCTTTGTGGTCGAGGCCCTGCGCCGTGGCTGGGACATCGCCCGCATCCATGCCGTTTGCGGCATCGATCCGTGGTACCTCAACCGCATCAACGATATGGTGCAGGTCCAGGAGAGCATCCGCGGCCTGCGCGTGGAGGACATTGACGCCGACGCGATGCGTCTGCTCAAGCAGTACGGCACGAGCGACGCCGAGATCGCCGCGCTAACCGGCTCGGACGAGCGCTTTGTTCGCGCTTACCGTAAGGGTCTGGGCGTGGTCCCCAGCATGAAGACGGTCGACACCTGCGCGGCCGAGTTCTCGAGTGCCACGGAATACCACTACAAGACCTACGAGAACATCTACCGCACGAGCCCAGTCGCCAAAAAGTGCGTGGCCCCCGACGAGACCACGCCGGCAGATAAGCCCAAGGCGATGATTCTGGGTGCCGGACCCAACCGTATTGGCCAGGGTATCGAGTTTGACTACTGCTGCGTGCATGCGAGCTATGCGCTGGCGGCCCGCGGCTTTGAGACCATCATGGTCAACTGCAACCCCGAGACCGTTTCGACCGACTACGACACCTCGGACCGCTTGTACTTTGAGCCGCTCACCTACGAGGACGTCATGGATGTCATCGATGTTGAGCGTCCCGACGGCGTTGTGGTGACGCTCGGCGGCCAGACTCCGCTTAAGCTGGCGCGCATGCTCGAGGAGAGCGGCGTGAACATTATGGGCACCAAGCCCGATGCCATCGACTTTGCCGAGGACCGCGAGCGCTTTGCCGCTCTGCTCGACAAGCTGGGCATCATGTACCCGCCGGCGGGCCAGGCCACCTCGTTTGAGGAGGCCGAGGCCGTGGCCGCGCACATCGGCTACCCGCTGCTGGTGCGTCCGAGCTACGTGCTGGGCGGCCGCGGCATGATGATCGCCTACGATGCCGAGCATCTGCGCGATTACATGGCCGAGGCTGCGCGCATTAGCCCCGACTACCCGGTGTATCTCGACCGCTTCCTGGAGGGTGCGATCGAGTCCGACGTTGACGCCCTGTGCGACGGCGAAGAGGTCTACATCGGCGGTATCCTGGAGCATATCGAGGAGGCCGGTATTCACTCCGGCGACTCTGCGACCTGCATCCCGCCGTTCAGCTTTAGCGAGAGCCTGCAGGCGAAGCTTCGCGAGACCACGCGCCGCATCGCGATGGCGCTGGGAGTCCGCGGCCTGGTCAACGTGCAGTACGCCATCAAGGGCGAGACCGTCTACGTGATCGAGGCCAACCCGCGCGCGAGCCGCACCGTGCCGTTTATCTCCAAGGCCACCGGTGTGCCGCTCGCCAAGTGCGCGGCGCGTATCATGGCGGGCGATTCTATCGCCAGCCTGGGCCTGCCGAGCGACGAGCGTCAGCTCGATTGGTTCTGCATGAAGGAAGCCGTTATGCCCTGGGGCCGTTTCCCCGGTGCCGACGTTATTCTGGGACCCGAGATGAAGTCGACGGGCGAGGTCATGGGTATCGCCAAGAGCTATCCCGAGGCATACGCCAAGACGCAGCTGGCGATCGACTACAAGCTGCCCGATCCGAGCTGCGGCAAGGTGTTCATCAGCGTGTGCGACCGCGACAAGCGTCATATCCTTTCGGTCGCGCGTATCCTGCGCTACCTGGGCTTTGACATCTGCTCTACCGAGGGTACGGCGCGCGTGCTACGCGGCGGCAACGTGACGTGCGAAGTCGTGGAGAAGATCAGCGGCCCGCACGACGGCGAGCGTCCCAACATCGGCGACCTCATCGCCGATGGCAAGATTGCGGTGATCATCAACACGCCGTACGGCCCGGGCTCGCGTGGCGATGGCTACCTACTGCGTACCGAGGCCGTGCGTCGCGGCGTGACCTGCGTGACGGCGATGTCTGCCGCCAACACCTACGTGAGCGCCATCGAGGCGGTGCGCGAGGACCAGCAGGGTCACGGCAGCGCCAACGACATGGGCATGGACGTCATCGCCCTGCAGGACCTGCCGCAGCACACGGTGTAATGTGACCTGGTCGGCCGGGGCGGCAGCCGGACACTTTCTCTCGGAAACTGGGCTTCGCGAAGTTTTCCGAGAGAAAGGTCCGCCTCCCGCCCGGGCCTGCGGTGACTTGGCTTCACCGCGTGCTGCCGAAGGGGCTTTGCGCGATGACTAGGGCTGAATAGAAAATGAGTGTGGGGGCGGTGGGGGGGGTTGTACCCACAGGCCCCCCGGTTTTTTTTTGCCCACGACGCGAAAGGCAAACCCCCGGGGGGGGCCGGGGTCTACTTATACCGGGGTGGATGTGAAAAACG
>CAMQJB010000077.1 GCA_947002045.1 uncultured Collinsella sp.
GGTGGTTTCTGATGCGGCGCGCTGCGCGCCCCGCACAGGCTAAAGCCCGTAACGACAGCACGCGCCCCAGGCGCTCGCACGCGCCAGTTTCATCCAAATCGGCAAAATCGTCCTCATGCGCAAAGAAGCGCCAAACCTCGGCCATGACATCCTTTCGATTGTGACGACAAAGGCCGCCCCACGGGAGCGGCCCTGCAACGCAAGCGTTTGCGGTCGGTTATTTGTCCTCGAGATAACGCGAGAGGAACTCGCGGGTGCGCTGGTGCTTGGGGTTGCCGAAGAGCTCGGCCGGCGCGGCGTCCTCGAGCACCACGCCCTTGTCCATAAAGACCACGCGGTCGGACACGGTTCGGGCAAAGGCCATCTCGTGCGTGACGACAACCATGGTCATGCCGTCGGCAGCGAGCTTGCGCATGACCTCGAGCACCTCTCCCACGATCTCGGGGTCGAGCGCGGAGGTCGGCTCGTCGAACAGCATGATCTGCGGATTCATGCACAGGGCACGAGCGATGGCCACGCGCTGTTTTTGACCACCGGACAGGCGGCCCACGGCGGCGTGCGCGAACTTTTCGAGTCCCACGCTCGTCAGATGCTCCATCGCGACCTTCTCGGCCTCGGCCTTGCTCATCTTTTTGAGCGTGACGGGCGCGAGCGTGCAGTTGTCGAGCACATCCATGTTGTTGAACAGGTTAAAGCCCTGGAACACCATGCCGATGTCCTCGCGGAGTTTATTGATATTGCAGCGCTCGGCCGTAAGGTCCTGGCCGTGGAACCAGATGTGGCCCGCGTCCGGGGTCTCGAGCAGGTTGAGGCAACGCAGGAAGGTCGACTTGCCCGAGCCCGAGGCGCCGATAATGGTGACGACCTCGCCTGATTTGACGGACAGGTCGATGCCTTTGAGTACCTCGAGCGAGCCGAAGCTCTTGCGCAGGCCCTCGACGCGGATGAGCGGCTCATTGGTCTGTGCGGCGGCCGCAACGCCGGTAGTGGCGGTATCTGCCATGATGATTCTCCTCGTCTTAAGCCTAGTTAGAGCTGGGCAGCGTGGCAGGGGCCTCGGCGCCGAGCTTTTTGCCAAAGGCTTCGAGCAGGCGGCTCGCCACGAGCGTCAGGATCAGGTAGACCACGAGCGCCACGCAGTAGACCTCCATCTGGCGGTAGTACACGCCGGCGACGGTGGTGGTGGCGTACATGAGGTCGAACACGCCGATGACCGAGAGCACCGACGAGTCCTTGATGTTGATGATGAGCTCGTTGGTGAGCGCCGGAATCGCGTTTTTAATGCCCTGGGGGAACACGACTTTGCGCATGGCTTGCCACTGCGAAAGACCCAGCGAGCGCGCTGCCTCGGCCTGGCCGGGGTCGATGGACTCGATGCCGCCGCGCAGGACCTCCATCATGTAGGCGGTGGAGTTGAGCGAGATGGTGACGAGGCCGGCGGTGAAGGTACTCCAGATCTGGTTGGCCTGGGCGGTCTCGAAGCCCATGCCGCGCAAAACGGTGAAACCCGCGTAATAGATGAGCAGACCCTGGACCATCATGGGCGTGCCGCGCACGATGGTGGAGTAGATGGTCGCAAAGCCGCGGCCAATGCTCTTAAAGAAGCGCACCAGGTCGTTGTCCACGCGATCGAAGGTCTGAATACGCAGGAACACAAAGAGCAACGCCAGGAAGAATGCGATGACGGTGCCGAAGGTGGCAAGCGCGATGGTGATCTCGATACCGCGGATAAAGAAGTCCCCGCTCTTGTAGGTCATGTAGACCAGGCTCGACAAAAAGTCGCTGGGGTTGGAGTCCGAGACGATGCTCACCTGTACCAGGTCGATAAACGACATGACGCAGCGGTCCACGAAAAAGATCGCCGCGATGGCAACCACGACATAGCTGCCCAAGCGTGCGCCACGACGGAAGCGCTCGGATGCGAACGGCGACGTTTCGCGATAGTCATTCCAGTGCATGAGTTTGGTGACGAGCGCCGCCGCCGACACGACGAGCCAGGCCCAAAGGATTGCCCAAAGGCAATCCTGGAAGATACCGGTGGGCGCCAAGAAGCTCAGCGGCGTGGAGTTGCGCTGGCTAAACGCCAGGCCAAGCGCCGCGATGACACTCGTGCCCAGGTACACATAACGGTGGTCGGCCTTGATAAAGGAGGCCAGACGATTGATGGTTTTCATGCTGCCTCCCTATGCCGGCTGGCGGTCGAGGCACGCGTCCCACATTTGGTCGCGTTCCTCTTGGCTAATGCCCTTGAGTGTCTTGTCGATGAGTTTAAGCAGTTTGTCCGAGCCCTTGCGACAGCCGACGTTTGCCGCGACCTCCTGCTTAAAGCCCTCGCCCTCGGCAAAATGAATAGGGACGATACCCGGGTTTTGGGCCATATAGCCCTTCTCGTTCTCGGTGTTGTAAGTCACGGCGTCGCACGTGCCCTGCAGCAGATTCGAGAACACCGTGGGGACGGAGTCGACCGGGTTCTTGTGCACAACGCCCGGAATCTCGTCGATGACGGTGTCGAGCATGGTGTCCTTTTGGCCGAGTACCGTGGCACCGCTAAAGTCGCTGAGCTTGGTGGCGTTTTGGTAGGGGGAACCCTCTTTTACGAACAGGCCAAAGTAGCCAATAAAGTACGGGTCGGAGAAGCCGACCGACTCCTCGCGCTCGGGCGTGGCGCTCATACCGGCGATGATGAGGTCGATCTGGCCGTTGTTGAGCGAATCGATGAGGCCCGAGAAGCTCTGCTTGACGGCAACGGGCTCGCCACCGAGGGCCTTGCAGACGATCTTGGCGATCTGCACGTCGTAGCCATCGGCATAGGCGCCCTGCACGTTGTCGATGGGGATAGTGTACTCACTGGCTTCGGAAACCTGCCAGTTGTACGGGGCGTAGGCCGCCTCCATGCCAATGCGGATCTTGTCCTTGCCGATCACGGAATCGGACAGGTCGTCGCGACCGCCGCCCGTCGTGGGCTGAACCACCTTGAGCGTGGACGGACGCTGACAGCCGGCGAGCGCGCCGGCGACGACGGAAGCGCTCGCAGCGAGAGCGCTACCCAAGAAGATGCGACGGCTGCACACCGGCTGTGGATGCGCGTCGCGCTGATGGGGAGAATGCATAATCTGCCTTCCCTGTTGAATCGTATGCTGACGACTTAACAGGATATACGCCAGCGACCAGCAGTGCAGCACAAGCTCGAAAAATTAATAGACACATGGTAGTCATTGGGGACGTCGATGTTTTGGCAATGCCGGCGAGCGACGTCCAGAGCGAACAAGTGGCATGAAAAAGACAAGGCATGACCAGAAGGTCTATGCCTTGCCTTTTGAATGACAAATTATCGCTCTGGACGGCACGCAGCATCGACCGAGCGGCGGAACCTCTAGAGCAAGGTGACGCTAAAGCTGCGTTTATCGGTAGCGCCGGGAGCCAAGTTGATGGTGTTGACCTTGTGCTCAAAGACATCGTCCTCGGTGTCCATGGTGGTGTGACCGGTCCAGGGCTCGAGCGCCACAAACGGAGCGTCGTTGGCGGCAGACCACACGCCGATGTACTTAAAGCCCTCAAAGTCGATCTTGACGCCGTGGCCCGACTTGCGGCCGCGCAGCGTGAGCGTGGAGCCCGGGGTATCGGTGAACATGATGGCGTCGTTATCGAAGCTGCGGTGCGTGATGGGCAGCACGTCCGAGTTATCGGGGGCCTTGTAGCTACCCTCGAACGTCATAAGGCCATCGGGCGTGATGACGGGGGCCTCGTTAGTCCAAGCCTCGGTAAACGCCAGCTCGTAATCCTCGAACGCCTCGTCCTCGGCGCCGGGGGCGGGCACGTTAAACGCAGGGTGGCCACCCACCGAGAACGGCAGGTCTACGTCGCCGGTGTTAGTGACGGCAAAGGTCTGCGTGAGCGTGGCATCGCCGGTCAGGGCATAGGTCATGTTGAGCTTAAAGTGGAAGGGAAAGGCCTTGAGCGACTCGGGCGTATCGGTGATCTCGTAGGTTACCGAGGAGCCGTCCTCCGATACCTCGACCAATTTGTGCTCGACAATGCGTGCGATGCCGTGGCGCGCCATCTCGCAGGTGCCGGCGGCAGACGTCGCCGTGTTGTTGCGCAGCGATCCCACGATAGGGAACAGGATGGGCGCGTGCTTGCCCCAAAAGGCCGGGTCGCCCTGCCACAGATACTCATTGCCGTTGAGGGCAAGGCTCGTGAGCTGGGCGCCCATGGAATCGATGGCCGCGGTGAGGCCGCCGCGCTTGATGGTAGTGACGGTGGACATGCTACTTCCTCCAAAAGTAAACAACAGTGTCGAGGGTTATTGTCCCACTCTTGGCAGCAGGGCTGAGCGGCAGGCGCAGTTATTGAGCAATAGCATAAAGGTCAAACCCACCCTGCGGCGCGCTATCGACCGTATCGGGTGCTTGCGAATTAAAACTCACCGGGACCATGCGCTTTGAGGCGCGGTAACGCGTGCCGTCGGTGGCGACGGGCGGCTCATCGACCGTGAGCTCGTAGTCGCCGGGCTTGAGCTCGATACCGTCACCTTCGGAATTGACGTATTGGTACTCGTCGATTGCTTGTCCCCTGAGCGTGCGGCCCACGATATGGACGAGCATTTGGCTGTCGCCGCGCGCGGTATCCCACGTCGCGCCGTCCTTAACCTCGACCGACACATGCACCGAGCGCGTGCGGCTGAGCGATTGCTCGACGGACATCTCGACCTTGGCGGCGTCTTGGCGCTGCCGCTCGACATGACCCCAGATGCTGCCGATTGCCGAGCAGGCGATAACGCCGGCCATGAAGGCGATGAGGATGGGGCCGAGCGGAGAACGGCGGCCCGCGTCTTCCTCACGAGCCAGGTCGGGGCGATGCGTGGGCGCAGGCGCCTGGGCGCCTTGCGCGGGCACGTCGAGAATGCTGAAAGATGCCGTACTGCCGGGGTCGATGGTGTGGCGCGGTTGCGGGGTCTTTGCCGGCGAAATGGACATGTCGGCTGGCTCACCCAGCGTGGCCGTGGCATCGGCCTTTGCCTCGTCGGCCTCGGCCTGGGCCCAAGCCTGTTCAAAGGTCAGGGGCTCGACGGGGTCGGAGGCGGCGTCCATCTCGACGGCATCGTTACCGGTCTCGTCCTCGTCGCTCGACACGTCACGCGGCGCGGGCTCGTCCCACTCCTCGTCCGGAGCCTCGCCCTCGCTATACCACCATTCAAAGTTATCGATATCCATACGGGGCGCCCCTTAGGCCTCGCAAATAAACACTTGTTAGCCTTATACCCGCAGATGGCGCTGGAGCTCGCACGGAATGCGATAAAGGGACTGCTCCTTTGTCGCATCGAAGTTGCGGTGGAATAGTTCCTGTTTGCACGCCCACTCGGGGGTGCGGACAGAAAGTTGGACCGTGAAGCGGTCCGGACTGGAGGTTCGCATG
>CAMQJB010000078.1 GCA_947002045.1 uncultured Collinsella sp.
GAGCACAACCTTGCCAAGGTTGGGGTCGCGGGTTCGAGCCCCGTTGTCCGCTCCAACTATCTTACGCGGTTCTAACGAACCGCGTTTTTTGTTGACGCTGCGCGAGCCCCGGGCACCCCATCTTGCCCCCTCAATCGTCGGTCGCGTACATAAAGTACGCTTCCCTCCTCTTTCGCGGCAACCTGGGGCACCCGGAGCCCGCTCGCTGTTGTGGCCGGGGGAGTGAGTCTTCCGTTCTTTTCACTAATCGATCGATTCGTCCCAGGAGGCTCGAGCCCGAGAGGGAGCGAGCGTTTTGGGGTGTGGCTGTGGCGTTGTTTGCCTCGAATGACAGCTTTGGGCGTATCATCGTGGGCATCTCGCAAAACCTCGTTGCAAGGGAGGCTCACCCCATGGCTGCAGAAAAGTCCTCTTCGCGCTCATGGATGTCCGATGCCGCGATCTATCAGATCTACCCGCGTTCGTTTAAGGATTCGACCGGTTCGGGTCTGGGCGATATCGCGGGCATTACCCAGCAGATGGACTATCTTGAGCGGCTGGGCATCGAGGCCATCTGGCTGAGCCCGTTTTACCCTTCGCCTCTTGTCGATGGCGGCTATGATGTGGCGGACTACTGCGATGTCGACCCACGTCTCGGCTCGCTTGACGACTTCGATGACATGATCGCTGCGGCTCACGCGCGCGGCATCAAGGTCATCGTCGATATCGTGCCCAACCATTCATCCAACCAGCACCCCTGGTTCAAAGCCGCTCTTGCCGCCGGCCCCGGATCGCCCGAGCGCGCCCGTTATATCTTCCGCGATGGTCGCGGCGAGCATGGCGAGCTGCCTCCCACCAATTGGAATGCCAACTTTGGCGGCCCCGCCTGGACGCGTGTTGCGGACGGTCAATGGTATCTGCACATGTTTACGCCCGAGCAGCCGGACTTTGACTGGTCATGCCCCGAGGTTCACGCGTTCTTTTGCGACGTCCTGGCGTTTTGGAGCGATCGAGGCGTCGATGGCTTTCGCATCGATGTGGCGCACGGTCTCGCCAAGGATCTCGACCGCGATGACCTCGACCGGTGGCATCTCGCCGAGGGCGATGACATGGTTGACGACGGCGCCCATCCGCTGTGGGACCGCAACGAGGTCCACGAGATCTATCGCGAGTGGCGCCGCGTGTTCGACCGCTATAATCCGCCGCGCAGCGCCGTTGCCGAGGCGTGGGTGCTGCCTGAGCGCCAGTATCTCTATGCGCGTCCCAGCGAGCTTGGCCAGACATTCAACTTTGAGTTTGCCAAGGCCACTTGGACCTATGATGACATGCACGCTGCAATCGAGGAGGGCTTGAAGGCAGCTATCGAATCCGATTCCGCCTCGACCTGGGTACTCTCCAACCACGACGTGCCGCGCGTGGCGACGCGCTATGCCCTGCCGCAAATCAAGGCGACGCGCTACCACCAGATTGCGCTCGACTGGCTCTTACGCGACGGGTCGTCTTATGACGAGGACCGTGAACTCGGCGAGCGCCGCGCGCGGGCGGCTCTTTTGCTTGAACTGGCGCTTCCGGGCTCGGCATACGTGTATCAGGGTGAGGAGCTCGGTCTTTTTGAGGTGGCTGATATCCCGTGGACTGCACTCGAAGATCCCAGTGCAACCAATACGCGCGGACCGAAGCGCGAGAAGGGGCGCGACGGCTGTCGTGTGCCCCTGCCGTGGGTAGCGGCGGACGATCCCGCGCAGGGCGGATCGTTTGGGTTTTCGCCGGCGGACGCTGATGCGGCGCCCCATCTGCCGCAGCCTGCATGGTTTTCCGATTATGCTGCCGATAGGGAAGAAACGGACCCGACATCGATGCTTGCGCTCTATCGTGACGCCCTCTGGCTGCGGCGCAAGCTGCGCGGGTGCGCCAACGATCTTGCGTGGCTCGATCTTGACGGGCGCACCGGTCTTGCGGATGGTGCCGAGGGCGCTGAGGGCGGCGTCATCGCCTATCGCCGCGATAACGGCTGGGCGTGCGTGACGAACTTCGGTGCAGCACCCGTGGAGCTGCCGGCGGGCAGGGTCCTGCTCACCTCATCAGCGCTTGCAGACGGCAGACTCGCGCAGGACAGCTCTGCCTGGATCATGCTCGGTGAGATGTAAGGGCCTCTTGCGGCGAGTTTGCGTTTGCCTGCGCCTTCCGTGGTGGCTGATGTCTTCGCGAGGTTCGCGAGGGCGTCGCAAAACTTTTCAAAAAAAGTTCTTGCATAGGATGCGGGCATCACGTAAGATTAATCCTCGTAAGCGGACATGGCTCAGTTGGTAGAGCACAACCTTGCCAAGGTTGGGGTCGCGGGTTCGAGCCCCGTTGTCCGCTCCATTTGGGCGTTTAGCTCAGGGGGAGAGCGCTTCCCTGACACGGAAGAGGTCAGAAGTTCAAATCTTCTAACGCCCACCAAATGTTCGCAGCTCAGAGGCTATGTCCTCTGGGCTGTTTTGTTTTTTGCCACCAAGCGCGCCGCCAAATAAGTCATCAAATATTGATCCAAGGTCCGTACGCGATGGTCTTTGTATCCCGTAGGGGTGCCGGCAGATTGCATGTGTCCTGGCCCATCATGACCGCAACATGTTGGTCAAGGACAATCTTTTGGATTCTTTTGGCGCGAGCAGCTTGGTTTTGGTGCTATTTGGCGGCGGCACGGTTGAGGGGGTTTCAAAACTGCTGTGCAGGTAGTTGGGTTGATAACGTTTTAGCAGTCTGCCAAGAGGCCTTCATTTATAATGTGTCTGCAAATTGACCAATTGCTTTGACCTGCTGAAACACTATATGTTGTGTTTGACCTAAAAAAAGAATACAGGATATAGATGCCTCTTTGTCGTATGATAGATGGCGGACAGAGAACGAGAACCTTATTCGCCCCATTATTTGGATGGATCTTTGAGCCCCTTGATTGGCTGCGAGGATTGTCCGCATGAGGGCCTATGGTTATCGAAAACACAGATTGCGCGACGGCGCCGCAAGACAGGGTAAGCCCTGCCGGGCATCGTTTGGCTCTGAAGCGCAATGAGGCTACGATGCGAAAGAGGCAAGAGGATGAAGATCATCAAGCGCAGCGGCACCGAGGTTACCTTTGACATCGATAAGATCGTCAATGCGATCCGCGCCGCAAACTTGGAGGTCGAGGAAGGCTCTCGCCTTACCGACCGCCAGGTGATCTATGCGGCACAAAACGTCGCCGAGGCATGTGAGAAGGCCGGCCACACCGTATCGGTCGAGGAGATCCAGGATCTGGTCGAGGACGAGATTATGCGTCTCGACTGCTACGAGGTCGCTCGCCACTACATCATCTACCGCTATGTTCAGAGCCTGAAGCGCCAAAAGAACACGACCGATGACAAGATTCTGTCGCTGATTGAGTGCAATAACGAAGAGGTCAAGCAGGAGAACTCCAACAAGAACCCGACTGTCAACTCCGTTCAGCGCGACTACATGGCCGGCGAGATTTCCAAGGACCTGACGCAGCGCGTGCTGCTGCCCCAGGAGATCGTGGATGCCCACAACGAGGGCCTGATTCACTTCCACGATTCGGACTACTTCGCCCAGCACATGCATAACTGTGACCTGGTGAACCTGGAGGATATGCTCCAGAATGGCACCGTTATCTCGGGCACGCTGATCGAGAAGCCGCACAGCTTTTCGACTGCTTGCAATATCGCGACGCAGATCATCGCGCAGGTCGCCTCTTCCCAGTATGGCGGTCAGTCGATTTCGCTGACCCACCTGGCTCCGTTTGTCGAGGTGAGCCGTCAGAAGATTCGCGGCGAGGTTGCCCGCGAGCTCGAGGAGCTTGGCGTCTCTGCGTCTGCCGAGAAGGTCCGTGAGGTCGTTGAGGATCGTCTGCGTGACGAGATCCGTCGCGGCGTCCAGACGATTCAGTATCAGGTCGTGACCCTTATGACCACGAATGGCCAGGCGCCGTTCGTGACGGTCTTTATGTATCTCAATGAGGCCCGTACGCCCCAGGAGAAGCACGACCTTGCCATGATTGTGGAGGAGACGCTTCGTCAGCGCTATGAGGGCGTTAAGAACGAGGCTGGCGTGTGGATCACTCCGGCGTTCCCCAAGCTTATCTATGTGCTCGAGGACGATAACGTTTACGAGGATTCCCCGTACTTCTACCTGACTCAGCTGGCTGCGAAGTGCACCGCCAAGCGCATGGTGCCCGACTACATCTCCGAGAAAAAGATGCGTGAGCTTAAGCTGTCGAAGGGCGAGACTGCGGGCAACGGCGATTGCTACACCTGCATGGGTTGCCGCAGTTTCCTGACGCCCGATCGCTCGGGCAACGGTTTTAACAACGTTGCCAACGCGTTCAACTATGACCCGAGCAAGCCCAAGTACTATGGCCGCTTTAACCAGGGTGTTGTGACCATTAACCTGCCCGATGTCGCGCTGAGCTCGCATCAGGACATGGACAAGTTCTGGAAGATCTTCGACGAGCGCCTTGAGCTGTGCCACCGTGCCCTGCTGTGCCGTCACGAGCGCCTGATGGGCACGCTTTCGGATGCCGCGCCGATTCTTTGGCAGTACGGCGCCCTGGCGCGCCTTAAGAAGGGCGAGACGATCGACAAGCTGCTCGTGGGCGGTTATTCCACCATTAGCCTGGGGTATGCCGGTCTGTATGAGTGCGTCAAGTACATGACGGGCCACAGCCACACCGAGAAGGAAGGCACGCCGTTTGCCATGGCCGTCATGCAGCACATGAACGACAAATGCGCCGAGTGGAAGGCCGAAAGCGATATCGACTTCTCACTGTACGGCACCCCGCTTGAGTCGACGACCTACAAGTTCGCCAAGTGCCTGCAGCGTCGTTTTGGCATTATTCCGGGTGTGACGGACAAGGGCTACATTACCAACAGCTACCACGTCCATGTGTCCGAGGAGATTGATGCTTTCGATAAGCTCAAGTTTGAGGGCATGTTCCAGCAGCTTTCGCCGGGCGGTGCCATCTCCTACGTCGAGGTTCCTAACATGCAGGACAACCTTAAGGCTGTCATTCGCGTGATGCAGTACATCTACGACAACATCATGTATGCCGAGCTCAACACCAAGAGCGATTACTGCCAGGTGTGCGGCTACGATGGCGAGATCAAGATTGTCGAGGATGACGGCAAGCTGGTGTGGGAGTGCCCCAACTGCGGCAACCGCGATCAGGAGAAGATGAATGTCGCCCGTCGTACGTGCGGCTACATCGGTACTCAATTCTGGAACCAGGGTCGAACCGAGGAGATCCGCGACCGCGTGCTGCATCTCTAATACCGCTCCGGGGCTGAACCGAGAGGGCCGCTTGGGCATTTGCTCGCTATTTCGGACAGTCCTGCGCAAGACGAAGACCACATTAAGTGGCCTTCTTTGCGTGCGGAAC
>CAMQJB010000079.1 GCA_947002045.1 uncultured Collinsella sp.
CACATGCGCCAGGGTTTCGACAACGCGAAGTATATCGAGCTGCAGGCTGCTCACATTAAGGAGCGCATCTCGCAGTTTGGCGGCAAACTGTATTTGGAGTTTGGCGGCAAGCTGTTCGATGATTATCATGCCAGCCGCGTGCTGCCGGGTTTTGAGCCGGACAGCAAGTTTCGCATGCTCAAGAGCATTGCCGACGACGTCGAGGTCATCATCGCAATCAATGCAAACCATATCGAGAAGAACAAGGCCCGTGGCGACCTGGGCATTACCTATGACGAGGACGTCTTGCGCCTGGTTGACCTGTTCCGCGGCAACGGTTTTGCTGTCGCGGCCGTGGTTATCACGCAGTATGCCGGTCAGCCCGCTGCCGACGTCTTCCGCAATCGTCTGAATGCACTCGGCATTCCCGCCAAGCTGCACTATCCCATTGAGGGCTATCCGCACGACGTCGATCTGATCGTTTCTGACGGAGGCTACGGCAAGAACGAGTTCGTCGAGACCACGCGTCCGCTCGTTGTCGTGACGGCGCCCGGCCCTGGCTCGGGCAAGCTCGCCACCTGCCTCTCACAGCTGTATCACGAGCATAAGCACGGCACCGCCGCCGGTTATGCCAAGTTTGAGACCTTCCCGGTCTGGAATCTTCCCCTGACGCATCCGGTCAATATTGCCTACGAGGCCGCCACGGCGGACCTCGACGATGCCAACATCATCGATTCCTTTCACCTTGAGGCCTACAACAAGACCACGGTCAACTACAACCGCGACGTCGAGGCCTTCCCGGTGGTCCGTGCCCTGATGGAAAAGATCCTAGGCAAGAGCCCCTACCAGAGTCCCACGGACATGGGCGTCAATATGGTCGGCTTTGCCATCACCGATGACGATGCCTGCCGCGACGCTTCCAAGATGGAGATCGTCCGCCGCTACTTTACCGCGGTCGAAAATGTGCGCCGTACCGGCGTGGGCGATGAGCAAGTCGACCGTCTCAAGATTATTATGAAGAAGGCCGGCATCGATAAGAACTACTCACCGGCGCGCTCGGCGGCCTTAACCAGGGAGCAACTGACGGGTGGTCCCGTGGGCGCCATGGTCATGCCGGACGGTTCCGTGGTGACCGGTAAGACCTCCACGCGCCTGGGCGCCGCAAGTTCGCTCATTATGAACGCTCTCAAGCATGTTTCGGGCGTCGACCTTGAGCTTGAAGTCATCAGCGACGAGGCGATCGAGCCCATCAGCAAGCTCAAGACGCATTTCCTGGGCAGCAAAAACCCGCGCCTTCACACCGACGAGACGCTTATGGCGCTGTCGATCACCTCGGCTACGAGCGAGACGGCCGCTCGTGTCCTTTCGGGCCTGGAGCAGCTGCGCGGTTGCGATGCCTTCTTTAGCGTGATTATCTCGCCGACGGACGAGACGGTGTTGCGTAAACTGGGCATCAACGTGTGCTGCGAGCCCAAGTTTGAGCGTCGTGGTTTCTTCCATCGCTAAGTTTGAAGTACCGCGGTAATTGCATCGCCTTTTGGCCGTATCGGGTTAGCGCCCGGTACGGCTTTTTGATCAATAAAGCGTCTATTTCGGCGAAAAATAGCCGTTTACCTGCCTAAAAACAATTTGGGCGGTATACAATAATCGTAACTGTTTCATCCTTAGCGGGATGCCGCATGATGGATATTACCTGCCATCGTGAGGTGTGTCGGTCGTGCACGGCGCGCTGGATGCTCGTGCTCGGTTAGAGGAGGCTGCCATGGCGGGCAAGGGTCGTGCGAGTGTCAACGATATGAAGCGTGTCGAAGTGCTGGTGTTGATGGAGATTGCCCAGCAATCCGAAAGTGGCGGGACATATGGCTTCTCGCGCAAAACGCTTGCGGAGCACGTTGGGGTGTCTCCGTATCGAGCCCGCGCCGCAATTGAGCGCTTGGATTCTGACGGTTTGATCGAGGTCGTTTCGCGTTATAGCGAGGATGGCGGCCAGCTTGCAAATGGTATTTGCCTTACCGAGCGTGGCGGGTGGTATCTGAAAGGCATCCGCGCGGGTATGCTCGTTCGGGATATGCTCAGGGACGAGCTTGCCGATCGGTAGCGATCTGCCGCCTAAGTTGTTGCTACGCCGCTCGGGTCCCGGGCGGCGTTTTGTTTCGAGATGGAGAAATGCAAGCACTTTGGTGAAAAATGGCGAACTGCTTCTTTCTCGAGTATTACAATGAAGACCCGTAAGATGTGTATGGACAACTTCTACGGGAAGCGCAGGTAATTCAATATGACTAAGCATGTGTTTGTGACCGGCGGCGTGGTTTCGTCTTTGGGCAAGGGCATTACCGCGGCATCGCTGGGCCGTTTGCTCAAGTCGCGCGGCTACAAGGTGACGATGCAGAAGGCCGACCCGTATCTGAACGTCGACCCCGGTACCATGAGCCCGTTCCAGCACGGTGAGGTCTTTGTGACCGAGGACGGCTACGAGTCCGATCTGGACCTGGGCCACTACGAGCGTTTTATTGACGAGAACCTGACCCGCGATTCTAACTTTACGACGGGCGCCATTTACAAGAGCCTGATTGCCCGCGAGCGTCGCGGTGACTTTTTGGGCGGTACCGTCCAGGTGATCCCGCATGTCACCAATGCTATCAAGGACAAATTCCGCCGCATTGAGGAGCAGACTGGCTCCGACGTTGTCATTACCGAGCTGGGTGGCACGATCGGCGACATCGAGTCGCAGCCGTTCGTGGAGGCTATCCGCCAGTACCGCAAGGAGGCCGGTCCCGAGAACGTCTGCTACATCCACGTATCGCTCGTTCCCTATATCGCCGCCGCCCACGAGGTTAAGACCAAGCCCACGCAGCACTCCGTCAAGGAGCTGCGCAGCTTTGGTATCCAGCCGGACATCATTGTGCTGCGCTCCGATCACCATATTGATGACGCTATCCGCGGCAAGATCGCGAGTTTCTGCGACGTCGACACCGACTGTGTCTTTACCAACGAGGATTGCGCGAGCATTTACGACGTGCCGCAGCTGCTCGCGGAGCAGGACTTTGACCTGCGCATTTGCGAGCGCCTTGGCCTCGATCCGCGCGAGCGCGATATGAGCGCATGGAATGAGTTCCTGCGCAAGCAAAACCATGCCAACCATCACGCCGATAAGGTTAAGGTTGCCGTCGTGGGAAAGTACACCCAGCTTCCCGATGCATATCTGTCGGTTATCGAGGCCCTGCATCACGCGGGCGTTTTCTACGATCGTCACGTAGATGTGCAGCTGGTCGATGGTGAGAGCCTCGATGCCGAAAACGTCAATGAGGTTCTGGGCGACGCATCGGGCATCCTGGTTCCCGGCGGCTTTGGCAAGCGCGCCCTGGAGGGCAAGATCCTTGCTGCCGAGTTTGCTCGCGAGCACAAGATTCCGTATCTGGGCATTTGCCTGGGTATGCAGGTTGCCGTGTGCGAGTTCGCCCGCAACGTTGTCGGCCTTGCCGGTGCCAGCTCCTCCGAGTTTGATCCGGACGGTCCGTTTAGCGTAATCGACCTGATGAGCTCGCAGGAGGACGTGACCGAGAAGGGCGGCACCATGCGCCTGGGCGCCTATCCGTGCAAGCTCGCTGCCGATACCCTCGCGCGTGAGGCGTATGGCGAGGAGCTTGTCTACGAGCGCCACCGTCACCGTTTTGAGTTCAACAATGCCTTCCGCGATCAGCTCGAGGACGCCGGTCTTGTCATCTCGGGTCTTTCGCCTGATGAGCGTCTGGTCGAGATGGTCGAGCTGCCGCGCGATGTGCACCCGTGGTTCGTGGCCACCCAGGCTCACCCCGAGTTTAAGAGCCGCCCCACCAATCCTCAGCCGCTATTCCGAGAGTTCGTGCGTGCCTCGATTGGCCAGCATGAGGGCGTCGATCGCCTGCAGGTGACGCCCATGAATCGTTCGACGGACTAAGGTTGCCGGCGAACCGGGAACATATCGGAGAAGCTCCTTCGCCGCTCGCTGTGGCGGCGGGGGAGTTTCTTGATTACCTTGCAGTCGAGCGGGGCTTGGCGCGTAACACGATTGCCGCCTATCGCCGAGACCTGACGACCTACTGTGCCTATCTGGAGCGGACGGGCATTGCGTCCTTTGAGGACGTGAGTCGGCGGGTCATTGAGGACTTTATCGCCGATCGGCGCGATGGGGGCTATTCCGATGCCTCGGTGGAGCGCGCGCTCGCTGCCGTCAAAGGCCTGCATGCCTTTTTGGTGCGCGATGGGGCCGTGACCCAAAATCCTACGGCGGCGTTGCGTTTGCCAAAAAAGGCCGAGCGCCTGCCGGAGTGCCTTTCGGTGGAGGATGTTTCGGCATTGCTCGACCAGGATTTTCCGGATGGTGAGATGGGTCTGCGCGATCGCGCTATCTTGGAAGTGCTGTATGGGTGCGGCCTGCGCGTGAGCGAGCTGGTGGGGCTCGATGTGAGTGATATCCATGCCGATGACGGCTTTGTGCTGGTTCGCGGCAAGGGCTCCAAGGAGCGTCTGGCCCCTTTGGTGGGAAGCGCGGCGCGTGCCCTGACGCACTATATATGTGATGGGCGCCGACTTCTGGCGGCTCATGCTCGTGGGACAGAGACGCCGGCGGTCTTTTTAAACAAGAACGGCGGGCGTCTGTCGCGTCAGGGTGTTCACGTCATATGCGAGCGCTACGGACGCCAGGTGGGGTTGGTGGGACTCCATCCGCACACGTTGCGCCATTCCTTTGCCACCCATATGCTCGCGGGCGGCGCGGACCTTCGCGTGCTGCAGGAGATCTTGGGACACGCCGATATATCGACGACGCAGGTCTACACGCATGTCGATCGTACGCAGCTGACTGAGGTTTACCTGGCGGCCCACCCGCTGGCACATCGCTAATACGCTGCTGAGCTGCGATTACATGCTATCCGAGGACGGACCCCCGATTGCTGGAACGTGCTGTTGCGCACGTTTTGGCAATCGGGGGTCCGTCCCATTTTGCGCCACCGGCCAATGGCGCGGCGGGGTGCACATGCCGCGCGTGGGAGAGTTTGGGGGCGATGTGAACGGGATGTAAAGGGACGTAAAAATCGCCTCAAGGTCAACTTGAAGGTTGAGGTTGAAAGGCGGGGTGCTACAGGTGGCATCCCGCCTTTGCGTTAAACACAACATATTGTGTTTTCGAACATATGCTCGGGGGTGGCGCCCAATAGTTAGGGGGTGGAGTGGTG
>CAMQJB010000080.1 GCA_947002045.1 uncultured Collinsella sp.
CCGCCCGGCGGTTTTAATTATAAACCGGGCGGGCTGGGTGCTTGGGCGGGCTAGGCTGTCGGCGCACGGCGGCGGGGCCGAAGGTGATTTTCCTGGGGCCCCGCCTGACATGTGCGCGGATGTGTCCGCCAATCCGCGGCTATCGGTGTCTGCCGTTACGCGATGGTTGCGCTGTAAGAAGCGACGTCCTCGTAGGAATCGGTCAGGTAGGCGTCGATGCCGATGGTCGTATTGACCAGGTCGTCAAGGCTGTCAAGCTCGCCGCTCGAGAACGTGAATTCCTCGGTGGCGCTGGTGCCGGGCATCAGGTGAGCCGAGAACCAGGGTTCCTTCATGGTGCCGTTGACGTTGGTCTTGCCGGAAGGAGCGTAGAAGGTCAGGTCCTTGTCGCTCTTGTTGGTGATGTTGACGACAAAACCGATGTCGCCCCAGTCGTCCTTGAACTTCTCGGTGATGGTGATGGTGCACAGATCGTCATCGGCGACGGTGACGGCGGGGGAGATTTCGACATTCTGGACATCGTCGTCTTCGACGGCCTCATCGATCTCCTCTTCCTTCTCGGCCGCCTCGCGATCCTTCTTCACCGTACCGGACAGGTCCTTGTCGGACTTGGTGAAGACAAGATTGCCGTCATCTTCTTCGAGGATGAGTTTGCCGTCCTTGAGCTTCATGTCATGCGACTCGTCTTCGGCGGTGATGGTTACGGTGGTGGCGTCCTTTGCCTCCCATTTAAGGTCGACGACTTCAAGGAACAGGTCGAGGGCACCTGTACCGTCCTCATCGAGAATCAGGACGCAGTGGACACCCCAATCCTCGAGCATCTTCATGTACTCATCGGTCAGCTCTTCGCCCTCCACGGTTCCACCCGAGAGTTCCCAGCTGCCGACGAAGTTGGCCTTGGGGTCTTTGCCGCCGCCGCTGCAGCCCGTCAGGGCAAAGGCGAGCGCCAGGACGCATGTCAGAAATGCGAGTACGGACTTTTTGAACGTTGTCTTCATGGTGTCCTCCTTTATCGAACGAAACCCATAGAAGCAAATGCGGGGGTGGCGGACCCCCCCGCCAATTACCAGATAGAGAGGGGTTAGGGCCTGGGCGTTCCGCAGTTGCTGCAGAACTTGCCGCCGTTTTCGCTGCCGCAGTTGGGGCAGAACCACTTGGTCGGTGCCGGGGCGGGTGCGGGACTGCCACACTCGGGGCAGAACTTGCCGGTGTTGGTGGCACCGCAGCTGCAGGTCCACGTGCCGGCCGTGGGGGCAGCGGCAGGAGCCGGTGCGGGGGCGGGTGCCGGAGCTGGCTGTGGGGCAGCCTGCTGCTGTGCCTGACCGGCGGCGAACAGCTGGCTGGCGTTCATGCCGCCCATGCCGCCCGCCATGCCCATGCCCATAAAGCCGGCCATCGCGCCGTTGGGGTTGGCCGCTGCCGCACGCATTGCGTCGCTCTGGGCGCTGGCGATGTTGGCGGCTGCCATGGTGGGATCGCGCATGACCGCGGCCTTCTGCAGGTCCTTGATCATTTGCTCGTCTTCTTGCGAAGCGGCGATGGAGTTGACGCCAAAGCTCACGATCTCGACGCCGCGCAGGTCGCGCCAATCGGCCGAGAGGACTTCGTTGAGCGCGCGGGCGAGCTCGGTGGTGTGACCGGGGATGGCGCTGTAGCGAATGCCCATCTCCGAGATCTTGGCAAAGGCAGGCTGCAGGGCGGTGAGCAGCTCGGACTTAAGCTGGCTGTCGATCTTGTCGCGCGTGTAGCTATCAGTCACGTTGCCGCACACGTTGGTGTAGAACAGCAGCGGGTTGGTGATACGGTACGAATACTCGCCGTTGCAGCGCACAGAGATATCGACATCCAGGCCGATGTTGTTATCGACCACGCGGAAGGGCACGGGCGAGGCGGTGCCGTACTTGTTGCCGATGATCTCCTTGGTGTTGATGAAGTAGACGCGCTGGCCCTTGCCCGCGTCGCCGCCAAAGGTAAAGCGGCTGCCGATATTGGCGAACGTCTCCTTGATGGAGTCGCCCAGATTGCCGCTAAAGACGCTCGGCTCGCTGCCGGTGTCAAAGACGAACTCGCCAGGCTCCAGCGCAACCTCGATGATCTTGCCGTTTTGCACCACGAGCATGCCCTGGCCGTCGTTGACGGCGATGACCGAGCCGTTGGAGATGACGTTGTCCTCGCCGCGCGTGTTGGAGCTGCGGCCGCCGGTGCGCTTGCTGCCCTTGCAGGCCAAGACGTCAGCGGGCATCGATTCGCAGTAGATAAATTCCTTCCACTGGTCGGCCATGACGCCGCCGGCAGCACCCAATCCAGCTTTCAAGAGTCCCATGGTGATCTTCCTTTCTCGTCAAAGGCCGGGTGGTATTGGTCAGGATGGTTAGTCGTCCTTGTCATCCTTCATGACAACGGTGGTCTCGGTGTGGCTGAAGGTGTCGTGCTTCTCGACCAGGTCGAGCTCGCCACAGTAGCAATCGGCGTGGGTGGCCTCGTTGGCCGTCTTGAGCTGGCCCACCAGCAGCACGTCCGCAATGACCACGATGATCAGCGGCGCGACGATGTTGATGAGGATGCCCTCGATGTCAAAGGTGAGGTAATCCGGATCGAAGGCGTTCTCACCCATGAAGAGGATCTGGGAGAGGACAAATCCGATCACAAAGAACAGCACCGAGGCGATAGCGAGCTTGGGCTTGGAGCAGGGAAGCTCGCCGACCATACGGCCGGTTTGGCCGTTCATGGCAAACAGGTAGCTCTTGCCGTTCCACGAGGTGGAAAGCATCCACACGGGGAACAGGGCATAGTCGCTGTCTTCCCAGGTGTAGTCGAGCTGCTTGCTTTCGACCGTGGCATCGTCATATTCGTCGACGACGGTTTCACGCAGGGCCGAGATCGTGCTTTCCTCCATGCGGCGTTCGGCGCGTGCCTTGCAGGTTTCGCAGTCCTCGTCGTAGCGGTTGGCGATGTAGCCGGGCATATACGCGACCGAAAACGGGCGCAGGGCATCGTAGTCAAACGGCTCGATGGCGTCCATGTGGCCGTCGGGCATCTTGGACGATCCGTCGGCGGGCACGCGCTTAAACGAGATGTTTCCCTTGCGGTAGGCGTCGTAGTGGTCGGTGGTCGTGACGGTGCGGTCGGATTCCTCGGTCACGGTCTCGTTGGTCGCATCAAAGTACACTTCGCCGTCCACGCGGGCGCCGTAAAGCCAAAACGGCACGTAAACGCCTTGGACTTCGTCGATGTGGTTGCCGGTGACAAAGCTCTTGGGCAGCAGGATCTTGCCCTTGTAGTGCTCTTTGAGCGCGGCCATAACGTCGTCGCGGCCGAGCTTAAACGGAATCACCAGGTCGGGTGAGAAGTCGCCCGAGAGCTGACCGGGTGCCACAGCGGGGTTGCCGCAGTACGGGCAGGTGGTAACGGCGACGGTGCCATCCGAGATTAGCTCGGCGCCGCACGACGAGCAGATATAGCCGGCGTTTTGGGCGAGCTCCTGCACCGCAGCGTCGGTCGCGGGCTTGGGCGCCGCCGCTGCGGCGTCGGCTTTGGCGTCTGCCTTGTCCTGGCGCTCGCGATAGAGGGCCTCGACCTCTTCGACTTCAAAACACGAATCGCAGTAGTCGCAGACGAGCTTTTGCTCGGCACTGGCAAAATGCAGGGGGCCGCCACACGCGGGGCACTGATAGTTGACGCTCTCGAAGGCCATGATCGGTCCTTTCGCTGCCGGAGGCTATGCGCCGATGGCGCCGCCGCAGTATTCGCAGCGCCCACTGGCATCGGGAATGGTGGTGGCTCCGCAGAAGGGGCAGGTCACCGCGGTCTTGGGAGCCTTGGCGGCAACGACGCTGTCGTGCGTTTCCTGACGCAGCTGCACCAGCGCGTCGCGGACCTCGGTTGCCTGGCGCTTGGCCTCGCGGTATTCGATGGAACCGCGCTGATCGATGGTGGAGTCGTTCACGCGCAGGTTGATCTCGGTAAAGTACGGCGTGTTGACGTGGATGGTCAGGTTAAAGTCGTAATCCAGGTCGTAGCGCGGCGGATTGTAGCTCTCGCGTTCGCCATCTTTGGTCTCGCGATAGATCTCGGTGCGATGCTCGTCGATATCCATATCGCAGCCGAGCACCTGTGAGAACTCGATGATGTCGGGATTGGCGTCGCGCCAGCGGCTCTGCGAGGTAATGATCAGCAGACCCGCATCTTCGTCGAGCATGATGTTGGTGCGCCCAGCAGACAGCGTGCGCGTGGGGTTGAACGAGGCCAGGCGCTCGGCATTGGCCTCGCGGTAGGCGAGTTGCTCGCGGATATCGTCCGCGGTGCTGGAGCGATAGCCGTGGAAGTAGGGGGAGAGCTTACCGGCGCACTCTTTGCACAGGTAGCCTTCGCTAATCTTGGTCTTTCCCAAAAGTCCCAGCTCAGTACCGCAAATCGAGCACTCTTTCTTCTCGAACATCTTGTCAAAGAAGCCCATAGCTGCCTCCCATCAACTGGTAGCGTGTGTCACTTTTGATGATGGGCGAGCGCGCGATCTTTCACGATACCCAGACGGCTCAACGAGTCTCCACAACTGGGACACTTGGCTATTTTTTTAATAGGGTTTGGGTACGTTTTTAAACGACTAGTAAAAAAAGCGCCCGGCGAGCATTAAGTGCGGGCCGGGCGCTTTGGTTAGGACGTTATATAACAAGATTTGCGAAGCGCGGCGGTCGGGACCCAGGTGGTGTAGCCCAGCAGGTCAACGCCATCCTCGGTCACCGCGTCGCGCATTGCGGCGACATGCTGACGCAGACCGATACCTCTTTTCGCGCGCAGGTACTCGGCAGCCGCCTCGTCTGACACTTTTTGATACCCGTCCGGGGGCCGCCCCCCCACCCCGCCACCCCCGCCTGGGGGGGGGGTGTGGGGGGGGGTGGTCTGTTTATAGAGGATCGAGTACACACCACCCCCGCGGGGGGGTTTGGGGGGGGGGGGGCCGCCCGGCCCCGCAGC
>CAMQJB010000081.1 GCA_947002045.1 uncultured Collinsella sp.
GGGTGGTTTCTGATGCGGCGCGCTGCGCGCCCCGCACAGGCTAAAGCCCGTAATGCAAAAACACCCGCCTTGGAAATCCAAAGCGGGTGTTCGGCAACGATATGTCGATGCGGCTAGCAGACCTGGCGAACCTCAATGTGCTTGCTATATTCGTCCACCTTGGCAAAATCGCCCAGACCGGCACACTCCACCACGTTGGCGCCGGTGGCCATCGAGAGGCGCAGGGCGTCCTCGACGCGCTCGGGAGCATCGTGCCACACGGACAGGAAGGCGGCAAGCGAGGAGTCGCCCGCGCAGACCGTCGACAGTAGCTTGACCTCGAAGGTGCGGTTGGCAAACCAGATATGCTCACCGTTGGAGAAGTACGCACCGTCGCCACCAAGGGTCAGCAGCACGTTCTTGGCGCCCTTGGCATGCAGCTCGGCCATCGCGCCCTTGACGGACTCGTCGTCGCCACCGCTCACCTTAATGCCAAAGATGTCAAGCAGCTCGTCGTCGTTGGGCTTAATGAGCAGCGGCTCCATGGCAATGAGGTCGGCCAGCTGATGGCTCGAGATATCGAGCACGAACTCGGCACCCTTTGCCTTAACACGGCGCAGGACCTCGGCCAGAAAACCCTCAGAAGTGTTGGGGGGCAGCGAGCCGCTAATGACCAGGCAGGTCATGTCATCGAGCGAATCGATGAGCTCAAACATCTCCTGCTCGTTGGCTGCATTGATGGCGGCACCTGCGTTGACCATGTTGTACTCGGTATCGGGGCCGGCGTTGAGGAAAACGTTGACGCGCGTGATGCCGTCGGTCCACACGGGCTTGACGGGCACGCCCAGGGCCTCGGCGCCCTTGACGATAAACTCGCCCGAGAAACCGGCAAAAAAGCCCAGGATCGTGGTGTCGACGCCGTAGTGATCGAGGGTGAACGAGACGTTGAGACCCTTGCCGTTGGGCGTATAGACCGCGTTGCGCGTGCGGGTGACGGTGTTGGCGGAAAGACCGTCGCAGGCAATGTTGTAGTCAATGGCGGGATTTGCAGTGAGCGTGTAAATCATGAATGTTCCTTTCACGAAGCAACGTGTTAATGAAAGTATATTCCACGCATCGGTAAAAGGCTAGGACAACTCGGTGAACGGTGTGGAAGCGATGAAGTACGGCAGGACACCTCTCCCCCATGGCGGAACAAAAAAGGCGCCCCGGCCGAAACCGGGGCGCCGCATGCGCACGAATATGTCGCGTTTCGATTACTGACGATCGAGCTTGCGGACAGCAACGCGCTTGCTGTACTCGTCGACGTGACCGAAGTCACCAATGCCGACGGACTCGGCAACGTTGGCGCCGGTGGCCATAGCGAGCTTCATGGCCTCCTCGACGTTGTCGCGATCCCTGTACCACTTGTGCAGGAACGCAGCGAGGGTGCAGTCGCCGGCGCAGACGGAAGAGACCAGCTTGATGTTGAACTCACGCTTGGCGTACCAGATGTCCTCGCCGTTGGAGAAGTAAGCGTCGCCGCGGCTACCACGGGTGAGCAGCACGTTCTGAACGCCAGCGTCGTGAGCCATCTTCATGGCGACACGAACCTCGTCGTCGGTGTCGACCGGCACGCCGAAGATGGCCTTCATCTCGTGATGGTTCGGCTTGATGAGCAGCGGCTTCTTGTGAGCGAGCTCCTTGAGCTTGTCGGAGGACAGGTCCAGGACGACGTCAGCGCCACGAGCCTGAGCGTGCTCCATGACCTGAGCCAGGAAGTCGGGCGTAGCTTTGGGAGGCACGGAGCCGGAGACGATCAGGCACTCAAGATCGCCCGCGGTGTCCAGGATGTTGTAGAGCTCCTCCTGGTGCTGCGGCGTGATCGGGGCGCCGGGGTTCAGGATGCCGTACTCGTGCTGGCCATCGTTGACGTAGGTGTTGATACGCGTGATGCCGTCAGTCCAGACCGGGCGGCACAGGCAGCCCAGATTCATGACCTCCTCGACGATGAACTTGCCCGTGAAGCCAGCGAAGAAGCCGAGCGCGACGGTGTCGACGCCCATCTTCTTAAAGGCGAAGGACACGTCGAGGCCCTTGCCGTTAGCCGTGTAGCTGGCCGAGCCGGTGCGGACGTTCTCGTCGGGCTCGAGCGGAGAGCTCGAAACCGTCATGTCGACAGCCGGGTTAGCGGTTAGCGTGTAGAACATTTACAGTACCCCCTGTATATGTGAGGGCCGCGTGGCCGGCCCATTCCAACCACGCGGTTACCTCTGATACCAAATTAGCGAGCTGCGGACTCGAGCAGCGCCTTGACCTCGGCGGCAGTGTTGCAGGCGAGTGCCTTCTCGGCGAGCTCGTCGCACTCGGCCTTGGTCCACTGGCTGATGGTCTTGCGGGCGCGCAGGATCGACGGAGCACTCATCGAGAACTCCTCCAGGCCCCAGCTGATCAGCAGCGGCTCGAGCAGCGGATCGGCAGCGGCCTCGCCGCACATACCGACCATGATGCCGGCCTTCACGCCGCTCTCGATGATGTTCTTGAGCGAGCGGAGCACGGCGGGATAGTAAACCTGGTACAGGTTGGAGATGGTGTCGTTGCCACGGTCGGCGCACATGGTGTAGCCGATCAGGTCGTTGGTGCCGATGGAGAAGAAGTCGGCGACCTCGGCAAGACGGTCTGCGAGCAGCGAAGCGGCGGGCGTCTCGACCATGATGCCGACCTCGATGTTCTCGTTGAACTTGCGCCCCTCTTCGGTCAGCTCGGCCTTGCACTGCTCGACGAGCTCCTTGACAGCCAAGACCTCCTCGACGCAGGTGACGAGCGGGATCATGATCTTGACGTCACCGAAGGCGCTAGCGCGCAACAGGGCGCGGAGCTGGACCTTGTACTGATCGGGATTGGCCAAGCAGTAACGCACGGCGCGGAAGCCCATGAAGGGGTTGTCTTCCTTGACCATGTGCAGGTACGGGATCTCCTTGTCGCCGCCCACATCAAGCGTACGAATGATGACCGGAGCGCCCTTGAGCGCGCTGGCGACCTTGCGGTAGGCGTTGAACTGCTCCTCCTCGGAAGGAAGCTCAGCAGAGTCCATGAACAGGAACTCGGAGCGGAACAGACCGATAGCCTCGGCGTCGTGATCGAGCGCGTTGGGCACGTCATCGGGGTTACCGATGTTGCAGGCAATGATCTTCTTGATGCCATCGGCAGTCACAGAAGGCTTACCGCGGAAGGCCTCGAGGGCTGCCTTCTCGGCAGCGAAGGCCTCGGCCTTGGCGGTGTAGGCGGCGAGCGTCTCCTCGTCGGGATCGGCCTCGACGATGCCCTTGCCACCGTCGACGACAACGGTCATGCCGTTGCGCAGTGCGGTGCAGCTGTTGGAAACCGAAAGGACAGCCGGGATCTCGAGGGCGCGCGCGATAATCGCGGAGTGCGACGTACGGCCACCGGTCTCGGTGACGATACCGGCAACGTGGGCCTTATCGATCGTGGCGGTCATGGACGGCGTAAGGTCGTGCACGACAACGACGGTGTTCTCGGGCAGGACGGAAAGGTCGACGACCTCCTTGCCCAGCAGCTCGGCCAGAATACCGGTGCGGATGTCGGCGATATCGGCCGCGCGCAGACGGAACATCTCGTCGTCCATGGACAGGAACATGTTCTCGAACATGGTCGAGGTGTCCATGAGCGCCTGCTCGGCGCAGGTGCCGCCGTCAATGGCGGCGTTGATGGCGTCGGTCATGCCCGGGTCCTGAGCCAGGACGATGTGTCCGCTCATGATCTCGGCCTCGGCCTCGCCCACCGTCTCCTTCATGTGGTCGGCCTGAGCCTGGGTCTTCTCGCAGAAGACCGAAAGAGCGGACTGATAGCGCTCCTTCTCTGCTGCCGAATCAGCAACCTGGTGCGGCTCAAACGTCAAGTCGGGATCGACGGCGACCATAACGGTGCCGATACCGATGCCCTCGGAAGCGTTGACTCCCTGATACATTCCCATTCCTCTCTCCGTGTCATGTGATAAAGCGTTTTGCCATATCCATGACAAAAGAGCGCAGTTACCTTAAAACAGGTCACTGCGCCCCCAAATATGAACTTAGTTGTTCAACATGCGACCCGTTTGAGTTCTACTCGCCAAGACCGCTCTTGATGAGCTCGATGGCAGCAGCCAGAGCCTCAGCCTCGTCAGCGCCGTCGCACTTGACCTCGACCTCGGTGCCGCAGGGGATACCAGCAGCCATGAGGGCCATCGGGGACTTGCCGTTGACCTCCTTCTCGGGGGTGACGACCGTCACGTCGCAGGCGTACTTGCCCATGGTGGAGGCGAAGAGGCCAGCCGGACGCATGTGAAGACCCTGAGGATTAACGAGGGTAGCCTTCTCAGAAACCATAATTGACTCCTTTTTGTGTTTAACCCCTGTCAGCCATGCGACAGGAGCCATATTCACGACGTTGTTTATATTAACTCACATCAAACTGTTTTTCATTGTGTTTCGCACGAATTATTGGACGGATGTCGTTGCTGGCCGCGTGGCCGCCCGGGGGGGGGGGGGGGTGGGTGGTGGGTGGGGGGGAGGGGGCGG
>CAMQJB010000082.1 GCA_947002045.1 uncultured Collinsella sp.
TCTTGCCGGTCTCGTAGAGCGCCTTGCCGTCCTCGAGATAGCCCTCCTGGTCGAAATGCATGATCTCGATCTTCTCGGTTTCCTTCATTTGTCTCTCCTTTCTGGGGTTGTTTCCACATCCCCCATGCCAACGGGCATCAAAACCCGCTTACATTCCGTAACACTCAGCCGCTTTGGCCTTAAGCGCATTGACTGACTCTTCGTAGCCCTCTGCCTTGACCTCCATTTGCTTGGAGACGGCATCGAGATACGGGTGCACGTCCCATGACTTCAGACGTTCGGCGATCATTGCCGCAATCGTCTGGAAGAACACAAGATTGGGAATTGCGCTGAGCAGCGGAGCCACCTGAGGTACCGCAACCTCGTGAGCCCTACCCCTGGGATGGGCCGTGAGCAGCACCGTTTTTGCCGTAACGTTCGATAGCGCATCGGCGATATTCGCAAGACGCTCCGACCCTTGCGGATCGTCGACGATAAACACCAGATAGCCCGGAACGATCTGCATCTCGGGACCGTGGACGAACTCCTCGCCTTCGTGATGCATGGCAGGAATCTTGATGGTCTCGCTCAGCTTGAGCGCTGCCTCCTCGGCAACACCATAGTTGGGGCCGTTGCCGACGACCATGGCGGGCATTTGCTCAGAAAGCTCGAGCATGTGATCTTGGACATATGCCTCGGCGGTCTTGCACATCACGGCATTAGCCTGGATAGCCTCGCGCAGGTCATCAAGACGCTGAGCAACGCCTTTGGCGTCAACCGTTCCGCGCGCCTGACCGCCGTAAATACCAAAGAGCACCAGATACTCAACGAGAACCTCGACGCCCAGAGTTACAAAGTCCACCGACTCGACGCCCACACCGTAGTCAAGAACGATGTCAGCGTGTTCCTTGATGGGTGCCTCGACGTTTGCCGTGAGCGCAACTGCAGCCATATCGTGTGCGCGCATGTAATCGAGCGCCGCAATCGTATTGGTCGAATAGCCACTCTGCGAGACGGCGATGTTGAGCGCATGCTGCGGATAGGTGTGTTCAAAATCGACGAAGGCCTCGGGCGTCACAACGGACACCTGCATCTGCAGCGCATCTTGCAGGTAATCGCGGGCGCAATCGGCGGCATGGCGCGACGAACCCGAAGCAACGATGCGCAGTGCGCTAAAAGAACCGGACTGGAAAATATCAACGAGCTGCGCTACCAGCTCAGACGAACGCTCGAGGTTCTCCCCCATACGCACATGGGCAAGCTGAACGTAATCGAGCATCTTCATCGTCTCACCTCGTTACAAATCATTAGTATTTGATACCAATCACAGTTACAGGTTACGACTTTTTGATACCTCTCTGTCGATTAATTTATCCCCTTCGGCGAACGGTCGATTTTGGGCCCTGTAAGGTTGTATATACAGCTGACCCAACGATCAAAACTAGTTAGTTTCCCAGGCGTTATTCACAAAACACCAGCTAGTACGTATAGGTATATCCGCCCGCATCACCGCGGTTAAACGATTTGACGTACTCGATCGCTTGGCCGCCCGCATCGAAGCTTACGCACTCCAGCGTCAAGGCAAGATCGCCCTGCTCCAGTCCAAGCAGGCCGGCATCTCGTGCGCCCAGCGCTTCGATGTCGAGCTTTTCCTGTGCCATAACTGGCTTTCGGCCCAGCATCTCATAGGTCTCGTACAAACTGAAGACCGACACGTCAATATCTTCGATGGTTGGAAACAGCAGGCACGGGATGAACGCCATCTCAATCGATACAGGGTCGCCGTTGACGCAGTTCAAACGCCGAATCGAATACAGCAAATCGTCCTCGGCGATGCCAAACAGGTCGGCGTAGTATGGCCCCGCATAACGCTTGGAACGCGCGAGAATACGGACGGATGGCTCGCCGCCCGAAGCACGGACCGATTCACGGAAACCGCCCGTGCGTTCAAAAAAAGCAGGTACTTTCTGCGCCACAAAGGCACCTTTTCCCCGAACACGGCGAATCTGCCCGCGCCGAACCAGCTCATCGACAGCGCTTCGGATGGTCAAGCGTGTCGTACCAAATTCCTCGGCGAGGTCTTTTTCGGACGGAATCATGGAACCCGTGGGATATATACCGCGCTCGATACGCTCCTCGATGCGGCGTCGAATGCGCATATAGACCGGGGTGGCATCTACTGTTTCAGCCATTGTTCACCTGCCACGCTCCTCATGCCGTTCTCTTCGCCGTTATCGGCAAAGCGGAACTTTGTGGGCAAAATCACCGATTTGCAATGCTCCACAAAACGCATGTCCTTATCCAATTCGATCGTGCTCTCATAGAACACCGGCGTTCCCTCTTCTTGCTGGAGCAGCTCGGCCTCTTCGGCGTTCAAACGCGAGATGGAGATATGCTCACGTCCATGCTCAACACGCACGCCACCTTCTTTGAGCAAGACATCGTAAAGGCTCTCGCACTCAAAATCGTGCTCGATAAGCGATGGGCACAGGGACAGGTTAACGTGAGCCGTCTCGATTGACGCCGGCTCGCCCTCAATAAGTCGAACGCGCTGCATGCGAAGCAAAGGAGCGCCTACAGACACCCCAAGCTTGTCGGCAAGTGCCTCATCCGCCTCGATGGTCCCGGTAGAAACCAGACGAGAAGAGGGGCGCAGGCCGGCAGTCCGCACAGCATCGGAAAAGTTATACGTTTCCTGGAAGATGTTCAGCGGCTTGGGAGGACACAAATACGTACCCGATCCGCGACGGCTCTCGAGCGTTCCACACGAGATGAGCCGCGTGATACCGGCACGCAACGCCGTACGCGAAACGCCAATCTCTTCGCACAGCACGCGCTCGGCCGGCAGGCGATCACCGCCGGCAAGCTGATGGTGCTGGATATACCAAAGAATTCCCTCAACAGCACGATCTTTGGGGGGAATTGCATAAGATTCGCCTGCCATTGCACAGACTCCTCATTCAGAAACGTATGCCGCCAAAATTAGGCCAGCCCTCCCATGGCATCAAATTCGGCCTTGATCTTCTCGGCGACATTCCGATACGACTTATATAGACTTGAATCGCGTTTAACTTCGTCGGTCATAACGGGAATCTCTAATTTGGAAACCTCGTCTTTTCCCGTCTGAACCGCCACAACAACGCCCATACCAAGACACATATTACGCTTGGCGGCATTCATTTTCGCCGCCTTGGCAGGATTTGCCAGGATACGCTGGGCAAATTCCTTTTTTGAGACCACTTCCTCGGCCTCCGGATCGCCCGCCTCGGCCACTTCGCACTGCAACACGTCCGCATAGTCAAAAATCTTCGGCTCGCCGCCGCGCTGATGCACGGCCCACTTGCGACGCGTGGCATCCTGGTAGATAGCCGGCAAAAACGTAAACCGCGGCGGGTCCAAAATCGTATCCGTGATGGTAAACACATCGGGATCAAAGGCATCCTGCGGGTTTTTCTTCTTGAACAGCCCCATATCAGCCTCCCGTACTAGCATTAAACAACTCAAGCCGAATATAGCACCAATTTCAAGCTCATGCTTTAGTAGATCGGTGCGCGGCGTCTATGGCTCGCCCAGCGGAAGAGCTTACGGACGAGGGCCGGGGTGGCGCCGGATTTTTTTTTTTGGGGGGGGGGGCGCCTAGGGAAAAAAAAAACACGCAGCCCGCCCCCCCCCCCCGAAACCACC
>CAMQJB010000083.1 GCA_947002045.1 uncultured Collinsella sp.
GCCCCCCCCGGGGGGGGGGGGGGGCGGGGGGGGCCCCCCCCCCCCCGCCCCCCCCCCCCCCCCCCCCAATATCCGGCGGCGTTGTGGGGGGGCAAAAAAAACCCCCACAACCCCCCCCCCGCCCCCTCTCGGTTCAGCCAAGTTGACGTAGTTGAGATGCAGCATGCGGTCTGCTCACTTCTCGAAGTTCTTAGCGGAAATGAGTTGACTTGCAACAACGTTTTGCTTGCGATGGCGGTTGGGCTGCAACAAAGTTTTTATTGGACCTCGAACCCTATACTCGATGTTCGCTTCGTTCATTGAGTTACCCTTTGCATGAGGCCGGGGCATATCGTCCCGCCCGCAGTTTCGCAGGCCGCAGGCCGAGAATGTTTGAGGACGGGATGATATGCCCCGGCCTCCCGGGAGAGTTACCTATGAACTACGCGAACATTAAGTATTTCGACATTGCTGATGGGGAAGGTGTTCGTACTTCTCTGTTTGTGAGTGGGTGCCGTCGTGGGTGCAAGAATTGCTTTAACTCTGTCGCGTGGGATTTTGCCGCGGGTGAACCGTTCGACCGTGCCGTCGAGGACAAGATTATCGAGAGTCTCGACCATCCCTTTATCGATGGCCTGACGATTCTGGGCGGCGAGCCTATGGAACCCGAGAACCAGGCGGGTCTCGTTGACTTTATCGAACGCGTGCGTGCGGCCTATCCTGTGGAGTCGGGGAAGACTATTTGGTGCTTTACCGGCGACGTGCTCGAGGAGCTTATGCCGGGCGGTCGTCACCATACCGAGGTGACGGACCGTATCCTTGCCTGCCTCGATATGTTGGTGGACGGCCCGTTCGTTCAAGACCTGTACGATATCTCCTTGCGTTTTAGGGGTTCGAGTAATCAGCGGGTGATCGACATGAACGCCACGCGCACTCGTGCCGCGCGCGAGGGCGTTTCGCTTTGCGACGCTGTGGAACTTTGGCGGGACGATCCGGTCTATTCGACCCATACTATGTAGCTTGTGGCCGATGCCGGAGGGCGTGGTACCATAGCGCGAACGCAAAATCGGAAGAGTGAGGCCTAGATGGTCGATCAGGAAAAAGTTGAGACCGCCATAAAGCTGTTGCTTGAGGGCATAGGCGAGGACCCAACTCGTGAGGGCCTGCTGGAGACGCCGGCACGCGTCGCCCGTATGTATGGCGAGATTGCCGGCGGCATGGACCAGAGCGCTGAGGAGCACCTGTCCAAAACTTTTGCCGTCGCTTCGAACGATTTAGTTATCGAGCGCGACATCACGTTTTACTCGCTGTGCGAGCACCATCTGCTGCCGTTTTATGGCAAGGCTGCGATCGGCTATATCCCTAACGGCCGCGTGGCGGGTCTGTCTAAGCTTGCTCGCACGGTTGAGGTCTATGCCCGTCGTCTGCAGCTGCAGGAGCAGCTGTGTACACAGGTTGCCGATGCCCTCATGGAATATCTTGCCCCCCAAGGGGCAATCGTGCTGATGGAAGCCGAGCATATGTGCATGACCATGCGCGGCGTGCAAAAGCCCGGTACCAAGACCGTAACGCTTGCTCGTCGCGGTGTCTTTGAGACCGATCCGTCGCTCGAGGAGCGATTCTTTAGGATGCTGGGCCGCTAACCATGAGAGTCGTCAACGACTTTGCATCGAAGACCGATGAAGGAACGTCGCGTCGCGGCTTTATGGCTTCGGGCCTGACTCCCTTTGGTGCCATGCCTCGCATTGATTACATCTGTGCCAACGGACTGTTCCGGCGGCATCTGGGAAACATTGCGCAGTTGGAATCGGGGCGCATCTTTTGCCGCCACGGTATCGACCATCTGCTGGATGTCGCCCGTATTATGTGGATCAAGAATCTCGAGGAAGAGCTCAAATTTGACCGCGAGGTCATCTATGCCACGGCACTTCTTCACGATATCGGCAAAGATGAACAGTATGAATCGGGTATATCCCATGATGTTGCAAGCGAACGCGTCGCCGATGCGATTCTCGGCGGCATGCCCGAAGACGTGGCGTTTGAGCCGGCCGATGCCGCAGCCATTAAGACGGCCATTCTGGGCCATCGAAAGCTGCGCGTGAACAGCCAGCCGCTTGAGCGTCTGCTCTATGCAGCCGACAAAGCGTCGCGCGCCTGCTTTGCATGCCCTGCGCGCAATGCCTGCAACTGGAGCGATGATAAAAAGAACCTGTCGATTCGCGTGTAGTCGGTATGCGCGGTCGGGGTTCTGAACGAAGGAGACGATCGCGATGACTAACAAAAAGCTGCCCGAGAATGCAACCAAGACCGAGGGTGCCGAGCTTGCCCGTCGTGGCAGGGGCGAGATTTCCGCCGCAACGGCGGTGCCCCATGTGAGCTATGACGACCTGCGCCATGCCGACCGCATTACTATCGATGGTCTCGAGGTCTTTGCCAACCACGGCGTGTATCCCGAGGAAAACGCCCTGGGGCAGAAGTTTGTCGTGTCCTTGGTGCTCTATGCCGACCTGCGCGCGGCGGGGGAGCACGATAACCTGGATGCCTCTATTGATTACGGCTCGGTGTGCCACGATGTCGATGGCTATCTGCGCGAGCATACGTTTAAGCTCATCGAGGCTGCAGCCGAGGGTGTGGCCCAGATGCTGCTACGTCGTTATCCCTTGCTGCTTGGCGTGCGTGTTAAGCTCGATAAGCCTTGGGCGCCCGTCGGTCTTCCCCTGGCAAGCTGTGGCGTCGAGATTGAGCGCGTGCGCTAGCTGACGCTAAAGCTCGTTGGCGGGCGGTTTTTTGAGTCGCTGCGACAGAGCTCTATTGTTGGGGCAGTACGTGTCGAGCAGGGCGTGAAACCGCTGATTGTGGCTTGGCTCGAGCAAGTGGACGAGCTCGTGGGCGACAACCATGTCGAGGCATTCGACGGGGTAGCCGGCAAGTTCTCGTGCGATGCGAATGGCGCCGGATTTGGGCGTGCACGAGCCCCAACGCGTTTTCATGCTGCGTACGGAAACGCGGGAAACGGAGACGCCCATTGCGATTTCGTACGCGTGCAAAATATCGCGCAGCGCCGATGTGACCTCGGACGTATAGAGCTGGTCGATGTGGGCTTGGAGCTCGTCGGACGTTAGACCGTCGAGGATTGCGAGCCGCTTGGCCTGTGGGCGTTCGTTCGACTTGTCGGCACCCATAAAACTTGCGAAGGTGGCCTGCTGGGGTCGCGGTGCGGGTGACGCAAAGTTGTGGTCGAGTGCGTCCTGTACCGTGATGGGCATGCCCCGAAGCGCAATGATGGACGAGGGGCTGAGTGGCTCTCGCGCCGTCGCCTGATGTTGCTCGCGCTTGGCAAGTCGGCTGACAATCCAGGTGCTGTTGCGCTTCACAAATGCCTCGATGCGCTCGCGGCTGGCGCCGAGCGGTGCGCTGGCGTGGACCTCACCGCTTGATGTGACGCGTAGGTTGAAGTTTTTGACGCGCTTTTTGGTAACGACGACGGAGATGGGCGTCCCATCCGGTCGGGATATGGAAATCGTAAATTGCTGCGTCAAAAGCGGTCCTTCAGATTGGGGACGGGCCGGCATGTCGCCCGTTCGGCATGCCGGCCCGCGCAAGGGATGTGTAATTAATAAAGCTCAAAGAAGGCAAGCGCGTTGTCGCTGCAGAGCTTCTGCATCACGGTCTTGC
>CAMQJB010000084.1 GCA_947002045.1 uncultured Collinsella sp.
CCTATGACGTTCTGATTCGTAGTCAGACCCTCTATCCAGCTGAGGTAACGCCGCAGCGCAAGACATATAAAACCACTTTAGTTCGTTAGAGTCAAGCAAAATCTCAAATTTTTTTTCGCGCGGGCCGCAATTTGTCACGCTGCACCACAAGCATCGGCGCTTCTCGTGCGATCGATTGGCTTTTCGATCACATCGAACCCGGCGCCAAGCTCCCCCAGAAGCGACCGCACCCGTTGCGCACAGTCGTAGTCGGCAAACGAGATGCTCAGCATTCGGGCCACCTGATTAGAAGTTCCAACGCCATAGAAGTGCTCAAGGACAGCAAGCGCCTCATGCGTCACAAAGGTCTCGACCACATGCGGCGACTCCTCGTAGCACCATTGCGTCAACGGCCCCTCACTCGTCTGTCGAACCACCAGGCCACCCATGCCAGACGGCTCACACGTTACAAGCAGGTACTCCCCGCCCTCGTCGCTCTCAAACAAAACCACCCGATCATCAAACAGCTCCATCGCGTCCCCTTTCTCTCGCTTTTATTTAGCAAAAGCATAGCAGGTAGATGGCTGTATACAGAACAGTTGTTCGTGTGTTTTCTATCGAGCTGTCCGCACGGCATGGTATGGACCTACGCACGAAATAGGGCGCCCCCGAAGGAGCGCCCTTGCATATCCCCTATGCAGGCAAGTTACGCGACCGGCTCGATCTTCTCGAGACCGCCCATGTAAGGACGCAAAACCTCGGGGATCGTGATGGTGCCGTCGGCGTTCTGGTAGTTCTCCAGAATGGCAGCCATGGTGCGGCCGGCCGGCAGGCCGGAACCATTGAGGGTGTGCAGGTAGCGCGAACCCTTGAAGTTCTCGGGGTCGCGATACTTGATGTTGGCGCGGCGAGCCTGGAAGTCACCGCAGTTGGAGCAGGAGCTGATCTCCTTGTAGGCGTTGTAGCTCGGCAGCCAGACCTCGACGTCGTAGGTCTGACGGGCAGAGAAGCCCAAGTCGCCGGTGCACAGGCTAATCACGCGATACGGAAGGCCCAGCTGCTGCAGCAGGTACTCGGCCTCGGCGGTCATGCTCTCGAGCTCATCGTCGGACTCCTCCGGCTTAGCGAACTTGACCATCTCGACCTTGTCGAACTCGTGCTGACGGATGATGCCGCGGGTGTCGCGACCGGCGGAACCGGCCTCCTCACGGAAGCAGGGGGTGAAGGCGGTGTAGCGGCGCGGCAGGGTGTCGGCATCGAGGACCTCGCCGGCGTGCAGGTTGGTGAGCACGACCTCGGCGGTAGGGATCAGGAAGTTGTCGCCCGAGACGTGATAGGCGTCATCCTCGAACTTGGGCAGCTGACCCGTGCCAAACATGGTCTGACGCTTGACGACGATAGGCGGCCACCACTCCTTAAAGCCACGGCTGGTGTGCGTATCGAGGAAGAAGTTGATGAGGGCGCGCTCCAGGCGGGCGCCGGCGCCACCGAGAACGGTAAAACGGCTGCCGGAGAGCTTGTTGCCGCGCTCGAAGTCGAGGATGTCCAGGTCGGTGCCCAGATCCCAGTGCGGCTTAAAGTCGAAGTCGAACTCGCGCGGGGTGCCCCAACGACGGCGCTCGATGTTCTCGTCCTCGTCCTTGCCGTACGGCGTGGCCTCGCAAGGAATGTTGGGCAGGTGAGCCATGAAGTCGTACTGCTCCTGCTCGAGGGCAGTACGACGCTCGGCCAGACCGTCAATCTTCTCGTTGACGGCGCGCACGGCCTCCTTGGCGGCCTCGGCCTCGTCCTTCTTGCCCTCCTTCATCAGGGCGCCGATCTTCTTGGACTCGGCATTGCGCGTAGCCTGGAGCTCCTCGACCTCGGTGATGACGGCACGACGCTCGTCGTCGAGCTCAAAGAACTTCTCGCGATCCCAAGACGTCTGGCGGTTAGCCATGGCGACATCGATGGCATCGGGGTTCTCGCGAACAAACTTGATATCAAGCATTAGATCCTCCGGCGATATACATTCCATTTAGGTTGCAACCTTGTACATGTATGGGCAAGTATATACTTATGAGCGTTTACGACCCAACTCAACTACGCAAGAAGGCACCCAATGGACGCAGTTTTTTCCTTTTTGTTTGGCACCCGCACCGGTTTTGCCATCCTTTTCGCCGGCGGCATCCTGTTATTTGCGATTCTTGCCTTTGTAATGGAGAAGCGTACCCATAAGATGTACGTCGACCGCGGACCCAAGTCCGAGGATGAAGAAGACAGCTTCTGGGACTAACCTGCCAAAAAGGGACAGGTTTATTTTGGTCGGTTTTATCTGGGCAAACGCAAGCGCCCCGCAACTGGAATTGAGCCAGTTGCGGGGCGCTTTTCGCACATACAACAAAACCGACGCTCCTATAAGTTGTCAAGAGGCAGTTTGCGGGAGCGCTCTCTCCAATTCGCACAGGAGCTCGTAATACCTCCTCTCCAGTTTCGTCGACCGCCGTTTCCCCCGTTCCAAGTGCCCGAGTGTGGCTGCGGACAGGCCGAGCTCCGCGGCGGCTTTCTTCTGAGTCACCCGCATCGCCTTGCGCATCTTCGCGAGCTCGGGGCCTTCCGGCGCGGCGCCGTCGGGGTTCGGGTCCATGAGCACGTGGTACACCTCCCGCGCTATGTAGCGCTTCAGGCAGCGGACCGCCTCCCGCCGGGACTTCCCCTCGGAGGTCCGCCTCGCCACGTACCTCCTCGTCCTCTCGTCGTACGCCATGCGCTTGATCGCGATCTCGTAGAGCGCCCAGTTCGCCTGCCGGTTGCCGCCGCGGTTGAGCCTGTGCCGGTCCGTCTTCCCGCTCGACGCGGGGATCGGGGAGGCGCCGCACATCATCGAGAACGCCGCCTCGCCCTTCAGCCTGCCGGGGTTGTCGCCGGCGGCCACGACCAGGGCGGCGGCGGTCGTGGTGCCGCAGCCCTCGACGCCGAGCAGCGCGGGCGCGTTCGCCTCCAGCAGCGCGCGGATGCGCTCGTCGAGGGACTCGACCTGGCTGCGGGCCTCCTTCCAGACCGCCGCGACGGACCGCAGCGAGGCCAGCACGCTCTCCTCGAGCGCGTCGCCCGCCTTCCTCCCGCGCGCGAGCAGCGGCATGAGGTCCTTCGGCCGCTCGCGGCCCCTGAACCGCTCCCTCAGGGCGCTCGGGGCCGTCGTGAGCATCGACTTCGCGCAGGCCACGCAGGACGTGGACGTCGCGACGGCCAGCCTGCGCGCGACGTAGAGCTGGCGCACCGCCTCGACCCAGCCGTCCTGCGACTTCGGCACGGAGCAGCCCCTCCCGGACGCCGCCTTGCGCGCCGCGCGCTCGGCGTCTGTTAGCGTCAATATAATTTTCACCATTTCCACCAACGCATTTTCGCCAATCGCG
>CAMQJB010000085.1 GCA_947002045.1 uncultured Collinsella sp.
TTTTATAAGAGAAACACCCAAACCCACAAAAACAAAACCAAAAGATTGACGAATTTTGTCAAGACCGGGACCCCACAAAAAAAGTGCCGCCCCTATCGGGGCGGCACACAAACTTCTTATCAGCTTTTCAGTAACGAGCACGCGACGACCCAAAGCGGACCGGGAGGGCCGGACTACCTTCCCTCAACGCGACCCTGCGAAGCCGTGAGCGAGGAGGGAAGGTAATCCGGCCCTCCCGGCCCAGCTCACGCTAGCGCCACACGCTAGTAGTTCACCACCTGCTCTTCAAAGTACGCCTTGGGGTGGTTACACACCGGGCACACCTCGGGCGCCTCGGCGCCAACATGCAGGTGCCCACAGTTCAGGCACTTCCACACCTTCACGCCCTCACGCTCAAACACCTCGCCCGACTCGATACGCTCGACGAGTTTGTTGTAGCGCTCCTCGTGGGCCTTCTCGACGGCGGCGACGCCACGGAACTTCTCGGCGATCTCGACAAAGCCCTCCTCCTCGGCGGTCTTGGCAAACTCGTCGTACATCGTGGTCCACTCGTAGTTCTCGCCCGCGGCGGCATCGCGCAGATTGTCCAGGGTATCGGGGACGGCGCCATCGTGCAGATACTTAAACCACAGTTTGGCGTGCTCGGACTCGTTGCCCGCCGTCTCGGCAAAGATGTTCGAGATCTGAACGTAGCCGTCTTTCTTGGCCTTGGAGGCATAGTAGCGATACTTGGTGTGTGCCTGGGACTCACCGGCAAAAGCGGTCTCGAGGTTCTTCTTGGTTTGGGAATTCTCAAAATCCATAGGTGTACTTCCCTTCAACGCATGCCGCCCGTAGGCTTCGAGCGGCCTCGTCTTTAGGATGCCCTCATGCCGAAAATCTAAACCTTACAATCCTGTTCTTCAGATTTGCACAGGCTAGATGCTCAGCCAGCGATCGCCCTCAGCTCGGCAAAAGCCCTCACGCTCCAGGTCGGCTAGAATGCCCGCGATCAAGTCGCGCTCGACCGGCCCACGCCCAGCCGCCGCTTCCATCTCGTTAACGCCCGCCACGGCATCAGCAAGCGTAATCCCCGCCGGCTGGCCATCGCGCGCTGCCAACAACATACGCACGATATGCGCGCGCTTTTGGCGGCGCGAGCCCTCAAACTTGGACTGACGACTATAGCCCGCCGACCGCCTGGACGGATTGGGCAGTGTCTTTTTAAGATACGCGCCGTAATCCAGCAATGCGTAATACCACGCGCGCGGCGTGTCGGCATCGTCTTGAGGCGCGGCAAAGGGCGCGATCTCGTCCGCCGCCGCACCGGGGGCCGCCGGACAGGCAGCTTGGATCAGCGGCACCAGCTCGCGATCGGGAACAGCCGGCACGTCGGGAAAGAAATGGTGCAGAAAGACCGTGCGCACGTTGGTCTCCAGATACACGCCCGGAAGATCGAATGCGAACGACCGAATGCCCTGCGCCGTCGCCGGCCCAATACCGGGCAGGGCGACCAGATCGCGCGTCTCGCGCGGGAACTCCCCGCCCCAGTCCTCTACAAGCTGCTGTGCGGCCCTGTGAAGTGCCAGAGCACGACGGTTGTAGCCCATGCCCTGCCAAGCGTCCAAAACGTCCGAGGGTGCTGCCTGCGCAAGTGCCTGCACAGTCGGAAAGCGCTCGAGCCACGCCGGCATGCGTGTCTCCACGCGCGGCACCTGCGTCTGCTGCAGCATGACCTCGGAGAGCCAAATAATGTAAGGGTCACGCGTACGTCGCCACGGAAGGTCGCGATAGCGCAGGACCCCTTCCGATCGAATCATCGAACGAAAGGGGTCCTGAATCATATCTATGCTCCTTATGCGGCGTTATTTCTCCTGGCAAACACACGCACAGGCGGCGTACTCGGGAAACGCATCGCGGTCGGCAAACTTGGGGTCGACGGCTGGGAACTGGCGGTGAGCGACGATGTCGCCGAGCGAAACGGAATCGAGGTAGTCGCGCATCAACGCCTGGGCTCCGGCCCACAGGGGATGATAGCAGCACGCGCCCATGCGCGCACAGTCACCATCGGGCGCGGTGCAATCGTTCATAACCATAGGACCCTGAACGGCCTCGACGACCTGGCGGATAGTGACGTCGTCCGGACTGACCTTGAGACGCATGCCACCGTGGACGCCACGCAGGCTCTCCACAATACCGGCCTGGACCAAACCGTGCTGAATCGAGCGGGCAAACGAATACGGAACATTGACCTCTTCGGCAGCGGTGCGAACAGAAAGTAAGCACTCCGGATCCTCGGCAAGCATCGCCAGCATACGAAGGGCGTAATCAGTCTTCCTCGATATGTCCATTTTTCCCCTTTCAAGGAATACGAACAGCTCGAACGAGCTCCGGGGCCGAGCTTGTGTCGAGACGCTAAATGACCGCCAGGACATCCAAATGGTAAATCGGATATCCACTGAGTGCCGCGCTTGGAGCGAAATGCATCAGATGCGGCGCACAGTGCAATTTAGTATAACCTAACCCCCTGTCTCGTAGAACAGGTGTTGCGCAACAAAGCTGTTGTTCAGACAGATATACTTATTAGATTTTACTTGCGTTCCCGAAGGCGCGGGGATTCTGGGCGAAGATGCACCAGGGCGATCGTTCTATCGAAACAAAGTGCATCAAACGCAAAAAGCCACGTCCGAAGACGTGGCTTTAATTGCGTTGGCGGGAAGTACGGGGCTCGAACCCGCGACCTCCGACGTGACAGGCCGGCGCTCTAACCAAACTGAGCTAACTCCCCAGGCAGGCAATTCGCTTGTGCTCCTTGCTGCGGGGATTAGTATACACAGAGAACAACGATGGACGCAAGAACTTTTTTCAAAAAAATTTTCCCGTTGCCCAATGGATATAAAACCGCAGGTCAGATGCAATAAAACTCGCCTTAAACAGGCTTCTTCGCGCCGATGAGCGTAAAACTTTGTCTCTAAACCCATCGCCCATCTAAGAAAAAAGGGCCGCGCACATACGCAGCCCCTCCCTATAAATCGATGATCTCGACCGAGAGAACTCGGCCCGCCTCCACCATCAAACGCGCGATGGTGGGCCCGCGCATGCCGCGCGGCAATGAAGCCGATCCCGGATTGATCACCAAGCACCCATCAAGACGCTCGATCATGGCGCGGTGCGTGTGGCCGCACACGGCCACGTCGACGTCACCCAAAGGCAGCCGCTCGCGGAAGTGCGATACCGCGAAACGCAGGCCCTCGTACGTGAACTCTTTCAAACGAAGGACGTCGGGGCCGTACGCGTATAAGCCATCATTGTTGC
>CAMQJB010000086.1 GCA_947002045.1 uncultured Collinsella sp.
TCCAAGGGTTATACCCTAAGAGCAAACCACCCCTTTTAGGGGTGGTTTTGATTTCCGACCATCTCGAGCATGGATGCCGAGGCGATGGACTGGCAGCCGTTCGACGACCTGCGCGCCTATATGCAGCAGGCCTGGCCGCACGTATTTGCGGCGGGCGAGATCGAGCTTATCGACCATTCGCTATTGGTGACACTTAGCGGTTCCGACCCTGCCCTCAAGCCCGTTATGCTCATGGGCCACATGGACGTGGTCCCCGTGGTGCCGGGTACCGAGGCCGACTGGACGCACGCCCCCTTTAGCGGGCACGTGGACGACACCTACATCTGGGGCCGTGGAGCGATCGACATGAAGGACCAGGTCGCAGGCATTCTCGAGGCTGTCGAGTATGCGCTGGCGCACGGTTGGCAGCACGAGCGCACGCTGTTCCTGGCCTTTGGCCAGGACGAGGAGACAACGCAGTACGGTGCAGGCGCCATCGGCCGCGCGCTCGAGGAGCGCGGTGTTGAGCTCGAGTTCCTGATCGACGAGGGCGACTACCGCATCGTTTCGGATGCCGAGTACAGCGCGGGCGAGGGTTGGCTCATGCACGCCGACCTCGCGGAGAAGGGCTATGCCGATATCGTGCTCAAGACGAAGAGTGAGGGTGGTCATTCTTCTAACCCCTACGGCGGCACGTCGCTCGAGGTGCTCAGCCGTGCCATCACCGCAATCTGCGATATCGAGTGGCCGACGCGCGTGACCGATTTACTTGCCGCCCAGCTCGTCGAGCTGGGGCTCTACACGGCGGATGAAATTGCCGCCAACGGGGGCGCCATTGTCCGCGATTGCCTCGCCAGCAAGAAGCTCTATCCGCTGGTGACGACCACCTGCGCACCCACGCAGATCGAGGGTGGCAGCACCGGCGCCAACGTAATGCCGCAGGATATGTGGGCCAACATCAACTTCCGCATGCTCGAGGGCACGAGCGTGGCCGACGTTGTGGCGCGCTGCCGTGAGGCGGTTGCCGGGGCGGACCTTGCCGGTCGTGTCGAAGTGGAGCTAGGCCCCGGCAGCTCCGAACCCTCGCCGTCCCCGCGCATCGGTGGCCCCGGCCTCGAGGCGGTTCGCTCCATCGCCGCCCGCTATTTCCGTGATCCAAAGGGGACGGAGGAAAATGGATCATTCGAGCCAGTGGCAATTGTGCCCTCGACCGTGATCGGTGCGACCGACGCTGCCAACTACCAGCACATTTGCCCTGAGTGCATTCGCTTCTCGGCCTTTGTGGTTGATGACGACGAGTGTGATCGCGGCGTCCACGGCACCAACGAGCGCATCACCCGCCGCGCCTACCTCCAGGGTATCCGCTTCCTCGTCGCTCTACTCCAAACGCTCTAGCCAAAAACAAGCTCTTGGTGCAATGGGGTCAGGTTTGTTTGCACCAATCATTCCGTGCGGGTTATATGCAGGTTTGCCTGCGCACGCTATCATGTATGGGTTAGACCGCAACTATGTACCCCATACACGAAGGGATGCGCATGTATCTGAAGATCGACATGTTCTAGCTGGGCTTACCCCCGCAGTGGCGCCATGCGCCCCATCATTCTGCCGATTTTCATCTTCACGCATATAAAGGAGTCCTGCCATGCGCGACAAGCTCGAAAAGATCATCAAGGCCTACGAGGAGCTCGAGAAGAAGCTGTCCGACCCGGCCGTCGCCTCCGACATCAAGGAGTTCACGCGTCTCAACAAGGAGTACGCGCACCAGTCCGACCTCATTGCTGCCTCGCGCGAGTACATCGGCGCGCTCGACGACATCGAGGCTGCCAAGGAAATGCTCCACGATACTACCGATGCCGATGAGAAGGAGATGCTCCAGATGGACATCTCCGAAAACGAGGCCAAGCTTCCCCAGCTCGAGGAAGATATCAAGTACATGCTCATCCCGAGCGACCCCAACGACGACAAGAACACCATCGTCGAGATCCGCTCCGCCGCCGGTGGCGACGAGGCGGCCATCTTCGCCGGCGACCTGTACAAGATGTACCAGCGCTTTTGCGAGTCGCGTGGCTGGAAGACCACCGTGCTCGATTCCAGCCCCAGCGAGGCCGGCGGCTTTAAGTCCATCGAGTTCAAGGTCGAGGGCGACCGCGTCTACTCCGTCATGAAGTTCGAGTCCGGCGTGCACCGTGTCCAGCGCGTTCCCAAGACCGAGTCTCAGGGCCGCATCCAGACCTCCACGGCAACCGTCGCAGTGCTTCCCGAGGCCGAGGAGATTGACGTCCAGATCAACCAGTCCGACCTGCGTATCGACACTTACTGCGCTTCGGGCCCTGGCGGTCAGTGCGTTAACACCACCTACTCCGCCGTGCGTATCACTCACCTGCCCACCAACACCGTGGTGCAGTCGCAGGAGCAGCGCTCCCAGATCCAGAACCGCGAGGTCTGCATGCAGATGCTGCGTGCCCGTCTGTACGAGATGGAACTCGAGAAGCAGCAGGCCGAGCTCGGCGCCGAGCGCCAGAGCCAGATCGGCCACGGCAACCGTTCCGAGAAGATCCGTACCTACAACCAGCCCCAGGACCGCGTGACCGACCACCGCATCGGTTTCAACTCCACCTACAACGGCGTCCTTCTGGGCGACCAGCTCGGCACCGTGATCGAGGCGCTCGCCGCCGCCGAGCGAGCCGAGAAGCTGGCACAGGCTGTGTAGGTTCCGCCGTTCTACCGAACGGCGGACCAGCCGACGCTGCGCGGGCCGCATTTGGACAATCTGACGTTCAACTTCAAGGGCGCG